>CADEFX010000206.1 GCA_902826715.1 uncultured Hyphomicrobiales bacterium | reverse complement strand
TCGGCGTGCAGCGCATCGATTTCGCCACGCGTCTCCGCTACAGCGTCGAGGGACGCAGGCACGTCGGCCGCCACCTGAAGGCCGCGGATGGCGGACAGCTCCATGGCGCCGTACTCGGGAAACACCATGAGCTCGGCACCTTGGCTCGCCGCATCTGCGACCCAGCGGGCGATTTTGTCCCTGGCGGCATCCATGGTTTGAAGCTGGTCGATCGGATACTGCGCGGTCGCCACCTTGATCGTGTTGCGCGCGCTCATGGGTTCAGCGCCTTGATCCAGAACTGCATGGGCTTGGCCGTCTCATCGGGTTGGTCGACATCCTTCCAGGAAAAGGACGTTGTCAAACCGTAAGCCTTCTCGAAGCCGCGCTTGCGCCAGAAGGCGTCCAACGGAACGTAATCCTGTGGCCGCAACGGATGTTCGGCCGGCCGCTGCACGGCACAAAATGCGGCGAGCGTGAAAGCGCCGAAGCTGCGCGCATGCGCCTCGCGATGATCGAAGAAGGCATGCCCGAGTCCCTTGCCGCGATAGGCGCTCAAGAGCACGGATTCGCCGAAATAGAAAATGTTCGCCGGGTCGTCGCCGCGCGCCCGGAACGGCGCCGCGAACTCCGCCGCGCTGTCGAGAAGGGGAGCTGCCGTTGCCGCGCCGATCATCGCATCGCTGGCGTAGGCGGCCACGACGACTGCGCCGGCGGCGGCAGAGAACGTGGCGAGGTAGTCCTGTTCGTAGTCCAGCGTACCATCGTAAAGATAGGGCCAATCGCGAAACACCGTCATGCGCAGGCGTGCGAGCTCGGGGACCGTTGACGCCAGCGCGCTGCCCGTGAGGCGCTCGATCCGCAGGCTCATGTCTGTCCTTCGCCCGTGACCTGCACCAGCCAGTCGGTCAGATTGTAATACGTCGTGACGCGGGCAATGCGACCGTCCTTGACTGCAAAGAAGGTTCCGGCCGGCAGATTATAGGTCTGGCCGTTGGCCGGCGGCAGGCCTTCGTCGGTTTGCAGGTACGTGCCGTGCACGTTGAACTCCGCGGCCGCGCGCAGACCGTCGCTGCTCGCCAGAACGACCATGTCGATGAGCTGCTCGCGGTAGCAGCGGGACATATGCTGACTGAACGCGCGGAACGCTGCCTTGCCCTTGCGGCGCACGCCCTGGTTGACGTCGTGCACGACGTCGTCGGCCAGACAGGCGAGCACGCCTTCCGTATCACCGCGGTTGAAGGCGTCGTAATAGCTCCGGATCAAGGTTTCTGTGGCGGCTTGGCTCAACGGTCCGGTCCTCGGCTGCTGCATGTGTTGTGTCGCGACTATAGGCCTTTCGGGCGCGTCTTTCAGAGATGATCTGCCGCGCGGGATCGATGACCTGTTTGACATCTCGATAGCGCGATGAAAGTCTTTCCAGGCGCCGGGTCCGTGCCCGACGATGAGGGCAAGGGAGGCCGCTATGGTTGCGCAAACACCGTTCTTGAAGGGCGACGAGAAACTTGGGCCCCTGGCGTCCCGCTACCTTAACGTAGCCGAGCTTCCCTGGCAGGAGACGCGCTTTCCCGGTGTCACGATGAAGGTCCTGGTTGAGGACAAGGATACAGGGCTGATCACGGCGCTGTTCCGCTTTGCACCCGGCACCAAGCTTCCCTACCACGAGCATGTGGCCATCGAGCAGACCTGGGTGCTGGAAGGAACTTTGGAGGATGCCGAGGGCATCGCCTCGGCTGGCAACTTCGTCTGGCGGCCGGCTGGCAACAGGCATGACGCGCATTCGCCCAACGGCTGCCTGGTGCTGTCCATATTCCTCAAGCCCAACAAGTTCCTCGACAAGGATACGGTCGGCTGGGATACGCCCGGCGGCACCTGAGGTGCTGTTGCGCGCGGCCATTGCGACATCATAGAGCATCCATGCCCATCGCCGAGCACGACCCTTGGCGGGTGCAGTTCTTCCAGCACATTCCTTGTCCGCAGCATATTAGCATTCCCACAGACGACGGGGATGCCTGGGCCTGGTATCCCCGCGAGCGCTGGGTGTACGATAAGCTTGCCGTTGCCCTGTCTCAGGACTTATCCGCCGGCCCGCATGGCCTGCCACCACCGGCCTTTCCAGTTTTCTCCAAACCGCTGATGAACCTCCGCGGCATGGGCACCGACAGCCGCGTGCTGGCCAATGAGACCGATTATCAGGCTCACCAGACGCCCGGCCATATGTGGATGCCCTTGCTGGAAGGCGAGCACGTCAGCACCGACGTCGCTCTCGTCCGCGGCGAGGCGCGGTGGTGGCGTCATGCCATCGGGGAGGGCGCGACAGGCGGCACGTTCGACAGCTGGCTGGTGCTGGCTGAGGCCCGGCCGGAGATCGAGGCCTATTGCGCGGCCTGGATGAGCAAACACCTCCCCGCCTACTCCGGGCTCGTCAACATCGAGACCATCGGTGCGAAAATCATCGAGGTGCATCTCAGGTTCTCCGATCAGTGGCCGGACCTCTATGGCGGCGATGCCTGGGTCCGCGCCGCCATCGAGCTCTATGCAGCCGGGCGCTGGATGTTCGCCGACAGCGATCGCCGCGACGGCTACAGCGTGCCGTTGTTCGGCCCGCATGGATTTCTCTATCGCCATCCGCCGGCGGACCTGCAGGAAGCCGCGCGCCGCCAGGCGGGCGTCACGAGCCTGCAGATCAGCTTCCATGAGGATTGGGAGCCCGCCTGGCACGCGATGCCGCCGGGCGGCTTCCGCCTGGCGATCGTCAACGGCCACGATCTCGACGGCTGCCGCCGCGCGCTCGAACTCCTGCGGCCTTGGTATGAGACGACGCGAACACTATCGCGTGCCTAGCGCGGCAAGCATAGGGAACGACAAGCTTTGACTTGCGGAACGCATCCCGCTAGGGCGGGACCATGCCGAAAACATCCCTGCTGTTTGCGACCAGCCTCTACGAAGCCCGCATCGCCGGCCGTGCCGGTCAACGTCTGCTTGCCGACCTCGAGCGCGCGAGCCGTGCCACCGCCGCTGCGGATCGCGCCGGGCAGGCGTGGTGCCGCGCGCACGGCTATGCCGGTTACACCTCCTACGCGTCTCTCGATGATCTGGTGTGGCGGTCTCCCGAGGTCGCGGAGCTGCAAGGCCACCTTGATCGTCATGTTGCGGCTTTCTCGCGTGAGGTCGATCTGGACTTGCGGGGGCGCAAGCTGGCGCTCGACAGCATTTGGTTCAACGTCCTCGCTCCCGGCGGTACGCACGCAGCCCACATCCATCCGCATTCCGTCGTCAGCGGCACCTACTATGTGGCCGTCCCGCCGGCGGCGGACGTCATCAAGTTCGAGGACCCGCGCCTCGGCCTCATGATGGCGGCGCCGCCGCGCAAAGCTGGAGCGCGGCGGGAGAACCGGACCTTCATAACCGTCGCGCCGAAGCCCGGCACCGTCCTGCTGTGGGAAAGCTGGCTGCGCCACGAGGTCCCGATCAATCGCTCCCGCAAGGACCGGATCTCACTGAGCTTCAACTACGGCTGGCGCTAACGCGAAAGGCCCGCCACGGCGTGGCGGGCCCTGTCTCGATATCGCAGTGCGGTGGACGACTCGCCTAGTGCAGGCCGTCAACGCACACGGTCGCCTGCCCACGCAGGCTCGGCTGCGAGCGATAGACCATCTCGATTTGCCGGATCGACCGGCGTTCGCCTCTCAAATCCAGCGGCCGGGTTTGGCCACCGGCACGGATTTCCTCGCGCACGGGAATGTCGTCCGGCGCGCCGTTCGCATAGACGACCTTGAGGTCCATCATGTGCACGCGATTGCCCGCAACGCGGATGCGGATGGCGCGAAAGCGCCCGTCCTCGCGCCCCACGCGAATGACATCGCGGTCGACCAGGAAGCCGACTTTCTGACAGCCAAGCTCGTCCCATCGGTCAGCGCCGGGGCCCGGACCAGGTCCTGGCCTGCCGCCACCGCGATCCTTTTCACCATAGACGTTGAGGATGGCGCGTCCGCCGAAGCCGGGACGGGTCCGATAGACAATTTCGATCTGCCGGATGCCGCGCTCTCCGCCGATGAGATCGAGAGGACGCGTCCGGTCGTTGCGTCGAATCTGTGCCCGAACGGGGATGTCCTGCACCTCATTGTTGAGAAACACGACCTTTAGGTCCATGACGTAAATATCATTGTCGCGCGCCTCGAGCGCAATGCGCGTGAAGCGGCCCTCGCGGCGGCCGACTTGTATGACATCCCGGTCGACGCGAAAGCCGACGGTTTGAGAGCCCAGCAATTCCCATTCGCTGCGGTCTCGGTCACGACCCCCGTCCCGATCGCGGTCGCGATCACGGCGTTGTGCGGACGCGTCGCCGGCCGCCAGTCCCAATACGCACAGTGCCGACAGCGCAAACAAACACCACTTGCGCCACATAGATTCCTCCCTCTCATCCAGCGGAAAGGCTCCGCGCGAGCGTGATAGACGCGTTGTTTACGGAAGGATTGTGACGCACGCGTCTCGCGCGGGGAATAATTTCGTCTCGCGGTGCACCTAAACGGCGGTCTCGTCGGTCACCACCTTGAATTGTGCGAGACGCGCCGTCCCGAAAGCCGTCGACAGAGCCACATCGGTAGCGTCGCGCCCGCGGGCGACGAGAATGCGCCCAATACGCGGCTTGTTGTGGCGCGCGTCGAAGGTATACCAGCCGCCGTCCAGGTACACCTCGAACCAAGCGCTGAAATCCATGGGGTCAGGCACGGCCGGCACGCCGATATCGCCCAGATAGCCGGTGCAATAGCGTGCCGGAATGTTCATGCAGCGGCATAGCGTAATGGCCAGATGGGCGAAGTCGCGGCACACGCCGCGCTGCTCGTTGAAGCCATCCCACGCCGTCCGCGTGACGGAAGCATGCTTGTAGCCGAAGGTGAGGCGCTCGTGCACGTAGTCGCAGATCGCCTGCACGCGTGCCCATCCTGTCGGCCCGGTTGCGAACAGCGACCAGGCCGTGTTGGAAAGATGATCGGTATCGCAATAGCGGCTGCCGAGAAGATAGACCAATGTCTCGGCCGGGAGATCCTGGACCGGGACCTGCTGCGCCTCGGGCGCGACCCTGTCGGGCCTGCCGTGATCGTTGATCGTAAAATTGGCGCCGATGGTGAGCTGCCCTGCCGGCGCAACAATGCGCGTACAGACGTTGCCGAACGTGTCGCTGTAGTCGTGCGCCGTCACTGGCGGGTCGAAGGTGATCGTGTGCGGCGTGATCAGATCGCCGCGACGCGAGGGATGTACCGTCAGCATCAGGATCATCGGCGTTGCCTGCGGGCATTCGTAGATGATCTCGTAACCGGCTCGGATCTGCATCAAAACGTTCCCACCCAAGCCGCTCGGTCTGACGAAAAGAAGCAGGCACCGTGCCCGTGCTGGGCATGCTCCAACGAACGCTTCGTCGGCCTTACAGTTCCGCAGCCGAGTATATCGCCGGTGCGTCTCCGTTCCGCTCCGACCGCACACGTACCTCCACCGCCATATCGAGAAAGTCGTCGGCGGCGCCTGCGTAGGTGCCCGACAGCGGAATGGCCTGGCCCGGATCGCGTGCGACCGCCACGCGAATGAGGTCGCGATTGCCGACGATCGCATTGGTCGGATCGAACTCCACCCAGCCCGCGCCCGGCAGATAAACTTGGCACCACGCGTGAGTCGAGCCGCCGCCCAGGTGCCGCGGTCCGTCGCGGGTCGGTACGTAAATGTAGCCCGACACGAACCTCGCCGCCAAACCGAGCGACCGCACCGCCTCGATCATCAGCAGCGCGAAATCACGGCAGCTCCCGCGCCCGAGCTTCAGCGTCATGGCCGGATGGCGGATGCCCTTGGCCGTCCGCCGCTCATACGTGAAGCTTTCGCGGCAAGCGTTGGTGAGCGTCATCAGCAGCGCGCCGGTATCGGTCGGGTGTCCCTGGCGCACGAAGCGTAGCGCCCACTCGTGCACGGCGGCATCGGGATACTGTGGCGTGATCAAGGGCGCCAGATCCGGCATCTCGTCCTCAGCGTAGGCAAACGGAAACGTCGCCGCCTCGTCCTCGATGCGAAAGTCGGGAGTGTTCGACGGCGCGTGGTCCAGCCGGATATTGCTCTCGAAGCGCAACTCGTCGCACGGCGCGTCGAAGTCCACCACCGTCACGCAGTTGCCGAATACGTCGTGCAGCCAGCGCACGTTGGCAGGCTCGGGCGAGATGCTCAGCCGCGCTTCCAGCAGCTTCTGGTCGTAGCTGTCGCGCGGCCGGAACATGAGCCGGTGCTCGCCGAACGTTACCGGCCGCCGGTAGCGGTAGGTCGTGACGTGGCGGGCGGCGAGAAGGGTCATTGGGGTTTGCGGATTTCCGACGGTGGTACAACGCGGGAATCAAATGATTGCTGCTCCATCCTGGCGAGGCAAGGCCAAGCCGGGCGGAATGCCGTGCAAGGACCGGGCCGGTATGGAATTGCCCGGATGCCGTTGCCTGGAAGCGGCACGTATCGTGCGTCCGGGCTCTTTTCAAGCTTTGAGAATGCGCTGCACTTGAAGCAGGCATGCCTCAAAACCGGTCAAGTCGCGCATTTCCTGGCCCGGCGGAACCGCCCGCACGACCACAGACGCGCCGGACTGCGTGATCGCGACAGCGATCATGAGGTTTTCCTCCAGGCCGAAATCCTCCACGTCCACATCCGGGGCATCCGCGTCTGGCAGGCCGCTCGGCAGCCCACGGTAAGCGTCGGCGCGCGCCTTGTAGTCGCCCACGACATTGCTGTAGCCGAGCACGGGCCGGTTGAGCGCGCGCATGAACCCCACCTCGAAGGCGGTGCCGCTGTCCATCGACACACCGCGGAACGGCGTCAGGTTGGCGATCAGCGCGTCGCAGGTCCGCATCAGGCCTTCGTTGGCCGCCGAGATGCGTGCCGCCTGCTCGTGCTTCTCGAGGCCGGTCAGATCGAGGCTCGCATCGAGGGGAAACACGCCCTCGCAGCCATGCACCGCGCACAGCGCCACCTTCGCCTGCCCGACCGACAGTGCGTCGGGCAAAAACACCTCGGGACCGGCCAGGTAGAGTCGGGGCGGAATTGACATGACCCATGCTCACGCGTTGCGTCCAGGCTCCTCAGCTTCCGCCGATCACGATGCCGGCGGCAAGCACCAGTGCGCCTCCGAGAACGACCTGGAAGGCGGCGCGCAGGAACGGCGTTTCCATATAGCGATTTTGGATCCAGGCGATCGCCCACAACTCGATGAAGACCACGATGCCCGCGATGCTCGTGGCCGTCCAGAAATGCGGGATGAGATAGGGCAGCGCATGCCCTAGCCCGCCGATAGCCGTCATAATCCCTGACGCCAGCCCGCGTTTCACCGGCGAGCCGCGCCCCGAGATCACGCCGTCGTCGTGCGCGGCCTCCGTGAACCCCATGGAGATTCCTGCACCCACCGACGCGGCGAGCCCCACCAGAAATGTCGTCCACGTATTCTGCGTGGCGAACGCAGTTGCGAAAATCGGTGCCAAGGTCGACACCGATCCGTCCATGAGCCCCGCCAGGCCCGGTTGCACCCACGTCAGCACGAACTGGCGGCGCGCCCTGCCGCGCTCGTCCTCGCGCACACCCTCCGTCAGATTGACCGCTTCGAGGCTCTGGGCGCGCTTCTCGTGCTGAAGTTCTGCGGCGGCAAGATCGCCGAGCAGTCGGCGTGTGCCTGCGTCGGTGCTCGTCTTTGCGGCCTCGGCGTAGAACGCGGCCGCCTCGTCCTCCATACGCGCAGCTTCCTGGCGGATGCGATCGAGCCCCAGGTTCTCGATGAGCCAGACAGGCCGCCGCGAATAGTAGCCGGCGACATGCTCGCGCCGCAGAAGCGGGATGACCTTGCCGAAGCGGGTCTCGTAGGCCGTGATGAGCCGTCGGCGATGCTCGTTCTCCTCGGCGGCCATGCCGTCGAAAATGGCTGCTGAGGCTGGGTAATCTGCGCGCAGCCGCTCGGCATAGGTGGCGTAGATGCGCCCGTCGTCCTCCTCCGAGGAGATGGCAAGGGCCAGAATCTCGGCTTCCGACAGATCCGAGAAACGGCGGCGGCCGGCGAAACCGGGGATCATGATGGCATTCCTATATTAGAATAATTCCAATGTCGGAATAAACCGGCTGTCCCCAGACCGCAATGCATTCCAATACGATTATCCTCGCGGCCCATCGGACCCGAGGCTTTGTGTCACGTCACTGTCCCCCGCAGGGGCGGAACGGCGAGGGCCGTACCGTTATAATT
>CADEFX010000205.1:7023-8238 GCA_902826715.1 uncultured Hyphomicrobiales bacterium | reverse complement strand
TTGTGCCGACGTTTCTTCGGCGTTGGCGCCCATCTGCTGGCTGACGGCCGTGAGCTCGTGCTTCAACGCCTCGTTGAGGATGTCGATGACTTCTTTTTTCCCCTTCATGGCGGACGCTCCGTGCCTGGCTTTTGATTGGGTTGGATGGGCTATCCAAAACGTGCAGCGCGCCGGGACCGGAAGCCCGGCCAGCGCACCACTGCACCCCTATCATTGCAGGGAATTAAACGGAAGTCAGTTCAGCCACGTCTTCAGGCACGCGCACAGGTTCCGCGTCCCAGTTCGGCCTGCGATACGCGACGAACAGCTTTTCCAGCTTGGTCTTGGCGCTGGCGCAGGCGCACGGGCAAATGCGTTCTTCGCGCTCAAGTTTCTGAACGATTTGATAGATCGTCGACACCAGCAGGGGTGCGCAACCGCAGCAATTCATCTTCTTTGAAAGGTGGCGAAACACGACGCCGGGAGTCGGGATCGGGGCATTGGGCTGGCCTAGGATCTCGAGCAATGCCGTTTCGATATGCGCGTCGGTGATGACAGTGCAGGAACAGACAATCATAACGCTGTGCTCGCTCCACCCGGTCTCAATGCTGCATCTGGCTTTGGCCGAGCGGCAAGTGCGCGACGGCACAGATCGACGCCGGCGACAGAACCTGGCTGACGGACCGGAGCGTCGCCGCGAAACTCTCCGCTCCCTCGATCACCTCGTCGATCATCGGGCAGCCGAGCAACGTGAAGGCACAAGCTCGAAGCGCCGGGCAGGCATTGTGCTGGCACGAGGCGATCATGGAGATGGCGACGCATTCGTCGCGGCAAAAGCCTTTGCACCCCGGCGGAAACGTCTCGATGCGGCGCTGAGCATGTCCCTTGACGGCTCGAACCCACCCGGACAGGTCGCCCAGCGCGCGCTTGGCATCGACCGGACCGAGCGCCTCGGCATAGGCCGTCCAGGCCTGCTCCCAGCATGCAATCTCGCCCGTCTCGTAGCCGGCGAGCCAGCAACGGAAGCCGATGCCGACGAGATGCTCGGGACCGCGATCCAACGGTGTCTGCCGCATCGGACAGCGCGCGTCGGCAAGTGACTCGGGCCGCCACGGCTTATTCACGGCCGCCCCGCCACATCGTGAATCTGCATCGAGCGTCTCCAACAACTGGGGTTCAAGGCCCCGACATCGGAAGCTGAATCTGGAGGGCGTTAACCCGCTCGACTTACAAATC
>CADEFX010000205.1:0-7013 GCA_902826715.1 uncultured Hyphomicrobiales bacterium | reverse complement strand
GTCAAGCGCGGAATGATCTCAGCCGGAATTAGAATAATTCGAGAAATCAAAACTATGGCAAATGGGCCTTGGCAGGAGGAATGCCCTCCCGCTATGCGCTCGTTTATTCAGACAACAGAGATCGCAACTTCTGCTCTTCGCGCCGCCCTGCGGCGCGAATGCGCGGCTTGCCGCTGCCGTCAGGTGCCTCCGGAACGCCGGGTGCGGCACGGCCTCGGGCCATGTCTTCCAGGGTGTGGCGGTCGAGCACGCTGATGAACGCTTCCAGTGCCTCGTCGAAAATCGTGTTGAGCTTGCGTGCGCCCTTCTTCGAGCGCTTTTTGTCCTCGGCTACACTCTCAACCTCGACGCTCGTGATCTCCGTCGCCCTCACGACATCGCCGATGCGGATCTCGGTCGCCGGCCGGGCGAGGCGGACGCCGCCGTTGCGCCCGCGGACAGCAACGATGAAGCCGGCACGCGACAGCATGTGGACGATCTTGAAAACGTTCAGCGGTGTGATCTCGAGGCGGCCGGCGATTTCGGCGACCTTGATCAGCTCGCCGCCGGCCTGCGCGCAATCGATCAGAATGCGGATGGCGTGACTTGTGGTCTTGGTCAATCGCATGTCGATGTCCTGTCAATCGCGCACTTGAGCTGTTCCGCGCTGGTCCGCAGCATACTCTATGGAACGATGTTTGGAACCGGCCTCAGCCTCCCGATCAGCGGGCCTTGCGGGCCCAGATCGCAGAAAATGCGGCAACATGTAGGGTGTCCCGGCCGGAGGCGGGATGTTGGCCCGGATCTGGCAACCGAATACGGCCGATAGTAGGTCGTCCCGGAAGATCTCCGACGGCGGCCCTCGGGCGGCAATGGCGCCTGAACTCATGAGAATAATGTCGTCAGCCCAGGCGGCGGCAAGATTGAGATCGTGCAGCACGACAGCTACCGCCCGGCCCTCGTCGGCCTGCGATCGTGCTTCGCCCAGAACGAGGCTCTGATGCGACAAATCGAGGCTGGACGTGGGCTCGTCGAGCAGAAGCACCGCCGTATGGCCCTGGCGGCGTATGCCGGTATTAAGCTGGCACAGCGCGCGCGCGACATGGACCCGTTGCCGCTCGCCGCCCGAAAGCTGGGAATAGAGGCGATCGCGGAAATCGGTCAGTCCGACATCGGATAAAGCATCCTCCGCGATACGTTTGCTATGCTCCGGGTTCTGGTCGAACCCGGGCACGGACGCACCGAGCGTCACCACCTCGATCACCGAGAACGGAAACGAGAGGAACGTCGATTGCGGGACGATGGCGCGTCGTGCCGCCAGCTCTGCCGCGCGAAACGACTTCAGATTGCGGCCGTCGATGAGGACATCACCGTGCGTGGCGACGATCTCGCCGGCGAGAACTTTGATCAGGGTCGACTTGCCCGCGCCGTTGGGGCCGACGATGGCGGTCACGCGCTCCGGTGCGATCTCGACGGAGACGTCATCCAGCAGCTTGCGCCCGCTGCGCTCGACCGTGATGCCTTTGGCTTCGAGCACCGGCTACTCCACACCGCCTATGCCGCGACGGGTCACAAGGTGCAGGAAAACCGGCGCGCCGATGGCTGCCATGATGATCCCGAGCGGCAGCTCGGCCGGCCGCACGATCATGCGGGCGGCCACGTCGGCGACGAGCACCAGCGCGGCGCCGAGCAGCGCGCCGGCCGGAAGCACGAACCTGTGGTCCGGCCCTGCGATGAGACGGATGACGTGGGGAATGACGATGCCGACAAATCCCACGACGCCGGCGACGGCGACGGCGGCACCGACGGCAGCGGCCGAGATTGCAATCGCCAGGCGCTTGGTCGCCTCCACGTCAATGCCCATGTGAAAGGCCTCCGCTTCGCCCAGCAGGAAGCCGTTCAGTCCGCGGACGAGACGCGGAACGGCAAGCGCAACAGCGACCGCAAAAGGCAACGTGGCGATAACCTTCGGCCAACTGGCACCGGACAAGCTGCCCATGGACCAGAGCGTGAGATCCCGCAATTCGCGATCGTCGCTTGTGTACGACAGCAGTCCTGTCAGGGCGCCTGCGAGCGCGCCAATGGCGATGCCGGCCAGCAGCAGGGTGCCAACCATGAGCTGACCATGGCGGCCGGCCACGGAAACCAGAACGAACGTTGCCGCAAGGCCACCGAAAAAGGCCGCAAACGGAAGCGCATAGACGCCAAAAATCTTGACCCAGGGCGCAGCGAACGTGTTCCCCAGCGCGATGGTGGCAACGGCCGCGAGCGCAGCGCCCGAAGAGACGCCGATCAAGCCAGGATCTGCCAGCGGATTGCGAAAGAGCCCCTGCATCATCGCCCCGGCAACCGCAAGGGAAGCGCCCACGAAAGCGCCCAGCAGCGTGCGCGGCAGCCGCAAGTCGACCAGCACAAGGTATTCCCGCGCGACGGCAGCATCGTCCGACCCGGTGAAGAGCGCGACGAGAACACGCGGCAGCGACGCCAGCGTGATGCCGGTCGGTCCCACCGACAGCGACAGAAGCATAGCGGCACCAAGCAGCGCCACGCTGCCCGCTATCAACAAGCGGCCCCGCGCCTCCCGATCCACCATCCCGATTGAATCGCGGGCGCGCAGCACGTGCGACCTCATTTTGTCGACCCGGACGCCGCACTGTCGGAATAGACCTGCCGCATCAGATCCAAGGCCGCCGCAGGTGTGCGGGGGCCAAACCCAAGCAGATAAAGGCCATCCATGACCACCGCGCGATTCGCCCGTCCGGCGGGGGTGCTTTGCATCCCAGGCATGCCCATGACCTTGTCGATGTCATGGGTTCCGCTCGACCGCCGCATCGTCACGATCACGTCGGGCATCATTTCCACGAGCGCCTCATCCACAACCGGCTTGTAGCCGTTGACCGATGCCGCGACGTTATCGAGACCCGCGAGCTTGAAAATCGCGTCAGCGCTGGTGCCCGAGCCTCCGACCGTCACGCGGCCGCTTTGCGCGCCGAGGATGAAGACCGCGCGGCTGCGCTTGCCTATCTTACCACGCCGCTCAGCCAACGCCTTGAATTCGCTTTCGATCTGTCGCGCGAGTTTGTCCCCTTCGGCGGACACGTCAAGGACTTGGGCAACGAAACGCACTTTTTCAACGACGCCTTCAGGACTGTGTCCGTCCTCGACCTCCAAATAGGGGACGCTCGTCTGCTTGAGCGCCTTGACGACCTCGGGCGGTCCGGCGCTCGCCGAAGCAATGATGAGATGAGGCGCGATCGACAGGACGCCCTCCGTCGAGAGCGCGCGCAAGTAGCCCACATTCGTCTTCTGCTTCAGCGCCTCGGCGGGGAACTGGCTGGTGGCATCCACACCAATTATTTTCGCCTCCAGTCCGAGAGAATAGAGAATCTCGGTAATGTCGCCGCCGATGGACAGGATATTCGACGTGTCGACAACTTCCACCTTGCGTCCGGCGGCATCGGTGACGGTCGCCGCACGAGTTGCAGGCACGGATGCGCCGCTTACGACAGCGGCAAAGGCCAGCGTCGCCATGATCCGCGCCGAATGTCTCAATGACCGCATCAGCCCCTCACTTCGTCAGTATCAGCTTGCCGTTGGCCGTGATTCGAAGCCGGTAATCCTGGCCGTCGTGCTCGAGAATGACTTCGCGATCACCCGCGAGAAGCTCCGCAACGATCAGCCGCCGCAAACCCGTCAGTGGCGTTCCCATGCCGTGAGCGGGAGCGTGCGGCGCCGCCTTCTTGTCGGTCCTCGCGGTCATCGCGTGTTTGAATACCTTCGATTGCCTCGCGCCGTGACGAAGAAGCATCACTAGCGTCGCAGTGCTGTGACATATGTTGACTAGCAACGTCAAGATTAGTAACGTCAACCTCACTCGCATCAAGGAATTTCGGTTCCACGTTTCGGACGAACGAGCGATGTGAGGCAAAAATGCCAGCCCGCCATGGCGGACATCTCACACGGTGAGGGTCCGCCAACGCCAGCCAGCCGACATCATTCGTGGCTTATGGACAGGGGTTGGGGGATATGCAGTTCGGATTGGCACGACGACGGCCGGTGCGTTTTTTGGTTCGCGCCGGTGTAGGCATGGCGGTCACCGCTGGCGCCGCCTCGGTTCTGGCGATGGCACTGACGTCGGACGCTCTGGCGCAAGACACACTGCCGGGCATCACGGTCAAAGGTCAGAAGGCGGCGCCGCGCGCACGTCCCCGGCCGGTGCAGCAACAGCAAGCGGCTCCCGAGGCGCAGCCGCCGGAAGAGCAGCAGCCGGTCGAGCAGACAGCAGAGCAGAAAGAGCGGGCAGCGCAAGAAGCCGCCTATAATGTGCCGGCGGGCGTGAGCGTTGTCGGGCGGTCGGAGATCGAGACCTTCGGCAGCACGAACATGGACGATGTCTTGCGCAGCATTCCCGGAACCTGGACGCGCGAAAGCCCGAACAATCCCGGCGTTGGAGTCAACATTCGCGGATTCGAGGGCTCGGGCCGCGTCAACATGATGATCGACGGCGTGCGCCAGAATTTCCGTTTCACGGGCCATGAGGCGCAGGGCTTCGTGTACGTCGATCCGAACCTGCTGGCTGGAGTCGACATCGCGCGTGGTGCCGTTTCGACTGCAGGTGGCGCAGGCGCTCTCGCCGGTTCGGCCAATTTCCGCACGCTCGATGTTGGCGACATCATCAAGCACGGCCAGAACGCAGGTGTTCTCACCACGGCAACCTGGGGCAGCAACAATGTCGGCTGGTCGGAGATGTTCGCGGCCGGCGCGCGCAGCGGCTCGGTCGGCATTGCCGGCGCGATAAGCAAGCGCGATTCCGGCAACTATGAGAACGGTTCCGGCATCACGGTACCGTTCACAGACCAGGATCTGATCTCGGGCTTGTTCAAGCTCGAGTTCACGCCGTCGAGCGAGCATTTCCTGAAGTTCGGCGGCGTGCTTTACGACAACGACTTCAGCGCCAACTCGTACTTCCAGAACGTCCGCTCCGAGACGTTCACGATGAACTATGCCTACACGCCGGTCGGCAATCCTCTCGTCCACCTCCGATTCAACGCTTATCGCAATGACGTCGAGATGAAGTACATCCGGGGGCTGAACCCCGTTGCAACAGCCGTTGGACGCGACATCGATGTGGAGGGGTGGGGCTTTGACGTCTCGAACACGTCGCGTTTCAATCTTGGCGCCGTGAAGGTCAAGGCCGAGTACGGCTACGAGTATTTTCACGACAACTTCGACGTCATCAACAGCCGGACGACGCCGGGTCGAGGCGTCAATCCCTCGGGCGAAAGCTCCATCTCGGGCTTGTTCTCGCAAACGACGTTCTCGTACGGGATCTTCGATTTCATCGGAGGCTTGCGTTACGACATGTTCACGCTGGACGGCGTGGGGTCTGTAACTGCTTCCAACCCGCTGGGGATGCCCGCGGGACCGTATGAGGTCAACCGAGACGATAGCCGCCTCAATCCGAAGGCAACGCTGGCTGCGAACGTGACACCGTGGCTGCAGCCCTATGTGACATATTCGGAAACGATGCGCTCGCCCACGGTCAACGAGACATTCACCGGCGGCTCGCACCCGGCGACCGGAGGGCCATCGCAGTCGTTCTTCCCCAATCCATTTCTTGAGCCCGAAATCGCGAAGGGCTGGGAATTCGGCTTCAACGTGAAGCAGGATCGCATACTGACGCCGTACGATATTTTCCGCTTCAAGGCGGCGTATTTCACGCTCGATGTCGACAACTACATCACGGCCTGTTTCGGGCCGACGGGGCAGACCTATTTCTGCAACAACCCCGGCAACAGCCAGGTCCAGGGTGTCGAATTGCAGGCGATGTACGACGCTCGCTTCGCGTTTGCGGGGCTCGCCTATACGTACACCGATGCCGACATCCCATCCCAGGTCAACGGGTTCGGCGGGCAAAGCTTCCTGCCGGACCATGTCGTGACACTGACCGGCGGGCTGCGATTCTTCAACGAGAAGCTGACAGTGGGAACGCGCGTGTTCATTGCATCAGAGGCGTTCATTGGCCTTGTGAACAACCCGACCGACCAATACACCGATGGCTACACGCTGGTGGATCTGTTCTCGAGCTACAAGTTCGACAACGGCCTGCAGCTCGGCGCAACCGTGACCAACGTGTTCGACGTGACCTACACGCCGGCCACCAGCACACCGCCATCGTCATCATGCGGCTCGTTCATCCCAGGCGCTTGCCCGCCCGGGCCAGATACGGGTCGTGGCCGCACGTTCCTCCTCACGGCCAAGGCTCAGTTCTGACAAAGCGCGAAGACACCGTTGGACATTTTGGTCAGCGGGTCCGCCCGCTGACCAAACGCACGGATGACATGCACTCCAGTCGCATACAAAGTTGATTTTTTCAGTTAGGAACTCGTAGGGTGAGATGCTCACGAGCTTCCAAAGCGCGACGGCAGACGGAACCAGGTCAGATTTGCAGTTCCCCAGACCCGGGCCTGCTGCCGTCGCGATCATTCGCAGAGCCACCAGTCGGCAGCCCACAGGAGACGGCAATGTACATTGCAATGAACCGGTTCAAGGTCCTCAAGGACAGCGCCCATGATTTCGAGCAGGTGTGGCTGACGCGCGAAAGCCATCTGCACGAGCTGCCGGGCTTCGTTGCCTTTCACCTTCTGAAGGGGCCGGAGAAAGAGGATCACAACCTCTATTCGTCGCACACGGTCTGGCGGTCATACGGTGACTTCGAGGCCTGGACCAAGTCGGAGGCGTTCCGCAAATCACATGCGCGGGCCGGCGGCGGCAAACCGCTGACGATGGGGCACCCCGAGTTCGAGGGCTTCCATGTCATCCAGGAAGTGACATCCGACGGCACCGTCAAGCGGGACGCAGCCGAGTGAGCGTGAGGTCCACATGACACAAGCTGCCACAGCCGAGCAGCCCCGTCCGCCGCTGGCGGAGCGCCTGGCCTCCAGCGCCGACGGCATCGTCGATCAGATCGCGCGCGACTACGGCGTGAGCCCGTTCGAAGTCCTGCGACCGATGCCGGCCCAGACCCCCACTAC
>CADEFX010000204.1 GCA_902826715.1 uncultured Hyphomicrobiales bacterium | reverse complement strand
GGCGGATCGCTGCCCGGCATATCCGCGCTCGACCGGCTCGTTTTGGGCGTGGATGGAGCGCACCCGAGCCTCCAGGCCGGATGGGCTGACCACAATGTGGTCGTCCACCTGAATGCTGCCCGACAACACGGTGCCGGTCACGGCCGTGCCAAACCCGGCCAGCGTGAACGATCGGTCGACGGCAAGTCTGAATCGGCCGTGCTGCGAACGTGTGCCTACGCTCCCGAGGATCGCGTCCAGACGCGCGGCGAGGACATCGAGACCCGCGCCCGTAACGGCCGACACAGGCACGATCTCACACCCGGCAAGGCCCGTGCCGGACAGCACATTCGCAATTTCCGCTGTCACCTCGGCCAGCCGGTCGGCCCCCACGAGATCGCACTTACTGAGCGCAACGATGCCGTGCTCCAGGCCCAGCAGATCCATGATCGCCAGATGCTCGCGTGTCTGCGGCATCACGCCGTCGTCCGCCGCGATCACCAGGATCACGAAGTCGATGCCGGTCGCTCCGGCCAGCATGTTATGGACCAGGCCCTCGTGCCCCGGTACGTCGACGAAGCCGATGATCTCGCCGCCCGGGCGCCGCCAGTACGCAAATCCGAGGTCGATCGAGATGCCGCGCTCTTTCTCCTCGCGCAGCCGGTCAGTATCGACACCCGTCAGGCGCTTCACGAGCGCGGTCTTGCCGTGGTCGATGTGCCCAGCCGTGCCGACGATCATTCCGGCGGCCGTCGGTCGACATGCAGGCGGCTGAGCTGGCCCAGGAAACCAGTTTCATCGTCGAGGCACCGAAGATCGAAGCGCAGCGCGCCGTCCTTGATGTGACCGATGACCGGCACGGGCAGCGCCCGAAACGCAGCCGCCAGCGCCTCCAGTTGCGTGCCGGCTCCCTTGCGCGCCGCGGGGGTGATGGCAATGCCGGCGCTCGATAGAACTTCGAGCGGCAACGCCCCCGATCCTATCTGGCTCGCGCACTCCGCAACATCCACGGCATAACCTTCACCCACAGCGGCCGCAAGTGGATCGCGAAGGCGCGCCGCCAGTGCCGCCATCTCCTCTGCAGGCCGCACGAGAAACCGCAACGTCGGCAGGGTCTCGGACAGGCGATCGGGATCGCGATAGAGCTTGAGGATTGCCTCCAGCGCCGCCAGCCGGATCTTGTCCATGCGCAGCGCGCGCTTCATCGGGTTCTTGGCAATGCGCGCGATCAGATCCTTGCGGCCGGCGATGAGGCCGGCCTGTGGGCCGCCGAGCAGCTTGTCGCCGGAGAAGGTGACGATGTCAGCGCCTTCCGCCAGCGACTCCCTCACCGTCGGCTCAGGCCGCAGGCCGTAGCGTTTGAGATCGGAGAGCGCACCCGAACCCAGGTCATGGACAAACGGCACATTGCGCGCCCGCGCCAGCGCCGACAGCTCCGCCGGCGGCACCGATTTCGTGAAGCCCTGGATCAGGTAGTTGGAGGTGTGCGCCTTGAGGATCATCCCGGCACCGTCGCCCAGCGCCGCCTCGTAGTCCCTCAAGTGCGTACGGTTCGTCGTCCCGATCTCGACCAGCCGCGCGCCCGCCCGCGCCATGATATCCGGCAGCCGGAACGCGCCGCCGATCTCGATCAGCTCGCCGCGCGAGACAATGGCATCCCTGCCCGGCGACAGCGTATTCAGCACCAGCAGAACGGCGCCGGCGTTATTATTGACGATGCACGCGTCCTCCGCGCCCGTCAGTTCGCAGACGAGCCCGCGCACGTGATCGTCGCGCTCGCCGCGCTTGCCCGTTGCGACGTCGAACTCGAGCGCAATCGGCTGCCGCATGGCCTGCACCGCAGCCTCGATTGCAGTCTCCGGAAGGACCGCCCGCCCGAGATTGGTATGCAGCACAGTGCCCGTGAGGTTGAAGACGCGCCGGACACTCGGCATATCCTCACGCTCGATCAGATCCAGAGCCGCCTTCGCGACGGCCTCCTTGTCGGGACCGCCGATTGCGGCCGCGCGCGCACCTTGCCTTGCGGCGTCCAGGACCCGGCGGATGGCGTTGACGGTCGCCCCGTGACCGTAGCGAACAACCGCCAGGGAGCCGGTCGCCGACCGCAGGATGGCATCTACCGACGGGAGCCGCTGCGAGAGCGGGGGGCTCTCGTTCATGGGGCATATCCGCGATGCACGCTCGATGCGTTGGTCATGGCCTCAATACCCCAGCAGGAACGGATTCGCCACCGCGTTTCCATTCCATCCCCGACGTGTCGAGGCCGAGGCGAGCGCGGCAAAGCGCCAGGCGCGGTTGAGGAAGAGCGAAGACGGATCGGGGAGATCAGCGAAACACGGCTTCGCTTCCTCCCCGAGAATGACGCCCGTCGGGCCATTGGACTTGGGCACACGCACCTCGAACCGAGGATGAAACTCAATTGATCTCGAACTATTCTGCGGCCCGTGACCTTCGGCCGCTCGACCTCGCCTCCATCCACCGGTGACGAAACCGCGGGTCATGGCGCTGAACGTACCGCGGACCCAGATCGCCGCATAGACGTGAATGATCCAGATGGTAATCGTGATCACCGCCGCGGCGAGATGGATCAAGGCCGCCATCCGCAGCTGGTCGATGGTCGCCTTTAAGCCGGCCAGGCTTTCGAGCGTGCCCGCGCGTTGACCGTGGCCACGGCGCGCTGATAGGTTCTCGCCGAATGCTCATCTGGGCTGCTCCCGAGGTTCGGGGCGACATCGACGCGGCAGGTTTCCCGTCCGGCATAGATCCCGTCAAGTTCGGCGGCTCGCGCGTGCTTGCATGCGCGGCGGTTTTGCTTGCCGCGTTTTTTTCGTTGCTCTGCTGTTCCCCCTCGGCGGCTTCGCCCCGGCAACTTGAAGCCTGGACCGGAGAGCACCGTCCGGTGTTTTCGCTCCCCGATCTCGACGGCAAGGTTCACGCGCTGGACGCCGCGCGCGGCCGTGTTGTGCTCGTGCATTTCTTCGCAACATGGTGCGAGCCTTGCCGCGAGGAACTGACCTCTCTCTCTGCCCTTGTCAAAGCGCGCGGAGGCGAGAAGGTTTCGGTACTCGCAGTGAATGTTGCCGAAGTCCCTGCCCGGGTGCGCCGCTTCCTCGAAACATCGCCGGTCGATTATCCCGTTTTGCTTGACGCCGACCGCGCCGTGACCAAGGCGTGGGGTGTCAGTGGCCTGCCGACCACATTCGTCCTCGACCCGACACTTGCAGCGCGTCTTTTCGTCGAAGGCGACGTCGATTGGACTCGCGATGATATTCAGGCTGCGCTCACCCGTCTTCGCGCGGTCTCGGACTAAAGAAATCTGAAGCCATTGCGAGGAGCACCCACATGATGATCAATCGACGCCAAGCGTTGAAGGCCGGAGGCTCATTGGCCGCTGCGGCCACGTTACCCTCCGCTGCGTTTGCGCAGAGCATGTTCGCTCCCAAGCCCGGAGCTTGGCGGACGTTCCAGACAGTCACCCGCCTCGAGATCGCCAAGCCCGGCGGCGCGGCGCAGGCCTGGATACCGCTTCCAGCCGTCCACGAGCCCGACTGGTTTCGTCCCGAGGGCAGCGCTTGGACGACCAACGCCCAAACCGCCGAGGTCAAGCGCGATGCCAAATACGGCGCGGAATTCCTGCACGTGACCTGGGCCGACGGCGAAGCCGCTCCGGTTGTCGAGGTGACCAGCAAGTTCGCCACCCGCGACCGGGCCATCGACTTCGCCAAGCCGGCGAAGGCGACCGCCTTGAGCGATAGCGACCGCAAGCTCTACACATCGGGCACGGCCCTGATCCCCGTCGACGGCATCGTCAAGGAGACCTCCGACAAGATCACGGCCGGTGCCACCGACGATCTCGACAAGGCTCGCCGCATCTACGAATGGGTGGTCGACAACACCTCGCGCAATGCCAAGACGCGCGGCTGCGGCATCGGTGACATCGCGTCCATGCTGAAGAGCGGCAATCTCACCGGCAAGTGCGCCGATCTCAATGCGCTCTACGTCGGGTTGGCGCGCGCCGCGGGTTTGCCCGCACGTGACGTCTACGGGGTCCGCGTCGCGCCATCGAAGTTCGGTTACAAAAGCCTCGGCGCCGGCTCGGAGGTCATCACCAAGGCCCAGCACTGCCGCGCGGAGGTGTATCTTTCCGCATTTGGCTGGCTGCCCATCGACCCGGCGGACGTGCGCAAGGTTGTGCTGGAAGAACCGCCTGCCAATCTGGCGCTGACCGATGCCAAGGTCGTCGATGCCCGAAAGGCCCTGTTCGGAGCCTGGGAGATGAACTGGCTCGCCTACAATGTCGCGCACGATATCGTTCTGCCCGGCGCCAAGGGTCCGGCGTTGGAGTTCCTGATGTACCCGCAGGCCGAAACAGCCGCCGCCGGACGCCTCGACTGCCTCGATCCCGATGCCTTCGCCTACAAGATCACGTCGAAAGAGCTGACGGCCTGACGGTTGACGGCAATCCGCGCGGGCGCGCTCGATTGCGCCCGCGCAAGGAGCACGCACATGAACCTTCCCAAAGTCCGCCTAACGAGCCTCGCCCACGGCGGCGGCTGCGGCTGCAAGCTGGCGCCGTCGGTCCTGCAGCAGCTTCTCGCCGATCAACCCGCATCCCTGCCCTATCAGCAGCTTCTCGTCGGCACAGAGACGGCCGACGATGCCGCCGTATGGCAGCAGGACGAGAATACCTGCATCATCGCAACCACCGATTTTTTTATGCCGATGGTCGATGACCCGTATGATTTCGGCCGCATTGCCGCCACCAACGCCATCTCCGATGTCTATGCCATGGGCGGCAAGCCGATCATGGCACTCGCCATCCTAGGCATGCCGGTCGACAAGATTCCGACCGAGATGGTGCGTGAGATTCTCAAAGGCGGCGCGTCCGTTTGCGCGACGGCCGGCATTCCGGTGGCGGGCGGCCATTCCATCGATTGCCCCGAGCCAGTCTACGGCCTCGCCGTCATCGGCATCTGCCGGCCGGAGCATGTCCGCCGCAACGCCGGCGCCCGTGCCGGCGACGCGCTGATCCTCACCAAGGCGATCGGCGTGGGCATCTACTCCGCGGCCATCAAGAAAGGCGAGTTGCCGCCATCGGGTTACACGGAGATGATCGCAAGCACCACATTGCTGAACAAGATCGGGGCCGAGATCGCCAAGGATGTCGACGTACATGCGATCACGGATGTCACCGGCTTCGGACTGCTCGGTCATGCGCTGGAAATGGCGCGCGGCTCAGGCCTGACTTTGACAATCAACGCGGATCAGGTGCGCCTGCTTGAACACGCCCAACGACTGGCGCAAGGCGGCTTCGTGACCGGAGCCTCGCATCGCAACTGGGCCAGCTACGCCGAGCACATCACGCTTCCGGCCGGCCTGCCCGAATGGCGCCGCCATCTGCTCACGGATCCGCAGACATCCGGCGGCCTGCTCGTCGCCAGCGCGCCCGCCCGGGCGGAGGAGATCGTGCGCACAATTGTAGACGCTGGTTATCCGCACGCGTGCGTCATCGGCCGCGTATCGGAAGGCAAGCCGGGCGTCACGATCGCATAGCGCTCGGGACATACCGACAGCCGCCGGATTACCGGCTTTTCTGAAGGACCTGCATGTCGAGGCCGCGCGCGCACTCGAACATGGCGAGAACAAGAGGGGACACTGGGTCACGGTCGACCGCCACCAGCCCGACGGCATGCTCGATGACGGGATTGACGAGCGGCACCGCCCGAATGTCCGACATGGGGCCCAAGATATCCAGAAAGTATTCTGGCACGATGCTCGCCAACCCCATCAGGTGCACGTTGGAGCACAAATTGATGACGGAGTTCGTCTCGAGCCGTGGTGTCGGCTTGGCGTTGGCCGTTCGAAACGCCCGGTCGATGATGCGGCGGTTCTGCATGTTGGGCGTGAGCAGGCACAGCGGCTGCTTGGCCGCCTCGGCCCAGGACACGGAGGACTTCTCCGCCACCTCGTTGTCAGCCCTGACCAGCAGGCAATAACGCTCCGTATAAATAGTTTCCGAGCGCATTCCTTCGATCGGCTCGTTGTCGAGATAGGAGAGGCCAACGTCGATCGAGAAGTCTTCCAGGTTGCGCAGAATCTCGACGGAGCTTTGCGACAGTACCGTCAGCTCGACGCCCGGATGCCTGTCCTGGATGGCCTTGCAAATCAGAGCCGCCATGGGCAGCGCCGCGGGAATAACGCCGAGCGACAAACGCCCCACGAGCGTGCCCTTGGTATTGCGCAGCTTGGAGATCTCCTGCTGCAGTGACGACCAGTTGTCGAGGATTGCATGCGCCCACTTCAGTACGCGCTCACCCTCGGCCGTGAGCCCGAGGAAGCGTTGCCCGCGCTCCACGATGGGAACTCCGAGTTCCTGCTCGAGCTGGCGGATGCGCCCCGATAGCGTCGGCTGCGAGACATTGCAGGCCTTCGCCGCGCGTGTGAAATGCTTCTCACGGGCTAGCGCTGCCAAATATTGGAGCTGGCGGATATCCATGGACGACCTCGGCTGCGTGCGGGGTGGCACCGGACGCTCCCGCAGCGGAACGGCAGCACCACAGAATACACTGAAAAGAGTGAAAGGAGCTTCCCCGGCAAGCGACTAGCCAAAACGGCGTAGCAGAACGCCCGCTGGCGTGTATGCTTGCCTCAAAAGAAAGAACAACCGGGGAGGACGGGCGATGCCGCCGGCTGAATCGAACGAGCGAATGCGCACCACCCGCTTTCCGCGCGATATTGGCGCGGGCCTGTTTCTGCTGGCGATCGCGGCGTTTGGCTACGCCGGCGCCGTCGACCTGCCATCCATTTGGGAGGGCGTAGGATCCGGTCTGATGCCGAAGCTCGTGGCCGGCTTGATTGCCGTTCTCGGCGTTCTCATCGCGAGCTTCGGATTTTCACCCAAGTCCGAACGGCTCCAGCACTGGACCGTGCGTGGCCCCGTCTTTGTCTTGGGCTCGGTTGTGGTGTTTGCAGCAACGGTCCGAACCCTCGGTCTGGCAGCCGCCGGCCCGCTCACATGGATCATCGCCGCCCTCGCGGACAAGGACAGCCGTCTCTTCGAGACTATCGTGTTTGCCGTTCTCATGACCGCGCTCTGCATCGGCCTTTTCAAGATTGTCTTGAAACTGCCGATTCCTCTTTTCCCCGTCGTTCTCGGTTATTGAGACCTCCGCCCCAATGCCAGACCTATTTGGCAATCTCGCGCTCGGCCTGGGTGTTGCCCTGAGCCTCAAGAACATCGGCTTCTGCTTTCTCGGCTGCCTCATCGGTACCCTCGTCGGCGTGCTGCCCGGCGTCGGCCCCGTCGCGACCATCGCGATGCTGCTTCCCATCACGTTCGGCATCGATCCGATCGGCGCGTTGATCATGCTCGCGGGCATCTACTACGGTGCACAGTATGGCGGCTCCACCACCGCCATCCTCGTCAACATCCCGGGCGAGGCGACCGCGGTTGTCACAGCCCTGGACGGCCACCAGATGGCCAAGCAGGGCCGCGCCGGCGCAGCGCTCGGCATCGCCGCCATCGGCTCCTTCATCGCCGGCACCATCGCCACCGTGGTCATCGCCGCGCTCGCGCTGCCATTGACCAAGCTGGCGTTGCTATTCAGGCCTCCGGACTATTTCGCGTTGATGGTATTCGGACTGATGGTCGCGGTTCTTCTTGCGCGCGGATCGGTGCTTAAGGCCATCGCCATGACGCTTGTCGGCGTCATGCTTTCGACGGTCGGCTTGGACCTTGAGACCGGCGAGGAACGGCTCACCTTCGGCTGGAGCGAAATTGCCGACGGCATCGAGGTTGCCGTCATCGGTATGGGACTGTTCGGCTTTGCCGAGATCCTGAGGAACCTGGAATCCCCCGAAGCGCGCAGCATCGTGCAGCAGAGAATCGGCCGCCTGCTGCCGACGCCAGTCGAGCTGCGCCAGTCCACCAAGCCCATTTTGCGTGGCACGGCACTTGGATCGTTTCTCGGCCTGCTGCCCGGCAACGGCGCAGTGCTCGCCCCGTTCGCCTCCTATACGCTCGAAAAGAAGCTGGCCGATGACCCGTCGCGCTTCGGACAGGGCGCTATCGAAGGCGTCGCCGGACCGGAATCGGCCAACAACGCCGGCGCACAGACAGCATTCATTCCCCTTTTGACGCTCGGAATACCCCCGAATGCCGTCATGGCATTGATGGTCGGTGCCATGACCATCCACGGCATTGTGCCGGGACCAGAGATCCTCACCAAGCAGCCGCGCCTCTTCTGGGGCATGGTTGCGTCGATGTGGA
>CADEFX010000203.1 GCA_902826715.1 uncultured Hyphomicrobiales bacterium | reverse complement strand
CCCGGCGAACGTCTCCACGCCCGCGACGCGCGGCATCGTCGGCGCCGACAGCGGACCGATGGCGGTGATCAGAAAGCGCGCGCGGTGCCGGCTGCCATCCTGCAGGATTACATCCCAGGCCCGGGCATCATCGCGATAATGTGCGGCGGTGACGCGACTGCGAAACTGGATGTCGCGGCGCAGGTCGAACTTGTCGGCGACGTGGTTGAGGTAGCGCAGCGTCTCGGGCTGGGCGGCAAAATGCTCCGACCAGTTCCACTCGTCGAGCAATTCCTTGGAGAAGGAATACTGATAGGAATAGCTCTCGGAATCGAAGCGCGCGCCGGGATAGCGGTTCCAGTACCACGTGCCGCCGACACCCGTGCCGGCCTCGAACACGCGCACGCGCAGGCCGAGCTCGCGCAAGCGGTAAAGCTGATACATCCCGGATATGCCGGCGCCGATGACGATGGCGTCGTAGTCCAAAGCCGCGGCCGCCCCATTGCGGGCCAGTGTCTCGGGCGAGGCGGTCATCGGTTTCTCCTTGGGCTCATGGATTGAGCCGGTCCTGCAAACGCTTCCAGCCGATGGCAAGGGCGATGCCGGTCGCGCGCCACCCGTGAAAGGGTATTCGCTCGATGGATGTGGTCGGGAACGGGATGTCCTCGGCGCGCGCTCCGCCCACACGATCGGCGAGGAGCTTGCCCATCATGGTCGACATGGCGACGCCGCGGCCGTTGTAGCCGAGACCGGCGTAGAGATTGGGTGCAAGCTCGTTGAGATGCGGCACATGGTCGGTGGTGATCGCCACGTGCCCGGCCCAGCGAAACTGGATGCGTGGCTCACCGAGGATAGGCATCAGCGATTTGAGGCGGGCCATCACGGGGCTGAACGCATTCGGGTCCTCGGTCTCCTCTTGATTGGCGCGGCCGCCAAACACCAGGCGCCCCTTGCCGTCGATGCTGAACCAGTTCAACACGCGGCGCGTCTCCGAAACGCCTTCGCGACCCGGCAGGATCATCTTGCGCAAATTGTCGGACAGCGGCTCGGTCGCGACAACCGACGACAGGACGGGGATCACGGTTTCTGCAAGACCGGGCCAGAGATTGTCGGTGTAGCCGTTGGTGCAAAGCACAGCCTTTGGCGCCGTCACGGAGCCGCCTGACGTTGAAACCTTCCAGCTTTGGCCGACGCGTTCCAGGCTCAAGGCGCGGCTATCGCCGTGGATCTGGGCACCGGCCGCCGCCGCTGCACGGGCCAAGCCGCGCGCATAGGAGAGCGGATTGACCGTGCCGCCGCCGCGATGGAGATAGGCACCGACGTAGTCGCCGCCGCCGACGCGCGCACGCACTTCGTCGGCATCGAGTGCGGCCACGTCAGCGCCTTCCGCCGACCACTCCTCAACGCGGCTTTGCACCTCGGCCATTCCCTTCGGGCCGGGGGCACCTTGAATCCATCCGTTGCGGACAGCATCGCAGTCTATGTTGTGGCGATTGATGAGGTCGAAGACGAGATCGGCCGTGGCGCCGACTGTCGTGGTGAGGCGGCGGCCGCGCTCGTCGCCGTACTTGGCGCGCATTTCGGAGGGGCCGAGCTTGAGGCCCGGAATGACCTGACCGCCATTGCGGCCCGATGCACCCCAGCCGGGCTCGTTGGCCTCGATCAGCACGACGCGGACACCGCGCTCGGCGAGGTGGAGCGCCGTCGACAAGCCGGTGAAACCGCCCCCCACGATAACGCAGTCGGCGGCCACATGCGCTGCGAGCGGCGGATAGGTAACGGGCGGCGTGGCAGTCGAAGCCCACAAGGATTTGGGTAACGGCTTCATGATCTCGATCCGGCTCCGGCTACACGCGCATCGGCCCGTTTAATCATATTTGCAGGGACGATGGAATGATCGATAGTGCCGAGCGTACGGTCCGGGACGGGGAGAGCAACGTGAGCACGGAACGCCAGCAGCTTCTGGATTGGATCGAGCGCGACCGCGACGAGCTTGTGCGCTTCCTGCAGGATTTCGTCCGGCACAAGAGCCCGAACCCGCCGGGCGATACGCGGGAAGTTGCAACGTTCATCACGAAATTCCTGGATAAGGCGGGACTGCCGTATCGCATCATCGCGCCGCATCACGAGATGCCGAACATCGTCGGTGCGTTCGACGGCGCATCGCCCGGACGCCATCTCGTTCTCAATGGCCACATCGACGTTTTTCCGGTGGCAGACGACGGCGCCGGCTGGAGCAAGGACCCTTGGGGCGGCGAGATCGCCGACGGCAAGGTCTACGGCCGCGGCGTCGCCGACATGAAGGCCGGGACGACGGCTTCGATCTTCACGTATCTCTATCTGCATCGCCTGAAAGACAAGATCAAAGGCAAGCTGACACTGACGGCCGTTTCCGACGAGGAAACGTTCGGGCCTTACGGCGCGCGCTACCTGATGGAACATCATCCCGAAGTGCATGGCGATGCGCTTCTGAACGGCGAGCCGTCGAGCCCCTTCAGCGTGCGCTTCGGCGAGAAGGGGCCGCTGTGGCTGGAGGTGACCGTCAACACGCCGGGTGCGCACGGCGCCTACACGCATGCGAGCAAGAGCGCGACCAAGACCGCCATGGCGATTGCCGTGGAGCTCGAAAAGCTGGTTGAGATCAAGCCGGAACTCTCCGACAACGTGCGCACGGCCATCGACGCTGGGCGCGCAACCATGGACCGCGCCATGGGGCCGGGCGCCGGCGATATCGTTGACAAGGTCACCCTCAACATCGGCACCATCAAGGGCGGCGTGAAGGTCAACATGGTGCCGTCGAGCGCTACGTTCGAGCCGGACATCCGCCTGCCGCTGGGCGTGACGCGCGAACGCGTGCTGGCCGAGGTCGAGAAGATCATGAAGGCGTTTCCCGAGGCGACGGTCAAGGAGACCAACTGCAACCTGCCGTCCTGGGTCGATCCGGACTGCGAGATCATCCGCATCGTGCAGAAGAATGTCGAAGCGCTGCGCGGATTCACCCCACAGCCGATTGTCAGCCTCGGCGGCACGGATGCGCGGCTCTGGCGCTACCGCAACATCCAGGCGTGCGTCTACGGGCCGTTCCCGCACGGCATGGGCTCGTTCGACGAGCATGTGGACATTGAGGATTTTCTGCACATCGTGCGCACGCACACGCTTTCGGCCTATGATTTCCTGACGGCTTAGGCTTGCGTGCCGCCCCGGCGCGGCTAGACTTTGCCTCGGGTCAAGCAGCCGATCGACAGGCTGCGGCCACACAAGAGTCTCAGGTCTGGGGAGCGACATGCAGATAGAAGACGCGGTGCCACGCGTCGGTGCCTTGGTCACGGGCGTCGACGTTCGCTCTCTTACCGAAAATGACTGGAAGCAGCTTTACCAGACATGGCTCGACCGCCACGTGCTGATCGTGCGCGGCCAGAAACTGACCAAGCCGGAATTCCTGGAGTACAGCGCACGCTTCGGGCGCCTGAAGCCCCACCGCGTAAAGAAGACGCACGATCCCGAGCATCCGGAGATCACACTGATGGGCGTCACCAGCGGCAACAGTGGCAGCGACAAGCTCGTGCTCGATCGCGGCCAGGGATGGCATACGGACTCGCCGTGGGACGTCGAGATCTGCAAGGCAACGCAGCTTTACGGGCTGGAAATTCCGAGCTACGGCGGCGACACGCTGTTTGCCTCCATGCACGCAGCCTATGATGCACTTTCGGAACAGCTCAAGACGAAGATCGCGACGCTGAAGGTGGCGTTTGGCTATGGCGGGCGGGCACGCACGGGCATTGAACGTCTCGATCCCGAGGATCAAAAAATGCCGCCTGCCATCCATGACATGGTGCGGGTGCATCCCGAGACTGGACGCAAGTCGCTCTATGTCAATCCGACCCACGTCCTCAGCATCGTCGGCATGCCGGAGGAAGAAGGCGACCGCCTGCTGGCGGAGCTTTACTGGTACATGCTGCAGCCCAACGCCGAATATCGCCACAAGTGGCAGGCGGGCGACATCGTGATCTGGGACAACCGTTGCACGGTGCACTCAGCTGCCGGAGGCCAGCCCGCGGACCAGCGGCGCGTGCATTGGCGCACGACGATCATGCAGTAGAGGTTGTCGCCGATGCTGGCTGCCGCACAAGATTCTGGGTCCCGGGTCGCGCGCGGGAACGAATGCATCAGATGACGGCATTGCCTCAGCCCGCGCTTGCCCGGGATGACAGTGGGGCAAGCGGTGTCGCCCAGTCCTAACTTGTCATCCCGGCCGAGCGGAAGCGAGAGCCGGAACCACAATTTCACTCGTCAGAGGGCTCAGCCCTTGGTGAGCACCAGCGTCAGGCCAATAAGCGAGGTGTTGTTGAATTGAATCTCGATGATCTGCCTTGGCCCGTTGATCACCACATTCATGTTGGCGCTGAGGTCGGTTCCGCTCACCATGACCTGGAAACCGCGCGGGGTCACCTTGCCGCTGAGATCGCCGCGCATGTTGCGCGTCAGTTCGCTCCAGGAGCCGGAAATATGACCGGCAGAATGCGCGATGTTGCTCTGAACCTCGATGCTGCCGGCCGCTGACGCACAGCGCACGGTCTGCTTGAGGTGGCTGGTGTTTTCCGCGGGGATGTAGGTGACGCGGCACTTCACGCTCTCGCTCGCGCCGTCCTTTATGCCCAGGAACCCTTCCCCCACCCAGCGGCCCACAAGCTTGTCGAGCGGCGATGTCGGCTCAACCGGCGCCGCACGAGGTGCCGTTGTATAAGCAGTCAGCAAGATCAGGCCAAAAGCTGCCCCGACGATGCCTTTCCAGCCAAGCTCCATCTCACCCCGCCTCTGATTCGTGCGCTCATGAGGGAAACGCACGCCCTCGATATTCGCAACAGGCGCGTGAGCGCAGACGATGCGATCAGGTGCTCACGTGATATGTCGGCATCAGCCTGCTCAAAACATCTGCGCCGGTATCGGTGATAACGATGGTGTGACCCAGCGACATGGCGAGGTTCTTGGGCGCATCGACCAGAATGGCATGAAGGAACAGAACCATGCCCGGAACCGCCGGAAACGGATTGCCCGAATAGAGCATCGGCGGCACGTCCATCCAGGTCGGCCGGTAGAGCGCGCCGAGCGAGTAGCCGCAGGCAGCCATGCGCGCGTGGCCGTAGCCGGCCTCGTCGTAAACCCGCCGGTGGGCGTCGTCGATCTCCCCGATGGGGCGACCGGGCTTTGCGGCGGCTGTCATGGCGGCAAGCGCATCGCGCGTGACTTCGAACATGGCCCGCTGCGTGTCGTTGCCCTTGCCGACGGCGATTGTGCGCATGAGGCAGGCGCTGTAGCGCCGATAGCTGGCGGCAAATTCCATCGTGAGCTGATCGACCGGGTCCAGATGCCGGAAGCCGGTGGCGCTGCGCACGAGTAGGGCGCGGTCGCCGGAGCCGAGCACCGGGCCTGACGGCGGAGGGTCACCGCCGCCGGCGAGGATGGGGCCCGACCCCGCCGCCGCGATGTCACCCTCGAAGGCGCCGGGCGTGGACGCCGCGAGCATCGCCTCCAGAGATTGATCGGCTAGCTCGGCCGCGCGGCGGACGTAGGCGATCTCGGCCGGCGACTTCACGAGGCGCAGGCCGCGGACGACATGGGAGGCATCGACCAGCTCGCACCAGCCCTCGAGGCGCTGCCGGACAAGCTCGTATTTGTCGGCAGTGAGGCCGAAGGTGCGCAGCTCGATGCCGACGCGGGCCCCGCGAAGCTTCTTCTCCTCCAGGATCGCCTTCAGCTCGATGGAGGGGTCCGCGCCCTCGCGGTCGTACCAGAGCCGGATGTCCTCGATGGTGGAGGTGCGCCGCGCCTGCTCCAGATCAGGTTTGCGGGTCAGGAGCGTTACCGGGTCTGCGCCAGCAGTCAGGACGGCGCACTGGAAGAAGACAAAGCCGCTCGTGTCGAAGCCCGTCAGGTAATAGAGGCTCTCCTGGGCAAACAGGAGAATGGCGTCCAGCTTCTCGTGCCTCAGCGCCTCGCGAGCACGCGCCAACCGACCGTCCAACTCGGTGCGCTCGAAATGGAGAGTCATTTTCAGCTTGCTCCGGCTTGTCCCAACCCGAGATTGCGCCTGGCCTCGCCCAAGATCAATTCCAACCCTGCGGGATCAGCCAAGAGCGAAAGGCATGCAGTTGCTCGAAAACCGGCCAAGGCAAATACTCAACTGATTGATTTCCTTGACTTGGAGTAGAGCAATGCGGTGAAGTCGCAGGAACAAGAATTCGTCGCGCCGGTCAATGCAGTGGAGGGTCAGCATATGAAGAAGACGGTGTTTGGTGTTGCCGCGGTTCTCGGCACGATCATGGCGCTGGCGCCAAGCGAAAGCAGCGCGCAGCAGAGCATTACCGTCTCGTCCTGGGGCGGAGCGTTCCAGAAGGCGCAGCGCGAGGCGTGGTTCAATCTTGTCGAGAAAGAGCTGGGCATTACCATCAAGGAGGACACGACCTCCGGCGTCGCCGATATCCGGGCACAGGTCGCCTCTGGCCGTCCGACATGGGACCTCTCGACGCAAGGCGCGCACACGTGCGGCATCCTCGAGAAGGAAGGCAAGATCGAGAAGCTCGATCCGGCCATCGTCAACGACGCGGGCGTGCCCAAGGATCTCAAGACCGACTACTGGATCTCCCAGATCGTGTACTCCATCGCCATCGGCTGGCGCACCAAAGCTTTCGGTGACAAGAAGCCGGAAGGTTGGGCGGCGTTCTGGGATACGAAGAACTTCCCCGGCCAGCGCTCCATGCGGCGTCATCCGATCTACAATCTCGAGGCGGCGCTGATCACCGACGGCGTGCCGATGGACAAGCTCTATCCGCTCGATGTGGATCGCGCGTTCAAGAAGCTCGAAGAGCTGAAGCCGCACGTGCTGGTGTGGTGGAACTCGGGTGCGCAGTCGGCGCAGATCCTGCAGGATGGCGAGGTGGACATGGTCGGCGCCTGGAACGGGCGCATCCAGGCCGCGATGAAGGAGCCAAATGACAAAGGCGGCCCGCTCGCCATCACGTTCGACCAGCAGATGCTGGTGTCGGATTGCTGGCTCATCCCGAAGGGTGCGCCAAACAAGGATCTCGCCATGAAGGCGATCGCCATCATGATGCGCCCGGAGGTGAACGCGCGTATCTCGCTGCACATCAACTACGCGCCGTCCAATCTGGGCGCGTACGAAACCGGCGTGATCTCAAAGGAGCTGGCCGCGCAGCTTCCCAACTCGCCGGACAACATCAAGAAGGGCTTCGCGCTGAACGTCGACTGGTGGGTAAAGAACTCCGACGAGATGGTGAAGCGCTTCGACGCGTTCGCGCAGAAGTAGACGCGCTCCGTCACCCGGTGGCTGGTCCTCCTCCTTCCTTCATTCAGGAGAGGACTAGCGCCGGCTATGGCTCCGCACAAACTGGTGCTTCATTGCTCATTGCGTCCACCGAATGACGAGCGCAGGCACAATCTCACTGCCGATCTCGATCCAGGACGTCACCAAGACGTATGGAAAGATGGCGGCGCTCGACAACGTCAGCCTCGAGGTGGCGAGCGGCGAATTCATCACCCTGCTGGGGCCGTCCGGCTCCGGCAAAACAACATTGCTGATGGTCCTGGCGGGCTTCATCCGGCCGGACAGCGGCGAGGTGCGCTTCGGCGATCGCGACGTCACGCTGGTTCCGCCGCACAAGCGCGATATCGGCATGGTGTTCCAGAACTACGCGCTGTTCCCGCACATGAGCGTGGCCGGCAACCTCGCCTACCCACTGAAGCTGCGCGGCATTAGCCGGGCCGACAGCGACGATCGCGTGCGGCGCGCGCTCGATATGGTTCAGCTTTCGGGGCTGGGAGAACGTCAGGTCGATCAGCTTTCGGGCGGGCAGCGGCAGCGGATCGCCGTGGCGCGCGCCATCATCTTCGAGCCGCGCATCCTGCTCATGGACGAGCCGCTGTCGGCGCTGGACAAGAAGCTGCGCGAGCAGATGCAGATCGAGGTGCGCCACCTGCATCAGCGCCTCGGCATGACGACGGTTTACGTGACGCACGACCAGCGTGAGGCGCTGACCATGTCCGACCGTATCGCCGTCATCGATCGCGGCCGCTTCCGCCAGATCGACAAGCCACAGGATTTGTATGAGCGGCCCGGCAACCGTTTCATTGCCGAATTCATCGGCGAGTCGCACTTCCTGCCCGTAGCCGTCAAGAGCAGCCAAGCTTACTTGGGCGACCGGCCGCTGAAGCTTTCGGAACCTCCGCGCCATAGCGCAGCCGCGCAGTTTCTTGTTCTGCGGCCCGAGAAGCTGAAGGTCGTGGACCAGGCAGACGGCGCA
>CADEFX010000202.1 GCA_902826715.1 uncultured Hyphomicrobiales bacterium | reverse complement strand
GGGATTCCTGAAGCTTTACGAGGAAGGCCGCGACGAAGAGGAAGAGGAGAGCCGCCGCCTGCCGCCGCTGGCGCAGGGCGATCATCTCAAAGACAAGGGCATCGAGGCCAAGCAGCATTTCACCGAACCCCCTCCCCGCTACTCGGAGGCGACGCTCGTCAAGCGCATGGAGGAGCTGGGCATCGGGCGGCCGTCGACATACGCCTCGACGCTCGCCGTGCTGCAGGACCGCGACTACGTCCGCATCGACAAGAAGCGCCTCATTCCCGAGGACAAGGGGCGGCTGGTCATCGGCTTCCTCGAGAGCTTCTTCAAACGCTACGTGGAGTATGATTTCACGGCTGATCTGGAAGAAAAGCTCGACCTCATCTCCGACCACAAGCTCGAGTGGAAGGATGTGCTGCGCGACTTCTGGCGCGACTTCACGGCGGCGGTGGCCGAGATCAAGGACCTGCGCGTCGGCGAGGTGCTGGAAGCGCTGAACGACCTGCTGGGTCCGCACATCTTTCCCGATAAGGGCGACGGCTCAGATCCGCGCGCCTGCCCGAGCTGCAACGCCGGCCGGCTATCACTCAAGACGGGCAAGTTCGGCGCCTTCATCGGCTGCTCGAATTATCCCGAGTGCCGTTTCACGCGGCAGTTCAGCCAGGGCGGCGAGGATCCGGGCGAAGCGGCCAAGCCCGAGGGCAAGCTGCTGGGCCATGATCCCGACACCAATCTGCCGGTGACCCTGCGGCTCGGCCGCTTTGGTCCCTACGTGCAGCTTGGGGACGGCACGGACGACGAGAAGCCGCCGAGGTCGTCCATTCCCAAAGGGTGGGACGCCAACACGCTCGACCTCGAGAAGGCGCTGCAGCTTCTGTCGCTGCCGCGCGAGGTCGGCGTGCATCCCGAGACCGGCAAACCGATCACGGCCGGCCTCGGGCGCTACGGACCGTTCGTGCTGCACGATGGCACGTACGCCAACCTGGAAAGCGTGGACGAGGTGTTCGCCGTGGGCCTCAACCGGGCGGTGTCGGCGCTGGCCGACAAGAAGGCCGGCAAGGGCGGCCGCTTCGGGCGCGCGGCAGCGCGGCAGGTCCTGAAGGACCTGGGCGAGCATCCCGGTGAGGGCGGCAAGATCGAGGTGCTGAACGGCCGCTACGGCCCCTACGTGACGCACAACAAGGTCAACGCCAACATCCCGCGAGGGCGCGATCCGGCATCGCTGACGGTCGACGAAGCGGTGGGGCTCCTGGCCGAGCGCGCAGCCAAGGGACCGCCGGCGAAGGGCCGCGGGGGCTTCAAGCGCGGCGCGAAGGCCACGAAGGAGGCCGCGCCGAAGGCCGCCAAGGGAAAGGCCGAGAAACCGGCGAAGGCTGCGGCAGAGAAGAAGCCCGCAAAGGCCGCCGCGAAGGGCAAGCCGAAGGGCAAGACAGCGACCAAGACCCGCGAGGCGGCGGAGTAGCGGCCTCTGGTCTTTGGAGCCGCAAAGCCGCGCCTTGACAAGGGCGCGGCCGGATGGTCGGTCGGGGGCATGGCGAGCAAACGACGCAACGAACCGGGCCGCAAAGGCCCTCCGGCAACGAAGCCGCAGCCCGGAACACTGCCGACCAAGAACCAAATTCTGGAATATGTGCAGGCGGCGCAGGGCAAGGTCGGCAACCGCGAGATCGCGCGGGCCTTTCATCTCAAGGGCGGCGATCGCATCGAGATGAAGCGCGTGCTGCGCGAGATGACGGCCGACGGGCAGCTCCTCGGCAATCGCAAGACGTTGAAGCAACCCGGACAGGTGCCGGCCGTCTCAGTCATGGAAATCGTGGCGCGGGACAACGACGGCGAGCTGGTGGCCGAGCCCGTCGTATGGGAGGAGAGTGACGGCAAGCGTCCGCGCGCTCTGGTCCTGACCCAGCGCGACCGCAAACGTTCCTCCGACATGCCGCTGTCGATCGGAGACCGCATCCTGGCGCGCGTCAGCCGGCTCAAGTCCGAGGACGTGTTCGGCTATCGCTACGAGTGCAGCCCGATCAAGAAATTGCCACGCGAGCGGCGGCGGCAGCTCGGCATCTGGCGTCCCAACGCGCGCGGGGGCGGCGGCATGATCGAGCCCGTCGAGCGCCGCGAGCTCAGGGCGTGGCCGGTGCGGCCCGGCAACGACGGTGGCGCGCGCAATGGCGATCTCGTGCGTTTTGATGTCGTGCGCGCGCACCGTCAGGGCGTGCCGGAGGCGCGCATCGTAGAGGCGCTGGGCAATCCGGACGACCAGCGCCAGATCAGCCTGATCGCGGTGCATGCGCACGGGCTGCGCGATGAATTCCCTGAGCCGGTGCTGGACGAGCTGAAAAATCTGCCGTCACCCGAGTTCGGGACGCGCACGGACCTGCGCGATCTGCCGCTGCTGACGATCGACCCCGTCGACGCGCGCGATCACGACGATGCGGTGCATGCAGTTCCGGACGACAATCCGAAGAACGCCGGCGGATTCGTGGTGACAGTCGCCATCGCCGATGTCGCCTGCTACGTGCGGCCGGGCTCCAAGCTCGACCGCGAGGCGCTGATGCGCGCCAACTCGGTGTACTTTCCCGATCGCGTGGTGCCGATGCTGCCGGAGAAAATCTCCAACGACCTGTGCTCGCTGCGCGAGGCCGAGGACCGGCCGTGCCTCGCGGTGCGCATGATCTTCGACGCGCAGGGCAACAAGCGGCGGCACACGTTTCATCGCGCCGTCATGCGCTCGGTGGCGAAACTCAGCTATCAGGAGGCGCAGGCCGCCATCGACGGGCGGCCGACGCCCAAGTGCGAGCCGCTGCTGGAAGCGGTGCTCAAGCCCCTGTGGCAGGCCTATGCCGCCCTGATGATCGCCCGCGACCGGCGCGAGCCACTGGACCTCGACCTGCCCGAGCGCAAGATCCTGCTCGACAAGACGGGACGCGTGGAGCGCATCGTTACGCCCGAGCGGCTGGAAGCGCATCGCCTGATCGAGGAGTTCATGATCCAGGCCAACGTGGCGGCGGCGGAGACGCTGGAGGAAAAGCGGTCGCCGTGCGTCTATCGCGTGCACGACCCGCCGGGCAAGGAGAAGCTGACCGCGCTCAGGGATTTCCTGGATAGCCTCGAGCTCACCCTGCCGGCGTCGGACCGCCTGAAGCCCGCGCATTTCAATCGCGTGCTGGCGCAGGTGAAGACGATGCCCTCGGCTGACCTCGTCAACGAGGTGGTGCTGCGGTCGCAGGCGCAAGCCGTGTACGCGACGCAGAACATCGGGCACTTCGGGCTGAACCTGCAGCGCTATGCGCACTTCACGTCGCCGATCCGCCGCTATGCCGACCTGCTGGTGCATCGCGCACTGGTGCGTGCGCTGCAGATGGGACCGGACGGATTGTCGAAGGAGGAGGAACCGCAGCTTGCGGCAACGGCGCAATCCATCTCCGAGGCCGAGCGCCGCGCCATGGCGGCGGAGCGGGAAACGTCGGACCGGCTCATTGCGGCGTTCCTGGCCGACCGGGTCGGAGCGGAATTTCCTGCCCGCATTTCGGGGGTGACGCGCGCGGGCCTGTTCGTGCGCCTGAGAGAGACGGGGGCCGACGGCTTCATTCCGGCCTCGACGCTGGGCGGCGGCGACTTCTGGCGTCACGACGAAACAGCGCACGCTCTTGTCGGCGATCGCACCGGCCACACATATCGGCTGGGCGATGACGTCGATGTGCGCCTAGTGGAAGCCATTCCGACCGCCGGCGCACTCAGGTTCGAGATGCTGTCGGAGGCCAGGCGGGGTCAGGCGACGGTGCGAACCGGGCGCGGTCCCAAACGCCTGCGCCAGCGCAATCGCGGCCGCTAGGCACCCCGTTGCCCGCGGCGTCCTTTCGCGCCTTGACGGCGGCCCGGAGCGCTGTAGACCATTTGCCAGGCCACACGGTGGAAGACCCCATGGACGCGCTAGAACCCACAGTCGTCAGCGAGCCCCGCGACGTGCAGCAGGCTATTTTCCGTGGCCTCAGGGAGCGGTGTCCGGCTTGCGGCGAAGGCCACATGTTCCGCGCCTACCTCAAGGTGGTGGACGAATGCCCGCGCTGCCATGAGGAGTTGCATCATCACCGCGCTGACGATGCGCCGCCCTATTTCACGATCCTGATCGTGGCGCACATCGTGGTCGGGGGCATCCTGGCCATGGAGCAGGCGTTCCAGCCGGCCGACTGGCTCCAGGCGGCGATCTGGGTGCCGGTGACGCTACTGATATCGCTGCTGCTGCTCCCGCGGGTCAAGGGCGCGCTTGTGGGCCTGCAGTGGGCGCTCCGGATGCATGGCTTCGGCGGCGCACCCGATGAGCCCGTAGAGCGGCCGATGCCCGCCCACCTCGCTGGCGGCGGGGACCGGATATGAGCGGGGACGTGACACCTGCACCGGCCGAGGCGAAGGTAAAAGCCAAAACGCTCAGGCCGCGCGACGCGGCAACGCTCATCATTGTCGATCGCACCGGCAACGCACCGCGCGTGCTGCTCGGCAAGCGGCGCATGGACATGAAATTCATGCCGGGCAAGTACGTGTTTCCCGGCGGGCGCGTGGACCCCGCCGACCGCTTCGCGGCGTCGGGCGGCGACCTGCCGGCGCTCGAGATCAAGAAACTGATGCTGGACATGAAAGGAACGCCCAGTCCCGTGCGGGCACGGGCCCTGGCACTCGCGGCCGTACGCGAGACGTTCGAGGAGGCCGGCCTCGTGATCGGCGCGCCGGCCAATGGTGCAGCCCCACCCAAGGGCGGATCGTGGCGCCGGTTCCACGAGACGGGCTATACGCCCCTGCTCTCGCCACTCACCTATTTCGCACGCGCCATCACGCCGCCGGGCCGCACGCGCCGCTTCGACACACGCTTTTTCTGCGTCGATGCCGAGGCCATCGTGCATCGGACCGATGCGCCCGACGAGGAGCTGTCGGGCCTCGTGTGGATGACGATCGAGGAAGCACGCAGCCTCGACCTGCCGCCGATCACGCGCGTTATCCTCGAGGATCTGACGGACCGGCTGAAGTCGGGCCACTTGCACGATGCCAAGGCGCCGGTGCCCTACTATCATAACCGCAACGGCAGCTTCCTTCGCGAACTGCTGACGCCGGCAGCCTGATCAAATCACTGTCCTGTCGGGATCGTGAAGGGCAGCGGGGGTTGAAGAGCCTCCGCACGCCTCCATGTGTCGGGGCATGGGCACTCGAACGCAGGACGTAACCCGTCGCGCCATCCAAAGGTGGGAGGGTGAAGGCGGTGCAATCGTTGAGGGGCCGCAGCAGGCACCCGCGGACGACCGTCCCCGTGGCATCGACTCAGCTGGGCGTATCGCGAGCCCTGCCAAGGGCGATGAGCGCGAGCGCCGTCACTCTGCGAACTGAGAGCCCATCGTGCCCCGCCTCGCCTTGACATCGGGACGTCCGGCGATAGAGTGCGCGGCGTCTGCTTTTCCATAAGGTTTACGAGGCCGCCATGGCGAAACCCGCCACGACAAAGATCAAGCTTCTGAGCACCGCCGGGACGGGCTTCTTCTACGTCACGAAGAAGAATCCGCGCACGGCCACCGATAAGCTCAGCTTCAAGAAGTACGATCCGGTCGCCAAGAAGCACGTCGCGTTCAAAGAGACCAAGATCAAGTAGGCTGGTCTCGCCAGCGTTTTCCAATGTGTTCCCGCGCGTGCGCCACCCAGCACCTTGTGCCGGGCAGCGATGACGTGCGTGTGATGACACGCCCTCGGCCGGGTCTGTGACCTATCTCGGCAGCGGGGTAAACGAAACCGAGCGGATCACAGACCACGGCACTAGACCAAGTGGAACCAAAGAGGGCGTTGGTCATCCACCTGGCGTCCAGCCGGCTTTACGTGGCATCTATTGAGGAGGCCACTCCAGCCACTACAGCCGACCGGCACCGCTCGATGCTTGGGAGATGCGGCGGACCCAAGCCTCGAGAGGATTCTATTGTGGGTTCTGGTATGGCCCCGGCCCGCCATCCGGTGCTTTTCCCCTGTTCAACACAGGCAGGATGGCAGAAGTCCTCGCGCCCTGCAACAGGTGGCATACGGATTGTTAACGTCACCCAGGGGCGCAAGTTGTTCGGAATACACGGTTTGTGGCGATTGCATGACAGTACTGTCTGGGCCGCGGCCTCTGCCGAAGCCGGGTCGCATCGACCTAAGTATTTGTTCGCCAATAATTATTGGCGCGCTTCAATCCCGCATCACGCGGCGGCGGTCACGACGCGGTTGCGGCCTTCACGCTTGGCGGCATAGAGGGCCTCATCGGCCCGCTTGAAAAGTGTCTCGGGCGTGTCGAGCAGGCTCTGCAGGGTTGCCACGCCGACGCTGGCGGTCACTTGTAGCGACCCGGAGGAGACGGCGTCGAAGGGCAGCCCGGCGACGCAGGCGCGCACGCGTTCGCCGACCTGCAGTGCGCCGTTCATGTCCGTGTCGGGCATGATGCTGAGGAATTCCTCACCGCCAAGACGGCAGGCGAGATCGACGCCGCGGATGTTGCTTTTGAAGCGTACGGCGAACTCGCGCAGCACCTTGTCGCCAATGTCATGGCCCCAGGTGTCGTTCACCGCCTTGAAGTGATCGATGTCGGCAATCAGCACCGACAGAGGCCGCTCGAACTGGATGGATTGAGCCACGAGCGTCTTCAGATGACTTTCCATGTAGCGCCGATTGTGCAGGCCCGTGAGCGGATCGATGATGGCAAGCTCGACGCTGCGCTCGAGCCGCATGCGAAGCTGATCGGCGTGGCGCTTGCGCCTGATTTGCGTGCGCACCCGCGCCAGCATCTCGTTGCGATCGATCGGGCGCATCAGATAGTCGTTGACGCCCATGTCGAGGGCCCTGAGCAGGCGGGCATCGTCGCCCGGATCGAGCAGGACGATCATCGGCAGATGACGTGTGCGCTCCAGCGCGCGCACCTGCGCGCAGAGCCTCAGGCCGTCGGCGTGGCCGAGATTGAGGCTCACCATGAGCAGATCGCAGCCGGTGTCCGCCACTTTGAGGAGCGCCCCGGGCAGATCCGGTTCCACCATCACGGAATGCGAACGGGCCAGCGCCTCGCGCATGCGGGCTGCACTGCGTTCATGATCCTCGACAATGATGATGCGACCCGGCTCGTCACCGAAGGTCGGTGCAGAACTGGCGACCGTCGGAAGGCCGAGTTCGCCCGCCGTCATCGTACGCATGGCGAGCTCATCGCCGAGCAGCTTCAGGCGCGCGAGGTTCTTGACCCGCGTCACGAGCGCGATGTCGTCGACAGGCTTGGTCAGGAAATCGTCGGCGCCGGCATCGAGGCCCTGCACCTTGTCGGACGGTTGATCGAGCGCCGTCACCATGATGACGGGCACATGCATGGTGCCCGGCGACTGCTTGAGACGCCGGCAGACTTCGAAACCGTCCATCCCCGGCATCATGACATCGAGCAGGACCACGTCGACGCGTTCGCGGGCGCAGACGGCAAGGGCCTCGGGCCCGCTGTGGGCGGTCAGGATTTCGAGGTACTCAGCCGACAGCCGCGCTTCCAGCAGCTTCACGTTGGCGAGAACGTCATCAACGATGAGGACGCGAGCCGTCATACTGTGACTCCCCCGTTCGCGAGGCCCCTAGCTCAAGCCTCGCCAATGAACCGGCGAACGGTGTCGATCAGCATCACGACGGAGATGGGCTTGGAAATATAGGCCTCGCAACCGCCCTGGCGAATGCGCTCCTCGTCACCCTTCATGGCGAAGGCGGTGACGGCAACCACCGGAATATGCCGCAGGTCATCGTCCTCCTTGAGCCACTTGGTGACCTCGAGGCCGGAAACCTCCGGAAGTTGAATATCCATCAAAATGAGATCAGGACGCTGCTCGCGGGCAATGCGCAGCGCATCCATGCCGCTGCGCGTCTGCAGCGTGCGGTAGCCGTGCGCGTCCAGAAGATCATGGAAGAGCTTCATGTTGAGCTCGTTGTCCTCGACCACCAGCACGGTTTTCACCGCCCCGGCAACTCGCGGTCCACGACCTTCAATCGTGCGCGTCGTTTCCTGATACGTCATTAGCCCCGACCCTGCGCCGCGCTCCCTCTTGCACTGATTCGAGGGAACTGCTGGTGTCACTCTCCACCAAAACGCTAACCAACTGTTTAAGACCCTCGAAAGCAGTTAAGAGATCGTTGCTATGTTGCGCGCGGGAAACAAAAAATCAGTCATGTCACCGGGACGCGCCGAGGAGATCGGCGCCAATGCGCTGGCGTTTCTGGCCGCCGACACGGCGCAGATGATGCTATTTCTGCAGGTGACGGGCGTGAGTCTTGATGACCTGCGGCAGGATGCCGGCAGTGCTCGCGTGCTGACGGCGG
>CADEFX010000201.1:2883-8507 GCA_902826715.1 uncultured Hyphomicrobiales bacterium | reverse complement strand
GCACGTCGCCCTGCGGCGGCTTGTCGCAGATCAGGGCCACGCGCGCGATGGCGTTCGTCTCGAACACCGCCGCGATCGTGATCGCCGGGGCCAGGCGATCCACGAAGGCCGGGATGGCCGGGCCGCCCGCCGCGCCGGTCGCGGGCCGGAACTCGATCGCGAGCAAGGCGTTGCCGAGCGCGTCGGAGGAGGTCGAACGCTCGTCGCCCGCGTGGCCGGCCTTGAGGGGCAGCTCGGGGTGGTCGAAGGGCGCCTGCTCGAAGCGCGCCAGCCCCCCGTGCTGCCCGCAGCCCAGATGCCCGGATTTGCCCGGCGCGGGCATCGCCTCGTAGCTCTGGCCGGGGATGCCAAATGCATTCGGGTCCTCCGTCGCCGCCATATCGACCGCGAAGGCCAGGCCGTGGCGGCTCACCTGCCCGATCTCGCCCATCTTGTCGACGCCGATCACGCGACCGGCCCACGGTTGCGCCGCCAGGAATGCGCCGATCGCGGATGTCTTCTCACCCCCAGCCTCCGATACGTAGATCAGAGCTGACGTTCCGTTCGACACGGCAACCACGTCGTCCGATGCCGCAGATATTTTCAGGCCCGCGACCACAAGCTCGCCATTGATGTCGATGACGCCGCGTACCGTCTGATGGCCATGATCGGAGCACACGATGAACAGCACATCGTCCCCATTGTCCCGCAGTTTGCGCACGCCCTCCATGATCATGCCCGCCGTGCGATCGGCCTGCCGCATCGCTTCCAGGTGCGCAGGCGAGCCTAGCGGATGCGCATGCGAGCTGGCGTCCGGCTCGCCGAGCCACAACAACGCGAGCGCCGGCCGCCGCCCAAATAACACGTCATCGCTGAACCGCTCCGCCAGCGCGCGATCACCGGCGGCATCGAGCGTCACATCCACCGCATCGGGCTTCTCGAGCCGCCGCCGTCCCGGCCCAAACGATCCTGCCCGGTGATAGACCCAGCCGTGCCCATCGGGGTCGTGCGCGTAGGCCGCGCCCGGCGATACGTTGGAGAAAATGATCGCGCCGCCGTGATCCTTTACACGCTCTGCCAATGTCGGCACGGCCAGTGAGCGCCCCGTCACGCGACGCTTGTGCTGCAGAAAGTCGGGATGCCCCGCATCGTGCGCAACAAGCCGTCCGTTCTCGCTCAGCACGAGGCTGTTGCCCTGCAGCTCGTGCCGCGCGGGAAAGCATCCCGTCGCAAACGACGCCGACACCACGCGTGTGGCGGACGGAAACATCGAGCGATGCGCTGCAAATGTCTCGGCGGCTGCCGCATGCGCCGCGAGGTTCGGCGTTAACGTCGCGCTCAGCATATCGCGGCGCAAGCCATCGAGAACCACCACAACGGCGCGACGCATGCCAATCTCCTCGCTCAACACGGTGACGCAACGTAGCACGCCCGGCTGTCGCAGATAAGCGCACCGCCTACCCCATCGGGGCGCTGCGTGGCCGTCGCCCCGCCACGAGCGACGGACCAAGTTGCACCAGTAACGTCGCCAGCAGGATCAGGCCGGCGCCGATCCAGCCGATGCCCGGCAACCGCTCGCCCAGCACCAGATACGCCGCCAGCGCCGCAAAGATGGTCTCCGTGCTGACGATCACGGCCGCCTCCGACGGCGGCGTGTGCTGCAGCGCCACCGTCAGCAGCGTGAACGTCAGCGCGCTCGACAGCAGGCCCACGAAGGCAATATCCCAGGCCGCACCACGCAAGCCTTCCAGCGTCGGGGTCTCCAGCGCAATCGCTCCGATCGCTCCCAGCAGCCCAACCACTGCAAACTGCACGACCGTGAACCCGATCGGGCGCCCATGACGCGCGGCCGAGCCCGTCAGCACCACATGCCCCGCCCAGAAGAACGCCGACAGTGCGACGAGCCCATCACCGCGCGAAAACGCACCGATCGAGCCGCCGCCCAGCAGCCACGTCCCGAGCGCCGACAACACCACTGCTGGCCACACCAGCCACGACGGCACACGGCCCATCGCCATCCACGCCACAAACGGCGTGATGACGACATATAGCGCCGTCAGAAACCCCGTGTTGGTGACGCTGGCGGTCTTGATGCCTTCCTGCTGCAGCCATGCCCCGGCAAAGAACATGCAGCCGCCCGCAATGGCGATGCGCCACACGCGCGGATCGGCCGCCGTCGGACTCCGCCGTTTCTCGTAGAGCGCCAGCGGCACCAGCGCCAGCACCGCCACCGCGCCACGCGCGGCTATGAATGTCAGCGGCCCCACATGATCCATCGCCGTCTTCTGGAAGAGGAAGGCAACACCCCAGATGATGGCCGCAAAGATCAAGATCAGATCGGCGTGCAGGCGTCGCATGAGGCTCGGGCGAAGGGCTGTCGGAGAGCGCCCTAGGGTGGAGACAGAGTTGTCCGGCCCGGCGCACTGGAGGTTGGGGCCACCGACTACCACAGTTACGCGACCATGGCTCTCGCCATGTGACAGTCGTCCTATCGCACGAAATGCAGCTGTGAGAACCGCCGCCGGAAGGCCGTCACCTCGGGCGCCACGGATTGCGCCGCCCGCCGGCCCGTCAGCACGTCGGCGATATAGCCCGCCAGCTCCGGCATGTGCTCGGGCCCCATGCCCCAGCGCACGATCTCAGGCGTGCCGATGCGCAAGCCGTTGGCATCGCCTTCGACCGGCGCGATCGGCAGGCCGATGCCGCACGCCAGCACATTGGCCTGCCGCAACAGCTTCGCCGCCGCCTGCCCTCCGCCGAACGTGGCCGCTTCCACAGCGAGCTGATGCGAGGCCGTCATGCCGCGCTCGCGCGCGAACACCGGCACGCCGCGATCCTGCAGCGCCTGCGCCAGCACGCGCGCCGTCTCTCCCATCTTCATCGCATAAGCACGCCCATGCACCTTCCAGTCCAGCAAGGTCATCGCCAATGCCGCCGATTTGGCCGCGTCGAAATTCGCCGTCAGACCCGGATAGGCGATGGCATCCAGCCTCTGCGCGATCGCCGCGTCATTCGTCACGATCAATCCCGAAGGCGGACCACCAAGGCTCTTGTAGGTGCTCATCGTCATGACGTGAGCGCCTTCCTCCAGCGGCTGCTGCCACGCGTGCCCCGCGATCATGCCGCACAGATGCGCAGCGTCGAACAGCACCAGCGCGCCCACCTCATCGGCGATGGCGCGGATCTCGCGGATTGGATGCGGAAACAGATTGAGGCTGCCGCCGATGGTGATGAGCTTCGGCTTGAGCCTCCGTGCATCTTCGCGCAGCACCTCGACATCCACGGTGTAGCTCGCCGCATCGATCGGCGCGGGATGGGTAACGACGCCATACAATCCCGCTGCGCCCGCGCCATGATGCGTCACATGCCCGCCGACCGTCGAAGGTGGCGCGATAATGGTATCGCCCGGCTTGGCCGCCGCCATGAACACGTAGAGATTGGCCAGCGCCCCCGAACCCACCCGGATCTCCGCAAAGCGCGCGCCGAAGACGTCCGCCGCGAGCTGCGCCGCCATCACCTCGATCTTCTCGATCGCCTCCAGCCCCATCTCGTACTTGTCGCCGGGATAGCCGAGCGACGGCCGCGCCCCGATGCCTGCTCCCAGCAGCGCCTCAGCCTTCGGGTTCATCGCGTTGGTCGCAGGATTGAGATTGACGCAGTCGCGCTCGTGGATGCCCCGGTTCTCATCGACCAGCGCCAACAGCTCGCCTTCGTTGGCATCCGCATCCTGGCTCGCAAAGCGCTCGGCGAGACTTTGCACGTAGCGCTCCGGCGCCGACGGCACCCAGGATCTGAACTCGAGCTTGGCCATGACGCTAGTCGCCTTTCAATTCTCGTTCGCACGCAGATTTGCGCCGCGGCTTCTTCCCCCTCTCCCCGCGCGCGGGGAGAGGGTCGGGGTGAGGGGCAGCAACTTTGTGAGGGGCAGCAACTTTGCTCGGAGCGTTGTCGCTGCCCCTCACCCTAACCCTCTCCCCATGAAGAATGGAGAGAGGGAATACTGCTACTTCTCCGTTTCGCTTGCCGCATCGCCCACACCCGAAAGCGCCGTCACCAGCGCCTGCTGCAGCGACCGTGCCGCTGGCGACAGCGGCGCCGCGTTCGACGCCACCAGATGCGCCTGAGATTTGAGAATGACGCCGTCCTCCAGCACCTTCAGTCCGTTGGCCTTCAGCGTGGTCCCCGTCGTCGTGATGTCCACGATCAGCTCCGCGGCACCTGCCGCCGGCGTACCCTCCGTCGCTCCCAGGCTCTCGACGATGCGATAGCCCGTGACGCCCTTCGCCGCAAAGAACCGCCGCGTCAGGTTCGTATACTTCGTCGCCACCCGCAGCCGCCGCCCATGTATCCGCTGAAACACGATCGATGCAGATTCCAGATCGGCCATCCGCCGCACGTCGATCCAGGCCGCGGGCACCGCCACGACCACGTCGGCGCGGCCGAACCCCAGCGGCGCCAGCAGCGTCACGCGCTCTTCCGCGTCCGCAATCTGCTCGCGAATCAAGTCCTCGCCGGTAATGCCGATGTGCGCGCGCCCAGCCGCCAGCAGCGCCGCGATCTCGGACGCCGATACATAGGTCACGTCCACGCCTTCCAGCCCGGCGATCTCGCCGCGATAGCCGCGCTCGCTGCCGACCTTGCGCAACGTCATCCCAGCCCCGGCAAACAGATTGGCGGTCTGATCCATCAGCCGGCCCTTGGACGGCACCGCGAGTACGAGGGTGTCGCTCATGGCGTGCCCTCCGCGACGGCGATCAGGACGCGCTCGGTATAGATGGCGGCGCCCACCGCGGGCACCTCCTTCGGCGCGCCGGCAATCTTCAGCATCCCGTCATAGCGCCCGCCGCCCGCGAGCGGACTCTTCGGCCCGAGCTTCGGCGACAGCACCTCGAACACGAAGCCCGTGTAGTAGCTGAAGCTGCGCCCGAACTCGGCCGAGAAATCCGCATCCTCGATGGCAAAGCCGCCGACCGAGATCAGCGCCAGCCGCCGCTCGAACGCCTCCAGCGCTTCCGACAGATCGATGCGGTGCGGCTTGACAAGCGCCGTGACGCGCTCAGCCACCGTGCTCACGGGCCCCGAGATCGCCAGATAGCTTTCGATCAGCTCCACCGCCCGTTTCGCCAGCGGCCGGGACCGCGCATCGGCGACCGCCGCCAGCAGGCTCTCCGCAATCTCGGCGACGCTGCGCACGCCGACCAACTCGAGCTTGTGCGCATCCAGATACTCGGCGACCAGCTCCTCCGCCCGCGCCGGGTCGGCCGGATCGAGCGTCGCCACCAGTTCCGGCGGAAGCCCTTCGATGGCTGCCGCCGGCACCGACGACAGACGCCGCATCTCGGCGCGGAAGGCCTCGGGACGCCAGAACAGATGCCGCAGCCGCGTCCGCCACCGCACCGGCATCTCGATCTTGTCGAGCAATGCCGCGAACAGGCCAAGATCACCGACACGAAGCTGGATCTGATTGACGCCGGCGACTCGGATCGCCTTCAGCGTCAGCAGGAAGACTTCGACGTCTGCGGCTGCCGCATCAGGCGCCGCAAACGACTCGATGCCCGCCTGCCTGAACTCGCGCGGATGCGCCGCCGATCCACCGCCCGGCTGAAAGCGGAACGCCGAGCCGTTGTAGCACAGCCGCGCCGGCG
>CADEFX010000201.1:0-2873 GCA_902826715.1 uncultured Hyphomicrobiales bacterium | reverse complement strand
ATCCGGATGCCGCTCCAGGTAGATGCGGCACGCCGGCAGCGTCAGGTCCGGCCGCAGGCACAGCTCCGCGCCCTCCTGATCCGTGAACACATACGTGCGCGCGCGCAGGCTCTCGCCCACCACGTCGAGAAACACGTCCGCCGGCTGAATGATGGACGGCGCCACGCGCTCATAGCCCGCTTCCGTGAACGCACCCGTGATGCGCCCCGCCTGCGCTTCCAGCGCCTCAAACTGCCGTGCTGTCTCCGCGACCATGAAACTACTCCCCCTCTCCCCGCCTGCGTCGCGCTGCAAGCGCGCCTCCGGCGCGACGAGAGGGTCGGGGTGGGGGGCAGAGGCACATTCCGCCGGTTCCCGGCGCTGCAGAGCGTCGATCACTTACTGTCATTCGTTAGCTCCAACATCAGCGACTCAAGAACGCCATCGACGTTGTCGTATACCTCATCGTTCCCGACTCGGAAGACGCGATAACCGAGCTCTGCCAACGTTGCATCGCGAACCGCATCCGCTTTCACCTCGGCCGGCGTTGAATGCGTTCCGCCATCAATCTCGATAGCGAGCTTCCGCTCGCGACAAACGAAGTCTGAAAAGTAAGGCCCAATTGGGCATTGGCGAACGAACTTAAAACCACCGAGTTGGCGATCGCGAATGTGCTGCCAAAGCACATCCTCAGCCGACGACTGACCGTCGCGCAACACGCGCGCACGATTCACCCGCCATGGCTGACTACCTCTCATCGCTCTCACTCATCCAGGCTGAACTAGACGGTTGCTCTCTTCTCCCTCTCCCCGCTTGCGGGGAGAGGGTTGGGGTGAGGGGCAGGATCTTGCTCAGAGCGTGCCGCTGCCCCTCCCCCTAACCCTCCCCCCCTTGTGCAGGACAATGGGGCTAGGGAATTTAAGAGTGTCCCGCCCAGCCAGTGCCCACGGCTCTGCCAATGGCGGCCCCCGGCCCCGAGACCTGCGCCGGACGGCCTTCGCGCCATTCCTTGGAGTCCTTGATGCTCTCGGCGGCCTTGGCGCCTTCGATGAGATCCTTGATCTGCACCTCGCCCTTGGCAATCTCGTCGCCACCCTGGATGACGACGCACGGGCTGCCACGCTTGTCGGCGTACTTCATCTGCGCCTTCATGCCGGACGTGCCGAGATACATCTCCGCGCGGATGCCGGCCTGCCGCAGCGCCTGCGCCATCTTCTGGTAGCGCGGCAGCTCGCCCTTATCCATCACCAGCACCACGACCGGACCGTCCGACGCCGCCGGCTTGTCCTTGTTCAGCGCCGCCAGCGCCGCCTGCAGCCGCGACACCCCAATGGAAAATCCCGTCGCCGGCACCTTGGTGCCCATGAAGCGCTCGACGAGCCCGTCATACCGCCCGCCACCGCCAACCGAGCCGAAACGCACCGCCTGCCCGTCCTCGTTCTTCACCTGGAACGTCAGCTCGGCCTCGAATACGGGGCCGGTGTAGTACTCGAGGCCGCGGACGCATGACGAGTCGATAACCACGCGTCCATCGGCATAGCCGGCTTGGCTAACTAGTTCCCAAAGTTGGTGCAGTTCTTCGTATCCTTCGAGCCCGATTTGAGAATCTTGGATCGCGTTAGAAATGAATGCGAATACGCCAGCATCTAGTGCCTGACTTACTCGACCAGGTTGTTCACTCTTCAGTCTTTGGAAGGGAGGATTAGCTTCGGCCACCTGCTCTGACTGTTGGCGAAAGCCAAAGAGACTCAAAATTCTGGCGATCTGATTAGCATCAAGACCAGCACCCTTGGTGAAATCTCCACTCTCGTCCCTGCGCCCATCTCCCAAAAGAAGTCTCACGCCATCATTGCCAAGCCGATCATACTTATCGATCGCACGCAGCACCGTGAGCCGCCGCCCAGCATTATCGTCACCGCCAAGTCCGGCCGCTTCCATCACGCCATCCAGCACTTTCCGGTTGTTGACCTTGATGACGTAATCACCGCGCAGAATGCCCAGCGCTTCCATCGTGTCCGCCGCCAGCATGCAGATCTCGGCATCCGCCGCGACGCTGTCCGTGCCCACCGTATCCGCGTCGAACTGCGTGAACTGCCGATAGCGCCCCGGGCCCGGCTTCTCGTTGCGCCACACCGGCCCCACCGCATAGCGGCGAAACGGCTTCGGCAGCTTGTCGAAGTTGGCCGCCACGTAGCGCGCCAGCGGCGCCGTCAGGTCGTAGCGCAACGACAGCCATTTCCCGCCGTCTTGCCCTTCGCGTGCCTCCGGCACGACGTCCTGGAACGAGAACACGCCCGCATTCGGCCGGTCCTGGTCGGGCAGGAACTTGCCCAGCGCCTCGGTGTACTCCAGCGCCGGCGTGTCCAGCGGCTCGAAGCCATAGGAATGATAGACCCGCCGGATCGTCTCCAGCATGCGGCCGGTCGCCTGCAGGTCCACTGCGGCGACATCGATGAAACCCTTCGGCAATTCCGCCGCCGGGCGCTGGTCCTTGCGGGTCTTCTGCATGATTCAAAAGGTCTTTTTGGAGGCCGAGCAGCCCTACGCCGCTGGCTGGTCCGCCTTATAGCTGAACCCTCCCGGCCCGCAAAGCACGGGTGCCGAACTATGCCCACTTCATCGCCGGATCTCGCTCCCCGTTGCCCATGCCTTGGAGCGTCACCCCCGGCCTCTCCCCCTGCGTTCCCGGACGCGGCGCAGGCGAAGCCGGCGCGGCGATCCGGGATCTTCACACGTCTCGGTCCGCCGCGCTCTGCTCGCTGACGGGAAAGGCCCCGGCTGATTGGCGAGACGCGGCAGAGCCGCGTTGCGCCATCGCCGGGGACGCAGGTGGTGTCGATTGGTGCGCGCATCCATGCCCAACCGCCCTCGCGATCCACCGGACCCGAGGCTTT
>CADEFX010000200.1 GCA_902826715.1 uncultured Hyphomicrobiales bacterium | reverse complement strand
CCAGATCGGCCGCCACATGCGCCGCCTCGGTTGCGCTGACGTGCCCCGAACGATTGGCCGACGGCGCCGCCACCGGCACACCCGCCTCCCGCAAAATTCGCACGGCCAGCGGATGCGACGGAACCCGGATTGCCAGTGTGTCGAGCCCCGCCGTCGTCAGATCGGCAATCGCACACCCGGGCTGCTTGGGAAGCACAAGCGTCAGGGCGCCGGGCCAGAATGCGGCGGCCAGTGCCCGTGCTACATCGTTGAACATCATCAGCCTTTCCGCTGCCGCAACGTCAGGCACATGCACGATCAGCGGATTGAACCGCGGCCGGTTCTTGGCGGCGAAAATCCCCGCGACGGCCTCGCCATTGGTCGCATCGGCGCCAAGCCCGTACACCGTCTCCGTCGGAAACGCGACGAGCCGCCCCGCCCGCAGCCGCTCGGCGGCCTGCGCAATGGCTTGTTCGCTGGCGGGCAGGACCGGCATCCCCGATGGTTCCTTTGTGCCGATACGCTTTCCCGCGAATCCGCTTCGGCCTAAGGTGCAGCCAAATCGCAAGGCAGGGATGGAAAGCACAGCCCATGACCTATCACGCTCCAGTAGACGACATCCTGTTCGCGCTCAAGACAGCCGCGGGCCTCGATGATCTCATTAACCGTGGGTCGATCTCAGTCGACGCCGACACGGTGCGCGCCGTCATCGAGGAGGCGGGCAAGTTCGCGACCGAGGTCCTGGACCCGCTCAACAGCGTCGGTGACAAAACGACGTCGAAGCTGGTGAACGGCAAGGTCGAGACGCCGCCGGGTTGGGCCGAGGCCTACAAGGCCTTCGTCGAGGGCGGCTGGGGCGCGCTCCCGGCATCGGAGGCCATCGGCGGCCAGGGCCTGCCGGAAATGGTTGCCATGGCGGTGATGGAGATCTGGAGCTCGTCCAACCTCTCCTTCAGCCTGTGCCCGCTGCTGACGCACGCGGCCATCGATGCCGTGGCCGCCGAAGGCTCGCCCGAGCTGCAGCGCGTCTACCTGTCGAAGATGGTGTCGGGCGAGTGGTCCGGCACCATGAACCTCACCGAGCCGCACGCCGGTTCCGATCTCGGCGCGCTGCGCACGCGTGCGGAGAAGCAGGCGGATGGTACCTATCGCATTTTCGGCACCAAGATCTTCATCACCTACGGCGATCACGAGATGACCGACAACATCATCCATCTCGTGCTGGCGCGGCTGCCCGATGGGCCGCCCGGCACGCGCGGCATTTCGCTGTTCCTGGTACCGAAGCGGCTGGTGAATGCGGACGGCAGCCTCGGTGCGCGCAACGACGTCGTGTGCGCCAGCCTCGAGCACAAGCTCGGCATCCACGCGAGCCCCACGGCCGTGATGAAGTACGGCGAGAAGGACGGCGCCATCGGTTATCTGGTCGGCCAGGAGAACCGCGGCCTCAACACCATGTTCATCATGATGAACGAGGCGCGGCTCGGCGTCGGCGTGCAGGGCGTCGCCATCGCCGAACGCGCGACACAGCGCGCGATCGCTTATGCCCAGGAGCGCAAACAAGGCCGTTCCGCGAAGGGCAAGGCCGGCGACATGAGCCCCATCATCGAGCACGCCGACACGCGCCGCAATCTCATGACCATGAAAGCGCTGACGCAGGCAGCGCGCGCCATCTGCCTCGTCACGGCGCGCGAGCTGGACGTGTCGCACGCCGCGAAAGATGCGGCCACAAAAGCTGCCGCTACCGCGCGTGCCGCGCTGCTCACGCCCATCGCCAAGGCCTTCTCCACCGACATCGCCTGCGAGGTCGCCTCCATCGGCGTGCAGGTGCACGGCGGCATGGGCTTCATCGAGGAGACCGGCGCCGCGCAGCACTATCGCGACGCGCGTATCCTGCCGATCTACGAGGGCACCAACGGCATCCAGGCCATCGACCTCGTGACGCGCAAATTGCCGCTTGAAGGCGGCAGGGTGCTGGCCGGCTACATCGCCGAATTGCGCGAGACGGTGGAAGAGGTGCGCGCCTCAAATCGCCCGGATTTCGGCCGCATGGGCGAGCGTCTCGCCGCAGCCGTCGATGCACTGGAGGAAACCTCGGGCTGGCTTGGCGGCACGCTTCAGAAAAATCCGGAAGCAGCGTTGGCCGGGGCGCAGCCGTACCTGCGTCTGTTTGGTCTGGCGTCAGGCGGCAACTACCTTGCACGCGGGGCGCTTGCGGCAGCTCGCAACGGCCCCGCCGGTTCGGCCGCTGCTCGTATCGCCGTCGCCCGCTTCTTCGCCGAGAACCTGGCGACAGCCGCGCCTGGCTTGAAAGATACCATCGTCACGGGAGCGGACTCCACACTCGCCCTCGAGCCCGAAGCGCTGTCCGCCTGAAGGGAGGCGCATCACATGTCAGCCGAGATCGAGATCAAGGTTGCCGACGGTATCCAGGTCATCCGCTTCACACGGCCGGAAAAGAAGAACGCCTTCACCGGGGTCATGTACGACGCTATGTCCGGGGCGCTCGACGAGGGCGAGCGCTCCGACAATATCGCTGTGCATGTCTTCATCGGCTCAGGCGGCTCGTTCAACGCCGGCAATGACATCAATGATTTCGTGCGTCGCGCCGGCGGTGGGCCCGATGGCATCCCGACCCCGTCGCTGAATTTCATCCGCCGGCTGCCGAAGGTGACGAAGCCCATGATTGCGGCCGTCGATGGCCTCGCAATCGGTGTCGGCACCACCATGCTGTTTCACTGCGATCTCGTCTATGCAACTCCGGCGGCGAGCCTGCGCACGCCGTTCCTCGACTTGGGGCTCGTGCCTGAGGCGGCCTCCAGTCTCACCGCCGTCCTGCGCATGGGCCACGCCCGCGCCTTCGAGCTGCTGTGCCTGGGCGAGCCTTTCAACGCCGAGCGGGCCAAGGATGCCGGCATCGTCAACGCCATCGTGCCGGCCGAGGAGCTCGAGGCGACAGCCATGAAGGCGGCTACGCGCCTGACCAAAAAGCCCCGCGATGCCCTGATGGCCGCCCGGCGGCTTATGCGCGGTCAGGTCGATGCGCACAGTGCCCAGATCGAAGAAGAAGCCAAGGTTTTCCAGACGCGCATGAAAAGCGCGGAGGCGCAGGAGGCCTTCGCCGCGTTCTTCGAGAAGCGCCCGCCGGATTTCGCCAAGTTGCGCGGGAGAACCTAGCAGCGCGCCGAAGTTCCGCCTGAGACGGCTGCTAGGGGGATTACCATGCGCCGACTTCTCACTCTGGCCGTCCTATTTGGAGCGCTCGTGTCAGCAAACGCCGCCGAGGCGGGCTGGCTCAGCAAGATCATTGGCGCCGCCGAGCACACGGGCGGTCGCGCCGTACGCCATGGCGTGGGCTCCCTGGACAACGTGGCCGCCCACATCAAGGCGCTGCCGCACAAGCCCGATAGCCACGTTCTCGCCGTTGGCGCCACGCCGGAAGGCCACTGGCGGTTCATCAATCGCGCCGGTGAGACAATCACGGCAGCATCGCCGGAAGAGTTGCGGCGGGCGCTTGCGATCGTCGCCCCTGAAGCGGCAGGCGCCGAAAGCAAGCTCGCGCTCTATCTGGCGGAGGACACGGCCTTTCGCCACCGTGCCCTCCTGAAGGACTTGCCCAAGGACGCAACACTGCATGTGCTTGTCGACCGCCGCGCCTATCGCCTGGTCCGGCAGGGGGCAGGCAGCAGCGAGCGGCTGTTCGCAGAGGTGCGCCCGAATGTCCTGGCGGAGTTCACCGAGCCGAAGGCCTTCGCCGAGACGATGTTTCAACTCACACGGCCGTTGGACCGGGCGCGCATGCGCGCCATCGCGCTCGAGCCAGGGAACCCTACCGCCATCCCGCGCTATCCCAACGTGGACGCTGCGACCGGTCGCGCGGCCCTGGACGTGGTCGATCCCGCCAACCTCGTGCGCAGCATGTCGACGTTGCGCGGCCAGACCGCCGTCGTCACGGGTCGACTGGACGGCGACCTGCTTTATTTCCGTCCGGCAGGCGGCGGCGAGCGCAGTCTTATCGTTCGCGATCTCATTGCCGCAGCCGAAGCTGCCGACGTCAATCTCGTGATGCTGCGCACGCAGTCCGCGCGCCAGCCCGTGGGGCGCAACTGGCTCTGGCAGCGCCAGGAGGTGCGCGGGCTCGACTCCGCCATGGGCCGCACGGACGTTTCCGACTTCCTCGATGCCCTGGGCGAGCGCATCGCGGTCTCCGCCAGCCCGATCGACGCCAACCGAACCAGGCTCGTCGCGACGCGCATGTCCGATGTCTCGAGCGGCCCCGTGCCGACGCCTATCACCGATGCCGTCGTGGACGTCGTCTCGGACCTTGCGGGTCGCATCCTGACCAGTGGCGTCGAGGCCAACGTGCGCAGCCAGGAACGCCAACGTGAGCTGGATGACCGCCTCATCCCGGGCATCCCATCCTCCATTCAAATCGGCTATTTTGGACTGTTCGTCTTTGGCCTGTTCGGATTGCCAGTGTCCCGCGGATGGTGGGCGCGCGTGTGGCCGACCGAAGAGCGCGGCGAGTACGGCTCGGTGATCGGCTACTGGGCGGCGCGGCTCGTCCGCGGCACAGTCCTGATCCTGTTGTTTGCCCCACTCGTCGCCGTTGCCAGCGTGCCGGTGCAGGCGGTCAGGTCGGCATGGGGTATGGTCGTGTCTATCTGGAATGTCATTGCGCTGCTGTGGCGCTGCCTGACCTGGCCGGTCCGTCGCTTGTTCGGCACGGCAGGCGCCTGACCGCACAGCCTACAGATGTGCGCATGATGAGAGCACCAAGTCTTCCACCTCCGAGCCACCGCCGAAACGCTCGATCACCGTTAAGCCGCCAGTCGGCTCCGCCTTGAAAATGGTGCCGTGGTTGGTGCCATCGTGATGCGTCCGATTGACGATCAGAAATGACCCGGCATCTTTCATGTAGCCGCGCACGATCTTGACCATGCGGGTGAGCTCGGCCGAACTGAAATAATCGAGATTGAGCAGGTTCGCGGCCCGCACAATGTCAAACCGGCGCACGAGAACATCCAGCGGCCGAGAAAGATCATGTTCCATGATTTCGATCTCCGGCGCGGCCTGTACACCCGCTGAGATGAGGCGCACGCGCCGCCTGGTGGCGGTTTTGGCCGGCACGCATAGCGCTCGCGCCGCGTCTGCCAGCAGCCAATACCCTGTCACATAGTCCAGCTTTCTTCGCCATGGCCTGATAGCCACGCCCAGGACCTCGTATTGCAGATCGCGCCCGCTGCTGTCCTGTAGGACGCGCCGTCCCGGCGCTACATCACAAAGGCGAGCCTCCACCGCAGCATCGAGCGCCACGATGCGTGGACGCAAGGCAGCTGCTTTCAATGCGTCGCGAAGCTCAAGGGTCGTCACGCCTGACGACACACCAATATCGAGCACCTCTGGCTCTGCATGACCATCCGCGGCCACTCGATCGGCGATCAAGCGGTCTAATGCGGTCATGCGCTTAGTGTCGGTGGTCTTGAAAACGCCGTTGGCGAGCCGGATCGACGCAAAGAAGCGCGCCTCCTCGTCCGCGCCGATGCCTCCAGGCCCTGCGTTGAGGAACCGGTGTGCCGTTGGCGTCATCATCCGCGCGCGTGCGCTACATCTCAGCTTCGGGGAATACGAGCTCCTTCATGCTCTCGGGCTTGTTCTTGAAGTTGCCCGTGCGCGACATGAACTTGACCATCGGATCGGCGCCCGACAGCTTGGTCGTAAACTCGATGTCGGGCCGGTTGATGATTTCCATCAGCTCTTCGAGCGGCATCTTGTCCTTCGAGATGCGCAGGTAGGTTTCCGCCGCCCATTTCCTGTCTTTGTTGACCATCGCCGTCGCCTCCTTCAGCGCGGCGAGGAACGACGCATAGAGTTTGGGATTTTCCGTGCGGAACTTGGCTGTCGCCGCCACCACGTTGAATGAGAATGGAGCGCCCAGGATCTCCGTCGATGTCGTCAACTCACGAATGCCCGCCTGCTTCTGCTGCCGGTACTGGAATGGGACCGAGGAGAAGTTGGCCGTCACGTCCGCTTGGCCCGCCAACATGGCGATGGTTGCATCGGGATGGGACATCGTGACGGTGAGATGGTCGAGCTTTGTATGCTGGCCCTGCCCGTATTCCTTCTCCGCGGCCATGCGCAGCAGAATGGCCTGGTTGGAGACGCCGACCGCAGGTAGCGCAATGCGGTCCTTCTCGGAGAAATCCTTGATGCCCTTGATCTCAGGATTGCGCACGTTGAGCGAGATCGGCATGGCGTTGAGGCCGGTCACGCCGCGCACGTCGATCGTGCCCTTCGTGCGATCCCAGATGGTCATGATGCCCGGCACGCCAAGCGACACGAAGTCGACGTTGCCGGAGATGAGCGCGTCGTTCATGACGTCGGACGAACGGAACGTGTTCCATGTGACCTCGATGTCGCCGAGGCCCGCCGCCTTGGCGTGCTTCTCGACGAGCTTCATGTCCTCCATGATCATGTACTGGACATAGCCCAGCCCATATTGCTTGGCCGCGCGCAGCGTGGTGGCCTCTGCCAAGGCAGCATCGTGGCCGAATCCACCCAACAGCAGCAGCGAGAGACCGGCGAACTTGGCAAGGCGCATAGGCGTAACCTCCGAGGCGGGGCGTTTGTTCGCCGCGATCATCGCGGCGGCAACCCGCGCGGTCAATGCTACGTGTTTGCATCCGCGGTCATAAGGGACCATCTTCGCCAAAATGGGAAAAACGCCCCATCCTAGGAACGCCCGATGACGACGCTGCACATCACGCATCCCTGTTTCCTCCAGCACGACACGGGGCCGGGTCATCCCGAGCGGCCCGACCGTATGCGTGCCATCGACAAGGCGTTGTCCCACGAGATCTTCCATCCTTTGCAGCGCGTCGAGGCGCCCTTGCGCGACGATGTCGAGCAGTGGATCGCGCTGGCGCACCCGCAGACCTACGTCGATGCCATCAAGCGAGCGCGACCGGCTGCCGGAGGGGACCCCGTACGCCTCGATGCCGATACGGTGCTGTCGAACGGCTCGTGGGAGGCGGCACTGCGTGCTGTGGGGGCGGGCCTGCACGCCGTCGACGAAGTGATCGGCGGGAAGGTGCAGAACGCGTTCTGCCAGGTGCGGCCCTGTGGCCATCACGCCGAGACGGCGCGCGCGATGGGCTTCTGCATCTTCAACAACATCGCCGTGGCGGCACTGTACGCGCGGCGCAAGCACAATGCGGGCCGCGTCGCGGTGGTCGATTTCGACGTCCACCACGGCAACGGCACGCAGGACATCTTCTGGAGTGACCCGGACCTCTTTTTTGCTTCGACGCACCAGATGCCGCTGTATCCCGGCACGGGCGCGATGTCGGAGGCAGGTGTGGGCAACATTTGCAACGCGCCGCTGCGGCCCGGTGACGGCGGCACGCGATTCCGCGAAGCCTTCGAAACGCGCGTCCTGCCCGCCCTCATGAGCTTCGGGCCGGACCTGGTTCTGATTTCAGCCGGCTTCGACGCCCACGAGGCTGACCCGCTTGCGAACCTGCGGCTCGTCGAGGCAGATTTCGCCTGGGCAACGGAGCAGCTTGCAGAGATTGCCCGGAAGCAGGCAGGCGGGCGGCTGGTATCCATGCTCGAAGGCGGTTATGACCTGACGGCGCTGGCCCGATCGACCGCCGTTCACGTCAAGGGCCTAATGGACGCTGGAAGCTGACAAAGATCCGCCGTTGAAGTCGGAGACATTGTCCATGGCCGACGCAATACCCGCTGCCAAGCAGGGCGACATTACCGGTTTGACCTTCGAGGCCGCTCTGAAGGAGCTTGAAGGCATCGTCGGCCGTCTCGAGCGAGGCGACGTCGAGTTAGAAGAATCCATCAACATCTATGAGCGCGGCGAAGCCCTGAAGCAGCATTGCGACCGCCTTTTGCGTCAGGCAGAGGCTAAGGTCGAGCGTCTCACGTTCGGGGCCGACGGCAAGCCCACCGGCACGCAGCCCTTGGAGCCGCAACAATAAGAATCGGCGCTTGCCGTCGGGCGGAACCCCGGTTCCTGCCTGCGCGTTCCCTGACGTCCCGCTACCCACAAGCCTGGAGTTGGATGCTTCTTCAGGCGTTTTGGCAAAGAATCCAGCGGTAAAACCTGTTTGCTTGGCGCAGCCCTGTCACACGTCGGGTGCGAATCGGGTGACCATGGCCAAGAGCGTCCTTTTTTGGGCGTCAGTAGAGTTATCCTCGGCACTACGCCGCAAAGGTATGATGATGAACACAAAAAGCATTGATCTGCTGGGGGGTGAAGCACGGGACAACCGTTGAGCCAACGAGGCACATCATGTCACGCACAATTCTTTTCGCCTTTGTGCTGGTGATTGCAACGCCAGCAAGTGCACATGACTGGTACCCGATAGAATGCTGCCATGGGATGGATTGCGCTCCTGTGGAAAAGGTTGAGATGCAGGAAGGGACGAGTTTGGTCGTGACGTCCCGCCACGGCACCGGCATCGTTCCCGCCACGATGCCAAGACGAGAATCCAAGGATAGCCGCATGCACGTCTGTATGCGGCCCTCCGGCTCGGGTGGCATGCGCATCATCTGCGTCTTTCTGCCCCCGCAGATCTAGCG
>CADEFX010000199.1 GCA_902826715.1 uncultured Hyphomicrobiales bacterium | reverse complement strand
TGCGTCAGGGCAGTATCGTGATCGAGCGCGTTGTCGTCACCTACAGCAATGGCCAGGTGCATTACGGCGATCTCGAAAAGCCGCTGACGCTGCAAACGGGTCAAAGTACGCCGTCGATCGACCCGCGCGACGAGGAACGTTTCGTCGATACGGTCGATGTGGCCTACACCATGGCCGGCCGGACGACCGGACCGGTCCAGATCGAAGTGCAGGCGCTGCAAAGCACGCGCGGCCGGCAAGTCGCGCGGGCCGAAAAGGCGCCGCCGCCCACCAGAACGGTGGGTGCTCCAGCGGGCACGGCGGCAGAAACCGGCGAGGCTACCCGCCCGCGCACGCGCAGCCTGTCGCAGCCGCGCAGCGTGTCGCCTGCTCCGAAGGCCGCGGAAGACAACAAACCCTATGCCACGGTGGACGTCTTCTTCGGTACTGATCGCAAGCAAGAGGCCAATCGCCAGAAGTGGGAGCGTCAACTGGCCTCGTTCGGCACGCAGAGCGGCCGAAAACTGACGCTCGGGCGAGCCTCAGTGACCGTGCCCAAGCAGGGCCGGAGCGGCGGAACCATCACGCGGCCGGATTGGGACATCATCGTCGCGCGCTTCTCCCTGCGCAATGAGGACCTGGCGCGCGATTTCACCATTTTCGGCGTCGACGTTCTCGACCAGGCCGAGTTCGTCAAGCAGATGCAGGAGCAGCGAAAAAAATCGCAGCGCTACAAGGATCAGGCCTTCGTCTTCGTGCACGGCTTCAACGTGAGCTTCGACGACGCGCTATTCCGGGCCGCACAGATGACCTTCGATACGGGGTTTGACGGCGTGCCGTTCGTTTACAGCTGGCCGTCGATTGCTGGTTTATCCGGCTATATCCTGGATCGTACGCGTGCCCAGTCGGCGGAAGACTATCTGCGCAACTTCGTCGAGCTAATCGAGAAGCAGAGCGGCGCCAAGACCATCCATCTCATTGCCCACAGCATGGGCAACGATCCGCTGCTGCGGGTATTGCGCTACATGTCGGACCGTCCGCCGTCCGGTGCGCCGGCTCGCACGCCGCGATTCGGCGAGATCGTCCTGGCCGCGCCCGACGTCACCCGCGAGACCTTCGAGCAGGCCGTGCCGCGCATCAAGGCGCTCGGAACCGGCATGACGCTCTATGCGTCCTCAAACGACTGGGCCCTGCGCGTTTCGCAGGAACTGCTGCGTGGCGAGCCGCCGGCAGGTTGGGTGCCGTCCACGGGGCCGCTTGTGATGTCCGGCGTGGATACGATCGATATTTCCAAGGCCAGCACCGACTTCTTCAGCCTCAACCACAGCACGTTCGCTGATCGGGAACAGTTGTTGAAAGACATGGGCGGGCTGCTGGAGAAGAGTACGCGTCCGCCCAACCGGCGCCTGGACCTGTTCAAGGTGGTCACCACGCCGGCCGGCAACTACTGGCGTTTCGAACCGAGGTAACTGCCGGTGCCGGGAGGTCAGCCGGTGCCGTCGCCGATCGTCAGCGTGACGCTGGTCCCATCGAGCTTGATGGAAACTGACTCGAGGCTGAAGCCCTGGCACGGCCCACTGACGCAGTAGCCGTCCTCGACGCGAAACCGCGCGCCGTGCGTCGAGCACACGAGGTGGTCCTTGGACTCGTCAAGGAAGCGGTCGGGAAAGGTCTCGAGCGTCGAGTACATGTGCGGGCAGCGGTTGGCGTATGCGCGCGGGCCGTGCGGCGTCTGCACCACCACGATCTCGCGGATATGCGGCAGCGTGCCGAGCGTCACGCCTTTGGCACCGGATGCATCGAGGTCAGCCAGCGTGCAGAGGTGTCCGGTGTCTGCCATCACACGCCGATGGCGCCGATGACGGCGCCTTGAATCAGCAGCACGCCGAGCCAGTGGCCGCCGTCGATCAGCGTGAGCTTGCGTGGCGCGCCCTGAAAGCCGTGGTTGACCACCAGCGTCGTCGCCACGAATCCGACCCAGGCAAAAGCGCCGGAAATGATGCCGTTCCTGAGCGTCACCTGCCCCGGGCCGAGGTGGCCGATCATGCCAGCCAAGACCCAGGCCATGATGACCAGTGCGGCCAGGGTCATGGCGTAGAGCGGGATGGGCGATCCCGCGCTCTTGATGTCGGCTTCGGTCTTGCCGACGGCGGCCATCCACGGTTTGGCAAGCGTGCCGTACCATATGGCTCCGAACACAAAGCTGACGGCCGCGGCTGCGGCGATTGCCCAGGCGTTCATCCCGGCGAATTGCATGTCGTCCTCGCGTTCTTTGTGGTGAGCGCAGCTTTCGGGTCGCGACGCGTCCGCTGCAGCACTAATACAGCGGCAACGCCGACATCTTGTCGCAAAGGACCATGGCCATGTCGATCCGCTTCGTCGCACTCGAAACGTCGCTCGTGCAGGCCCTGCAACGCGGTGGCGCGGATGCCAACGGGCAGCCGCCCGAGCGCCAGGTCTCGGATGGCCCGGGCGTGCCGTGCCGGCACTGCCTGCATCCGGTCGACGGCGGTGATCCGTATCTCATTCTCGCCCACCGCCCGTTTCCCAAGCCCCAGCCCTATGCTGAGATGGGGCCGATCTTCCTGCACGCTGAGAGCTGCCCGCGCCACGCAGACAACGGCGAGGTGCCCGACATGCTGCGCTCGCCGCAGTACATCCTGCGCGGCTACAACGCCGAGGATCGCATCGTCTACGGCTCGGGCCAGATCGTTCCGACGCCCGAGATTCCACAAGCAGCGGCGCGCATGTTCAACGACGCGCGCATTGCCTACGTGCACGTCCGCTCGGCAAGCAACAATTGCTACCAGTGCCGGATCGATCGCGCCTGAGCCGCATCAGGCGCGCAAGCGCCAAACGGCGGCCTTCTTGATTTCCGCGTCCTCCAGCTCGCGTGTGACGGGCACGCGATACTCCGCAACGGCTTCAAAACGATCCTTCGGGAAATAGGCCCGCTGCGGATCGCCGACAAGAACGCTGGCTCCGGCCGTCGTGCACGCTTCCAGAAACGTCAGCATGCGCGCACCGAGCGTTCGCTCGTAAAACAAGTCGCCGGCCAGTATGACGGTGGCGGTGCCGGGCCCGCTGTCGAGCATATCCTCGGCCGTCGTCTCGACCGTCACGCCATTGGCAAGGGCGTTCATGCCGGTGGCGATCAGCGCCACCTCGTCGACATCGGTTGCGAGTGCCGCATGCGCCCCGGCCATGCGCGCGGCGATGGCGGTCAGGCCCGACCCGCTGCCGAGATCGAGAACGTTCTGCCCCGCAGTGATCGAAGGATTGTCCAGCAGGTATCGCGCCAGCGCCTGCCCGCCGGCCCAGGCGAAGGCCCAGTAGGGCGGCGGAATGTTCATCTCGCCGAGTTCCTCCTCGGTTTTCTGCCAGATCGGGAGGGACTCTTCGGCCAGATACAGCTTGATCTCGGGAACGAGCGGCGGGCTCAACAGCTTGGTATTGGCGCCGATGAACGTCGGCCAGTCCGACGTGGCGCGCGGCGCCTTCATATGCTCGCCTCTCGCCGGCCGCGAATGCCTCGATCGAGGCGCCAGACGCGGGCGCGCTCAACGTGATCTTCTTCCAGCATGGGCGATAGCGGCGCCTCGTACTCGCTGAGCAGCGTCATGGCGATCGGCGGACGGTGTCCGGTCGTCCGATCGCCAAGAATGACTTCGATCCCGGCCCGGTGCGCCGCCTCCAGAAAACGCGTCACGCGCGTGGCAAGCTCCGGCTCGTAGACGAGGTCCCCGATGAACACGACGTCCACGTCCGGCGCGGAGCTCAGCGCATCCTCGGTCAACGCCGCGATCTCCACGCCGTTGCGCAGGGCATTCATGGCGATGGCCACACACGCCATCGGGTCGGGGTCGGAAGCCGCCACGCGATGAGCGCCGGCGCGCTTCGCGGCGATCGCGCCGATCCCCGAGCCCGATCCGATATCGAGGACGGTCTTGCCGGCAACAAGGGCCGCATTGTCGAGCACGTAGCGCGCCAGCGCCTGCCCGCCGGGCCATGCAAATGCCCAATAGGGCGGCCAGTCCGGCGAGGGGGCAAATTCCGTGCGCGCTTGAAAGATTTCTCTCGCGTCCGCCGCGAGGTGAAGGTCGATCTCCGGCACCAGAGGCGGGCGCCTCAGAGAGGTGTGCTGCAGAACGAAGCGTTCGAGCGCGTCGTTGCCTGCGCTCACGTGCGGATTTTCTTCGGATCCAGCTCGCCCATGCGGCAGACCTCGATCCACTCCGCTTCGGTCACGGGCTGCACCGAAAGCCGCGAACTCGTGACGAGCGCCATCTTGGCGAGCTTCGGGTTGGCCTTGGCCGCCGCGAGCGTCACGGGCTTGGGCACATCGCAAACCGCGCGCACATCCACGCACTTCCACACGCCCGTGTCGTCCTTGGGATCGGGGTGCGCCAGCGCACATACTTCCACGATGCCCACAACCTCTTTGCCCTCGTTGGAATGATAGAAAAAGCCGAGATCGCCGAGCTTCATGGCTTGCATGTTGTTGCGCGCCATGAAGTTGCGCACGCCGTCCCACGTCTCCCCTTTCCTGCCGCGGGATTTCTGCATCTCCCAGGAATGCGAGTCGGGCTCCGACTTGAACAGCCAGTAGGCGGGCGCCGATGCGGCATCGTTTTTATTTTTCGGTTGTTTTGCCATCTAGCCCTCCGCCTTGAACGGCCGCGCGAGCAACCCGCTGATCGCGTCGTCGACCGAGCTCGTTCCTTCGACGATCGCGTGAACGGCCTCGCAGATCGGCATCTCGACACCGAGCTGGCCGGCGACGCGGATGATTGCGGCCGCCGTGAACACGCCCTCGGCGACGGAGCGGCGGCTGCCGAGCACCGCCTGCAACGTTTGACCCTGCCCCAATGCGCGACCCAGCGACATGTTCCGCGACTGCGGACTGCCGCACGTCAGCAATAGATCGCCCAGGCCCGACAGGCCCATCAGGGTGCCAGCCTGCGCTCCGAGTCCTGCCCCGAAGCGTTGCATTTCCGCAAAGCCACGAGTGACCAACGCCGCATGCGCGCTGGCGCCAAGTTGCCGGCCGTCGACGATCCCGGCCGCGATCGCGAGCACGTTCTTCAGCGCGCCGCCGAGCTGCACACCGGTCACGTCATTGGACCAGTAGAGGCGGAAATGCCGATAGCCGAGGGCTTGCGCCAGGGATTGGCCGACGGCCTCATTGGCACAGGCCAGTGTCAGCGCCGCCGGCAGTCCGCGCGCCACATCGGCGGCAAAACTCGGCCCAGACAGCGCCGCCAGCAGGGCCTGCGGCAGCGCCTCGCCGAGCACCGTAGCCATGAGCTTACCGGTCGCCTGCTCCAGCCCCTTGGCGCAGATTACGACGGGCTTGTCGGCGGCCAGATGGCGTGCGAGCTCGCTGCCCACGGCACGGACGTGCTGCGCCGGCGCCACCATCAAAATCGCGTCGGAGTCGGCGAGGTCTGCAAGATCGGTTGTCGCGTTCAGGTCGGGATCTAGCGCCACGCCGGGTAGGAAAGCCGTGTTGACATGGCGTGAATTGATGTCGTCCACGACGTCGGCTTCACGCCCCCACAGGAGGATATCACGTCCGGCGAGGCGCGCCGTCTGCGCCAGCGCCGTTCCCCACGCTCCGGCACCGATCACTCCGATGGATTGAAACACGCCGCCCGCCATGCCTCGGCCTTGAACTCCTTTGCGCTGCTTGAGCGGCATTCTTCCTAGCACTATCCCCGGCTTATTGACATGCTTCATCAGGCTCGCATATGTGCCGCGGGCCGGCAGTGACCGGCCTCCCAGCCCAGGCAGCCGGGCAGCAGCAAGAGCAGGAAAATGCCGGCATGAGCGCAGGGGCTTCGGGGATGTCGCTGCGCAAGGCCGCCGTTCTTGCCGCGATCGCGCTGGCGGCTATTGCCGTCGCGCTGCTGCCAGCACCGCCCAACGCGCCCAACGCCATGATCGGCTTTGCCATCGTGCTGGCTTCGGTCGCGCTGTGGGCCACCGCGGCCGTCTCTACGCTGGTGGCGGGCCTTTTGTTCTTCTCGCTGGCCTTCGCAACGCAAATTGCGCCGCCGTTGGCCCTGCTCTCGGGCTTCTGGTCGAACGCGGCTGGTCTTGTCTTTGGCGGCTTCGTGATTGGTGCGGCGGCGGAACGCTCGGGCCTCGGGCGCTATGTGGCACGCGGGCTGTTGCAGCGTTTCATGTCTTCCTATCCGCGCTTCATCTTCGGCATACTCATCGGCGCGGGTGCGCTGAGCTTCCTCGTTCCATCGACCATGGGCCGCCTTGCCATAACGCTGCCGATCATCACGGCTGCCACGCAGGAGGCGGGCTACGAGCCCGGCAGCCGCGGCTATGTCGGAGCGATCGCAACAGCCGTTGCCGGCAATTTCCTGACCAGCTTCGCTGTCCTGCCCGGCAACCTGACGAACGTCATTGCGCTCGGGGCGCTTGAGGCCATCCACGGTCCTCAGACGCGCTATGCCGAGTATCTTTTGCTGTGTGGTCCCGTCCTCGGCGTTGCCAAGGCGCTGCTGTTCTGGCTCTGTGTGATCGTGTTGCTGCCCGCGCCTGCGCCGGCGGTCCCAGCGGCTTCGCCGCAGCCTTTGCCGCTCAGCGGTGCGGCGCGCCGGCTTGGCGTCCTTCTCGCCTGTACGATCCTGCTCTGGTCCACGGATTTCATTCATGGCGTGAAGCCCGGTGCCGTTGCCGTGCTGGCCGCGGTCCTGTGCCTGCTGCCGCCCATCAGTCTCGCGAACCTGAAAGAGAGCTTCGACCTCAACAAGGTGACGGCGCTTCTGTCGCTGGGCGCCGTTCTCGGTGTCGCGACGGTGCTGATTCACTCGGGCGCAGGCGTCGTGACCTCCGGGCTGATCGGCAAGCTCGTGCCGCTCGACGGCCAACCTGCGTCCATCGGTTTTGCGGCGGTGTCCGTACTCGCAGCCCTGATCTCCATACCGGCAACCGTCGTCGGCTCGGTCGCCGTCATGACCCCGGTGCTGGGCAGCGTTGCGGCCTCCACGGGGCTGCCTGTGAAGCTCGGCCTGATCGCCGAGATGACGGGGCTGCAAATGGTCTTCTTCCCCTATCAGACGGTGCCGATCATGGTTGGCCTCACCATGGGGCGGGTGCCGGCAGCATCGGTGCTGCGCCTCATGATTCCGCTGGCGCTGTTGAGCTTCATCATCATATTGCCGGCGCAGATCCTCTGGCTGAAGCTGATCGGCTACCTGCCTTGATGCGATGCGAGACATGGCAATTCGCCATGGAAGACGGCGCCGGAATGCGATTAACTGCCGTCAACACACCCGAGGAAACCGAAAAAGGATCCGTCCCATGCTTGACGCCTACATCTACGACGGCGTGCGCACCCCGTTCGGCCGTCATGCGGGATCTTTGGCCCGGGTCCGGCCCGACGACATGCTGGCGGGTGTCATCCGCGAAGTGGTCAAGCGTTCGGGCTTCGCGCCCGAGTCGATCGACGACGTGGCGGTTGGCTGTGCCTGCCAGGCGGGCGAGGACAGCCGCTGCATCGCACGTCATTCGGTGCTGCTCGCGGGCTTGCCGATCGAAGTGCCGGGCACCGTGTATCAGCGCAACTGCGGCTCGGGCATGAACGCCATCATCGGCGCGGCGCATGCCATCACGTGTGGCGAAGCCGACGTCATGGTTGCGGGCGGCGTCGAGAGCATGACGCGCGCGCCTTTTGTTGTCGGCAAGTCGGAGCAGCCCTTCTCGAAAGACTTCCGGGTGTTCGATTCCTCGCTCGGCGCGCGTTTCGCCAATCCGAAGATCGAGGGTCCCTTCGGGGCCGATACGATGCCGCAAACGTCCGACAACCTCGCACGCGATTTTCAGCTTTCCCGTGAAGATTGCGATGCCTTCGCGCTCGGCTCGCAGCAAAAGTACGCCAAGGCCAAGGCCGAGGGGTTCTTCAAGGACGAGATCCAGGCCGTGACAATTGCCGGTACGCGCGGCAAACCCGACACGGTCGTTGCCGAGGACGAACATCCGCGCGCCGATACGACGCCGGAGACCCTCAAGAAGCTGAAGGCCCTGTTCGAAGGCGGCGTGACGACGGCCGGCAATGCGTCGGGCATCAATGACGGCGCTGTGGCGCTGATGGTCGCGAGCCGTGACGCTGGCGACAAGGCGGGGGCAAAGCCGATCGCGCGCGTCATTTCGTCGGGTGTCGCCGGTGTTGCCCCGCGCACGATGGGATTTGGCCCGGTGCCGGCGGCGAAGAAAGCCCTGGAGCGCGCGGGTCTCGAGCTCAAGGATGTGGACGTGATCGAGATCAACGAGGCGTTCGCGGCGCAGGTGCTGGCGTGCGTCAAGGGTCTGGGTCTCGATTTCAAAGACAGCCGCGTCAACCCGAACGGCGGCGCCATCGCCATCGGCCATCCGCTGGGCGCATCGGGGGGCCGCATCGCGCTGACCGCAGCGCGTCAGTTGCAGCGGACGGGCGGGCGGTACGCGCTGGTGTCGATGTGCATCGGCGTCGGCCAGGGCATCGCCATGGTGATCGAGCGGGCGTAGGCGTGTTTGAGTTTGGCGCGTCGTAGAAAAGTTATCCCCGCCTGTTGCGGCTGATGCATGCTGTGCCCATCCCGGATCTGACCACCCAGGGCGCAGGCAAGAGCTGGTTGTCTGC
>CADEFX010000198.1 GCA_902826715.1 uncultured Hyphomicrobiales bacterium | reverse complement strand
CGCAGGAAACAGCCGTGATCGAGGAATTTCATCGCATCAAGCGACTGCCGCCTTACGTGTTCGCGGAGGTCAACCGGCTGAAGGCCGATGCCCGCGGGCGAGGGGCCGACATCATCGATCTTGGCATGGGCAATCCTGACATGCCGACGCCCCAGCACATCATCGACAAGATGGTGGAGACGATCAACAAACCGCGCACCAACCGGTATTCGGCTTCAAAGGGCATTCCCGGGCTGCGCAAGGCGCAGGCGGCCTACTATCAGCGCCGGTTCGGCGTGCGGCTCGACCCCGATAAGCACGTGGTCGCAACGCTGGGCTCCAAGGAAGGCTTCGCCAACATGGCGCAGGCCATCACGGCGCCGGGCGACGTGATTCTCGTTCCCAATCCGACCTATCCGATTCATGAGTTCGGCTTCATCATCTCGGGTGCCGCGATCCGGCATCTTCAGGCGGGCACGGGCGAGGAGTTCCTGCGCGCCGTGGACCGTGCGGCGCGGCATTCCATCCCCAAGCCGCTGGCGATGGTGCTGAGCTATCCTTCCAACCCGACGGCGATGACGGCCGATCTCGACTTCTATACGGAGGCGGTACAACTCGCGAAGAAGCTGGACATCATCATCCTGTCGGACCTGGCTTACGCGGAGATCTATTTCGACGGCATCCCACCGCCATCGGTGCTGCAGGTGCCGGGGGCCATGGACGTTGCGGTCGAATTCACGTCGCTGTCAAAGACCTACAACATGCCGGGCTGGCGCATGGGCTTTGCGGTCGGCAACGAGCGTCTGATAGGCGCACTGGGGCGGGTGAAATCGTACCTCGATTACGGCGCCTTTACGCCGATCCAGGTGGCTGCGGCGGCTGCGCTGAACGGTCCGCAGGACTGCATTGCCGAGATTCGCGAAGCCTACAAGAAGCGCCGGGATTGCCTGGTCGAGAGCTTTGCCCGGGCGGGATGGGACGTGCCTCCGCCGCCGGCCACCATGTTCGCCTGGGCACCTATTCCGGAGCCATATCGGCACCTGGGCTCGGTCGAGTTCGCCAAACTGCTGATCGAGAAGGCCGATGTGGCGGTGTCCCCAGGCCTCGGGTTTGGTGAATATGGAGATGAGTACGTCCGTATCGCCCTGGTCGAGAACGAGCACCGCATCCGCCAGGCGGCCCGCAGCATCAAAAAGTTCTTCGCTCAGGGTGTCGATACCATGCATAACGTGATACCGCTGCGCGAAACAGCAAAACGGTAGTCTCACGTAAGCATGAAAGAGCCGCTCAAACTCGGGGTCGCTGGCCTCGGCACGGTTGGAGTCGGCCTGCTGGGCTTATTGGCGGAGCATGGCCAGCGGGTTGCCGACAGCATTCAACGTCCCATCCAGGTTGTTGGTGTGTCCGCGCGCGACCGGCGCAAGGACCGCGGCATCGGTTGGGAAGGTAGCACCTGGTTCGACGACCCGGTGCGGCTGGCGACCGATCCGGGGATCGACGTCTTCGTCGAGCTGATCGGCGGCGAGGACGGTGTCGCCAAGCAGGCGGTCGAGGCCGCGCTGGGTGCCAAAAAACACGTCGTCACGGCCAATAAGGCGTTGCTGGCGCGGCACGGGACGGAATTGGCACGGCTCGCGGAAAAGCAGGGCGTCTCTCTCGACTTCGAAGCGGCGGTGGCGGGCGGGATTCCCGTCATCAAGACCATGCGCGAGGCGCTCGTCGGCAATCAGATCCGACGTGTGTATGGCATCCTCAACGGCACCTGCAACTACATCCTGACGCAGATGCAGACCGAGCACCGCGCGTTCGCCGACGTGCTCAAGGAGGCGCAGGAGAAAGGCTACGCCGAAGCCGATCCGGCATTCGACATCGGCGGCTTCGACGCGGCTCACAAGCTGGCGCTGTTGACGAGCCTTGCGTTCGGCACGCGGGTCGCGTTCGATCAGATTCATATCGAAGGCATCCAGTCGATCACGCAGGCCGATATCGAGGCGGCACACGATCTCGGCTATCGCATCAAGCTGCTCGGCGTTGCCATGACGACCGAGAGCGGCATCGAGCAGCGTGTGCATCCGGCCATGGTGCCGAAGCATTCCGCCGTCGCGGAGGTGTCGGGCGTGACAAATTGCGTCGGCATCGACGGCGATTTCGTCAACACGCTGCTGCTGGTCGGGCCGGGAGCAGGCGGCAAGGCCACAGCCTCGGCGGTGATGAGCGATATCGTCGATCTGGCGCGCGGCGTGCTCATTCCGCCGTTTGCCGTGCCGGCGGCGGCGCTGAAGCCCTACAAGAGGGCGAAGCTCGGCCAGCATCAGGGCGCCTACTATGTGCGGCTGTCGGTTTACGACCGCCCGGGTGCTATGGCCTCGATCGCACGCCGCATGAGCGATCGCGAGGTCTCGCTGGAAAGCATCGTGCAACGGCGCCCCCGAGCCTCGCTGCCCGGCATTGACGCCCGCCCGGTTAACGGCGACCCGATACCGCTCATCCTGATTACGCATGAGACGACCGAGGAAGCCATCCGCAAGGCGCTCGATGCCATTGAAAGTGACGGTAAGGTATCCGAGAAGCCGCAGATGATCCGGATCGAAAAACTGTGATAGGCACGATGGTGCTGGATTAGCGGGAGGGAATTGCCATGGCCGAAGTTAAGGGTACGGGTCTGCTCGACCGCGTCCTGTCGATCGAGATCGCACGCGTGACGGAAGCCGCCGCTATCGCCGCGGCGCGCCTGCGCGGCCGGGGCGACGTGAAGGGGGCCGATGGGGCTGCCGTCGATGCCATGCGACGGGAGCTGGCCAAGCTGTCGATCCGTGGGCGTGTCGTGATCGGCGAAGGCGAAATGGACGAAGCGCCGATGCTCTATATCGGCGAGGAAGTCGGGACGGGCGAGGGGCCGCGCGTGGATATCGCGGTTGATCCGCTCGAAGGCACCACGATCTGCGCCAAGGCCATGCCGAATGCGCTGGCGGTGCTGGCGATCTCGGCCGAGGGCGGCCTGCTGCACGCGCCCGACATGTACATGAACAAGATCGCGGTCGGTCCGGGCTATCCGGAGGGCATCGTCGATCTGGACCGTTCGGCGAAGGACAACCTCGAGGCGCTGGCGAAGGCCAAGGGCGTGCCCGTGTCAGAAATCACGGCGTGCATCCTCGACCGTCCCAGGCACAGCGATCTCATTGCCGAGGTCCGCAAGTCGGGCGCCGGCATCCAGCTCATTCCGGACGGTGACATCGCCGGCGTCATCTGGACCACGGACCCTGCCAAGACCAACGTCGACATCTATCTGGGTAGCGGTGGTGCGCCCGAGGGCGTGCTGGCGGCGGCGGCGTTGCGCTGCATCGGCGGCCAGATGCAGGGCCGTCTGATGCCCCTCAAGGATGAGGAGAAGAAGCGCGCCAAGGAGATGGGCATCGACGACATCAACCGCAAATTTTCCATGGCAGAGATGGCGTCGGCGGATGTCATCTTCTCCGCCACGGGCGTGACCGACGGCTCGCTGCTCGACGGCGTGCATTTCCGCCAGGGCTTCGCCGAAACGGAAACGGTCGTCATGCGTGCCGCCACCGGCACCGTCCGGCGCATCAAGACGACGTTCCGCATGATCGGAACGAAGGCGGGGCTGTAGCGACGCAACGGCGCGAAGCGCAGCTGTTTGTTGCTGGCATGCACTTGTCCCCTTCCTTACGTCGCGCCGCAGGCGCGCCTCCGGCGCGAAGGGGAGTGAGACGAAAGAGGCAAGGCGTTCCGATACTTCCGCAAAGGTGATGCGGCTGGGGATGGCCCGCCGTTTCGCCACGCTCCGCGCGCGAATCAGTCCTACGATCCCGCGTTTGTTTGCAGACGGGGGGCGTATGGCACTGGCGCGGCTCAAAGCCGACACTCAGGACGCGCAGGAGTTCTTCCTGGGCGTGAGCAATTCGGCCCGCGGCTTCGCTTGGCGCGAACGCCTCGATGCGGCCAGTCGCAACATCGCCATTGCCATCAGCCAGCAGCACGGTTTGCCGGAATTGCTCGGCCGCGTACTGGCTGCGCGCGGCGTCAAGCTCGACGAGGTGCCGCTAGTGCTGGACCCCTCGATCAAGGCACTGATGCCCGATCCGAGTGTCATCACGGACATGGACAAGTGTGCGGCGCGGCTGGCCGACGCCATCGTGCGCGACGAGCGCATGGCCGTGTTCGGAGATTACGATGTTGACGGCGCCTGCTCGTCGGCACTGATGCAGCGGTTCCTGCAGGCGCACGGCCGCAACGCACGCATCTACATCCCCGACCGGATGACCGAAGGTTATGGCCCAAGTCCGGGCGCCATCGAAGGGCTGGTCAAGGAGGGGGCGCGCCTCATCATCACCGTCGACTGCGGAACGACCAGCATGGATACGCTGGGCAAGGCGAAAGGGCTTGGCGCCGAGGTGCTGGTTGTCGATCACCATCAGGCCGATGAGCGGCTCCCTGACGTTCATGCCGTCGTCAATCCGAACCGCCAGGACGATCTGTCGGGGCTCGGTCACCTGTGTGCGGCCGGTGTCACGTTCATGGTTCTGGTCGCGACAGCCCGCGAATTGCGCCGGCGCGGCCACTACACCGCGGAGCAACCGGCGCCGGACCTGCTGCAGTTCCTCGACCTTGTGGCGCTCGCGACGGTGGCGGACGTGGTGCCGCTGCAGGGCCTCAATCGCGCTTTTGTCACGCGAGGCCTGATCGTCATGCGCCGTCGCGAGAACATCGGCCTGCGCGCGCTGTTCGACGCGGCGGGTCTGAACCAGGCGCCGACGCCCTACCATCTGGGATTCGTGCTTGGTCCCCGCATCAACGCTGGCGGCCGCATCGGCGACTCGGCGCTCGGTGCCAAGCTGCTCGCCACCGATGATGAGACGGAAGCGGCGCGCATCGCCGTTCTGCTCGACAAGCTCAACCGCGAACGCAAGGCGATCGAGAAGGAGATGCTGGAAGAGGCCGTCGCCGAAGCCGATCGCTTGATCGATGCCGATCCCGGCCTGCCGATCCTGCTGGTTGGGTCGGAGCGGTGGCACAAGGGGATTGTCGGTCTCGTGGCCAGCCGGCTGGTCGAGCGCTTCGGCCGGCCCGCCTGCGTCATAGCCTGGGAGAACCCGCAGCAGGGAACCGGATCTCTGCGGTCGGTCGCCGGTGTCGATATCGGCGCTGCCGTGCGCGCGAGCGTCGCCGAAGGCCTTCTCCTGAAAGGCGGCGGGCACGCCATGGCGGCCGGCCTAACCGTGCGGCGCGATGGCTTCGAGGCGCTGGGCGATCGCCTTCGCGCGATGCTGCAGGATGCGACGAGCGCTGCCCGCGCCCGCTCCGGCCTCGAGTTCGATGGCGCTTTGACGCCAGCTGCCGTCACCAACGGCCTCATCGACCTCATCGAGCGTGCGGGTCCTTACGGCCAGGGCAATCCGCAGCCGCGCTTCGCCTTCCCCGCGCACCGCGTGAAATTTGCCAAGGTGATGGGCGAAGCGCACGTGCGCTGCACGCTGGAGGCCGGAGACGGATCGAAGCTGGATGCCATTGCCTTCCGCGCCGTCGGACAGCCGCTGGGGGACCTGCTGCTGTCGTCATCGGGCATGCCGCTGCATGTGGCAGGCATGGTGCGTCGCGAGTCCTGGGGCGGGCGCGAGCGCATCGAGCTGCAGATCGAGGACGCCGCCGACCCGCGAAGACAGGACTGACGCACTCTGCGCGGCGGGCGGGCGGCTGCTGCAATTCCGGCATCGCCGGGGTCACGGTGGCCGGCGCCGCATTCTTGCCAGCGCCGCCAAAGCCCCCTATAGGATTGCCCGGAACGCTCCCTTCGTCTATCGGTTAGGACGTCAGATTTTCAATCTGAAAAGACGGGTTCGACTCCCGTAGGGAGCGCCAGCAAATTCAGTGACTTAGTGGCAAATGCGCGTCGGCCCTTCTTGCTGCAGCCACCAGCTAGCCACCACATTGGCACTTAACGGTAACGATGAAAAACGCCTCGCCCCGCGCCGCGCGACCTGGCGCGCTTCCGAGGATCGGCAACCGCCTTCCTCGGCGAATCGTTGCCTCAATGCGCCGCGGAGATGGGTCTTGGGCGGATGGCGATAGCGAGGTGCGCCTCGATCGCACTGTTGGCACGAGCGTCCTGATCCCCTCGAGCGCACTGCCCGTCGCTTCCTGTGTGACTGCCAACACTGCGCGCGATTGACGCAAATCAATGTAAGCATGTCGGTTCCAGGGGACGCTGCGTCATGCCGAAGGAGCATGGCCAATGTCCTACAAAAACATACTGGTCTACCTCAACGATGCACAGATGGCGCGAAAGATTGTTCAGCACGCGACCGAAGTTGCACGCGTCTTTGAAGCGCGGCTGGTGGGTTTGCATGTCTCGTCGCTAAGCCGCGGTGGCGCCCGAGCTCATCCCCGCGTCGAAGGTCTCACCTTCAGCCGCAATGAGGAGGCCGATCACCTTCGGGCGATCTTCGAAGAGGTAACAAACCAAGGCCGCGTAAGCGGCGCCTTTCGCCAGATAGATCCGACGGACCACCGCCCCATCGATATTGTGATTGCGCGCTCGTTTGCCTCTGACCTGGTGGTAGCCGGCCGGACATCGCGGGATTGGATGGTGTCTCCCGTGGAATTGCCGGCCCATGTGATTCGGGAGTGCGGCCGCCCCGTCTTGATCGTACCTGAGAAGGGAGAGGGACACGAACTTCCCCAAAAAGTTATCCTTGCGTGGAATCAACAGCGTGAGGCCACGCGCGCCATCTACGACGCTTTGCCCCTCCTTCGGGGCGCGAGCGCGATTGAGCTATTGCTGATCGAGAGAGAGGGCGGCAGGGCAAAGCTTGATGGCTATTCTGACCAAGCTCTTGGCGCCGCCAACGACTTCGTCATGGCGCTCGCACAGCACGGCGTAAGGCCGGTGATCGCCAACCTCAAATGCTCAGGAGCGCCGATCGGCCAACAGATTTGCGCGCGCGCGAATGACCAACGCGCTGATCTCCTCGTGATGGGAGCTTACGGACAATCGCCCATACGCGAGCTGCTCCTTGGCGGACCGACCCATCACGTCTTGTCCAATATGACAACGCCTACGCTGTTTTCGCACTGATCGAGGCACCGATGATTAATACACATGAAAAAATGCTGCGCCTGGTTCGGCTCGAACTCGGCCGAGACCACGACTACCCGAACGGCAGCAAAGAGCGTGGATACGAATTTGTCGCGCCGCTCGATCGTCACGGACACCTTGATCTCGAAGCGTGGAAGGATCTGAGGAGTTTTTGCCGCGTAAAGCGGTTCTGGGCGCACGAGGCGGATGAAATCGGCCACGTCGTGCACAAGCGCGGCAACGTGTGGGCCTTCCATTACGACCTGCACGGAGATGCCGCCCACGATGACGCGGGCTACAGGTTCGACACCCACACCTTCTTTCCCGGCGAATACGTGTCGATCAAAGAACAGGACGGCCATTTGCGAGTGTTTCGCGTCACCTCCGTCCGCGAACTCGAAGATTGATATTCTCACTAGGGGGAGAGGCTATGCTTCGCGACCACGATCGATGCACTTCCCGGTCAGTGACCAAATCCGTCGTCGCAGCCATGACAGCTGCGGCGATTGCGCTCGGTCTCACTGCCGCCCATGTCAGCGCGCAAATCATGTCGCCCCAGCGGGATACCGAACTCGCGCCGTGCGAAACCATAACAAGCCTGGAGAAACGCCTTCAACTGGAGCGATGGGCGCCTCGCGGAGAGTGCGATCGGCCTACGCGCGCCAGAATCACGGACAATTTTCTCGGCTATACCTGCCTGACGGAAGGCGGCATCGACTCCTGCCGCGCTTTCGTGCCGAAACCGGGTAGCCGCAACCTCGACACAGCGAAGGGATTTCGTTGCCTCGATCTCTCGATGACCCTCACCAGCGAGGGCGACTTCCTTGTCCACCGTCTCAGGGAATGGGCAACGACGCCAACAGAATGTGAATGGGACCCCAACCTTGGCTTGCTGGCAACTGAGGTGGATTTCGATGCGAACCAAGTCTGTGCGGCTGGAGCATGTATTCCGTTCCAGCAACTGACCGGCATCGGCAAGGCGCGACTTAAACACCTCGTCATAAGCGCGTTCCGGGAAAACGGTGTCACATCTGCACCAAACCTCGAGCCCCGAATGGCTTCCTCAACGGTTGCCAGTGGGCTTTCCATAAGAAAAGCCGCCCGCTAGCGGGGATGCGCAACCGAAACTCTCGCAAACGCCGTGTAGCAGGCGGGCTGGACAAGCGTGCCGAACATCCTGATGCAGGCACCAGGCCTCATCGGTCTAATGACTACCAGCCTGCTCTTACATGCCCAAGTAAAAATCCGCCTCGGACCAAGCGCATGCCTGATGGTTCATCCACCGCCCACCTTTTCCGCCCGAAGCTTGTGACGGTCAAATCTGAGGGTTACGGCTTGGCATCGTTGCGCAAGGATGCCGTTGCGGGGTTAACGGTTGCGATTGTCGCGCTGCCCCTGTCCATGGCCATTGCCGTAGCTTCTGGAGTGTCGCCGGAGCGCGGCCTTTATGCAGCGGTCGTCGGCGGCTTTCTGGTGTCCGCGTTGGGGGGGAGCCGCTTCCAGGTCGGCGGACCAGCCGGCGCGTTCATCGTCCTCGTCTCGACGGCCGCAGCCAAATATG
>CADEFX010000197.1 GCA_902826715.1 uncultured Hyphomicrobiales bacterium | reverse complement strand
GCGGCCGGACGTGCCGCCGACGCAGCGGGGGCCGCCAAGATTCAGCCGAGCGAGATGGTGTCTGGCCTGCGGAAGCTGTACGACAAGGCGGGACAGGTGCGACGCCCTGACGCACAGAAAGAGATCGTGGAGGCCGCCAACGACGCGCGCAAGGCGTTCCGTGGCGGTGTGAGCGTCGAGGATGCGCTGGCGATCAAGAGCGACACGGCCGCCCAAGCCGCCGAGGTGATGCAGGGGGCCGCGAACCCGCGGGCCGCCTCGACGACGAAGAAAGTGTTGGGCTCGATGAGCCGGGCCACGGGCGACGCGGCGAAGTCGCGCAGTCCGGAGGTCGCCTCGGCGCTCCGGCAGTCACAGGAACTGATGGCGCTCGAAAAGGCCATGAAGGCGGCGGGCGGCCCGAGTCGTCTGCGAATGATCGCTGGGGCTGGCGCGGGTGTCGGCTCTGGCATGGCGACCGGGGATCTGCGCGACGGCGTCACCGGCGCGCTGGGCACCTATGCCCTCACCAGCCCGCGGGCCCTCGGCCTGCTGGCGCAACTCCTCGCCAAGGGGACACCAGTTGGGCGTGAAGGCACGCGGCTGCTGGCGTCGCTGATGGCGTCCCACGACGAGTAGCCATGTCCGATCAGCCCACCTTGCGCGAGTTTCTGGAACAGCGCTTCGACGCGCAAGACGACAAGCTCGACTCACTGATCGTGAAGGCCGACACCACCAACGGCCGCCTGCGCGCCGCGGAGACGGCCATTGCGGTGTTGAAGTGGGCGACCGGGGCGGGTGGGATCGCCCTCGGCTGGTTGCTGGTGAAAGCGATCGGGCGATGAGGCCGTGGGCGTGGCTGGCGCTGCTGGCCCTGTTAGTGGCTGGCGCGTGCGCGACGCTCACGACGCCACCGAGACGCGATCCGGACCTGTGCGGCCCGCAGCATTTTCCATCGATGCAGGGTTGCACGTTGCGAGCGGAGGAGCATGGCCACCCCAAGCCTGACCGATGAGGAATGTCTGGCCGCCGTCACCGCCATTCAGGCGCACGGTGGGAACACGACGGAGGCGGCGGTGGCCCTCGGGGTCTCGCGGACCACGTTGCAGCACCGGGTGGTCCTCGCGCGCTCGCGCGGCCTGATCGGGAAGCAGGATGTCGGGCGGCCCAAGCGCAAGACGCTGCCGGAGGTGTACGACCGACTGCCCCAGACGGCCGATGAATGCTGGGCGGTGCTCGATACGGCCATCGGGAGAACACGACCGCAGCCCAAGCCGCCGGTCTACCGGAGCCCGAAGACGAAGCGGATCGTCATCGCGTCAGACTTCCATGCGCCGTTTCACCGGCCGGATGCGGTCGCGGCCATGCTCGCGGCGACCAAGGGCTTCGACCAACTGATCATCAACGGCGATCTGCAAGACAGCTACTCAGTGAGTCGCTTCGTGAAGTACGAGGCGGTGCCGTGGGAGCGGGAGATGGCGGCGGTGGATGCGCTGTTGGCGTCCTTCGCCGCGCAGTATCCCGACGTGCTGATCGTTGACGGCAACCACGACCGGCCGCGATTCGAGAAGGCGCTACGGTCCCAGGTGCCGCTGGAGATCGTCCACGTCATCGAGTACCTGACGGGCGGGGAGTTCTCGGCCATTCGCGTGCTGATGAAGCGCAAGGGCTACCAGAACATCCGCTTTGCCCCGATCAAGGTCGGCCGGCACAGCCTCTCGTGGTGCGCGCAGCAGGGCGATCTGATCGTGACGCACGCGGAGAAGTACTCCAAGGTGCCGGGGGCCGCTCTGCGGGGCATCGAGGAGTGGTTCAGCGACCAACACGACGTGCTCGGGCTCGATCCGTGGCGCGTGCTGGTGCAGGCCCATACCCACGCCTTGGGGATGTTCCCGTGGCGGTCAGATCGGCTGCTGGTGGAGGGCGGCGCGCTCTGCGCCGTGCATGGCTACCAGCTTGACGCGCGGGTCGCTGGTCGGGGTCAGCGGCTCGGCTATGTGACGTTGACGCAGACGGACGGCGTGACCGACCTCAATAGCGTGCGCTTCCACTGGCTCGATCCGGTGCTGCGCGAGGCGGCGTGAGCGCGCTCGACGTCAACGAACAGGATCCGGGGCACCCCGACGAGCGCGGGGACTGCTGCCTCGTCGCGCTCAAGGTCTACCTCGGCATCAAGTACACCGAAGCGCTCCGCTCCGCGACGGTGCTGGACAAGGAACAGGGCCGCAAGGGGCTGTGGACGCGCACGGTGCAACAGATCGCCTACCAGCACGGGCACAAGCTCACGCGCAAGCGGACGATCGACTGGGAAGAAGACTACGGCATCGTGCTCGCGCCCACGCACGCGGCGGTACTCAGGAACGGGCTGGTGCTGGATCGGCTGACGGTGTGGCCGTGGGAGGCGTGGGTGAAAGCCTGGAAGTGTGAACCGGACGACTGTGTGCTGCTGGTGGCGCGATGCTGAGCGACCCGCGACTCTTTAACTATCTGCTGATCGCACTGAACGCCGCGGCGGGTCTGCGGTGGGCGTGGCAGGGGGACGGGTGGATGGCGTTCTACTGGGCGGCGGCCACCAGCCTGAACATTGCGCTCACGGTCAGGCCATGAGTCTCCCCGCCTACCGCTACGCGCGGCTGCTCGGACTCGGGCACAAGGCCCGGCAGGGCAAGGATCTGGCCGCCAAGCTCCTGATGCGCGAGTTCCCCGGCCGAGTGCTTCGCGTGGCGTTTGCGGACGCGCTCAAGGCGCACTGCCGAATCGCCCACGGCATGACCCAGAAGGACGGGCCGCTGTTGCAGCGGGTCGGCGTGGCGGCGCGTGCCAGCGACGAGGACGTCTGGATTCGGGCGGCGGCGTGGACCATCGCCGAGTTCGACGCCGACGCGCGGGAGCCGTTCATCGTCTGCATTCCAGATACTAGATTCCCGAATGAGGCGGCGTTCGTCGAGGCGCGCGGCGTGACGTGCCGGGTGCGCCGCGTCACCGACAGTGGGCTCTACGTGGACCCGAGCCGGCCAGCCACGCACGAGTCCGAAACAGCCTTGGACGGCTATGCGTGGGGGCACTCGCTCGACGTGCGCGACGGCGATCTGGCGGCGCTGTCGGCGGCGGTGCGCGAGGTTGGCGCGTGGCTGCTACGCGACGAAGCGCAGCCACTACATCGTTCGGCGTAGTGACGCGGGCGTCATGCTCGCAGAGGGGGCACGACTCGCTGACTCAGCCCGCGTCGGCGCTATCATAGCGCATGCCCCGGCGCGGACGCGGCGAAGGCTCCATCTCCCAGCGCAAAGACGGGCTGTGGGTCGGTCGCGTCGAACTCGGGCGCAGCGCCACCGGCCAGCGGCTTCGCAAGACCATCTACGGGAAGACCCGCGTCGAGACTGCCCGCAAGCTGACCAAGCTTCTCGCCCGCAAGGCCGACGGCCGGCTGACGCAGGCGACGACGCCGAAGTTGACCGACTGGCTGGCTGGCTGGTTCCGGTCGCACCGCGGCGACTGGCGACCAGGGACGGCACGCGTCTACGCGCACGCCATTGACGGCTGGCTGATTCCGGGGCTGGGACATCACAAGCTCGATGCCCTGACTCCGCCCGTGATTCAGGCGTGGGCGGCTGGGAAGGGTCCAAGCCAGATGCTCCAGACCTCGCTGGTGGTGCTCAAGCGGGCGCTGGGGTTTGCGATGACCCAGCAGATCCTGACCTACAACGCGGCCACGATGATCAAGGTGGAGCGGGTGAAGCCGAAGGCCGCGGTGCCGTTGACCGTGGAGCAGGCGCAGGCGCTCTTGGCGGCCTGTGAGACACACCGGCTCGGGGCGCTGGTGGCGTCCAGCCTGCTCCTCGGGTTGCGGGTCGGTGAAGCCTGCGGGCTGGCGTGGGCCGATGTGGACCTTGAGGGCGGGGCGCTCAAGATCCGTCAACAGGTGCAGCCGGGGTTCGGGGTGAAGATCGCCCCGCTCAAGACCGCGGCCAGTCGGAGAACGCTGACGATGCCGGCGCGGCTGGTGGCGTTGCTCAAGACCCGGCGCACGGCGCAGTTGGAAGAACGGATGAAGGCGGGCGCGGCGTGGCCGTTTCGAGCCCAATCCATTGATCCGCTGGCACGCCGGTGCCGGCCCTGAGCTTGCGCAGGGCCTCGGCCCCGGGCGCTCGGTTTTTCTCGTACCGGGCGATCTGGTCCTGCGGGATGTGGGTCCGCTCGCTGAGTTCGCGCTGCGTGAGGCCGAGCACGTCCTTGCGGACGGCCTTGAAGCTCTGGGCGATCGTCACGCCGGGATTATAGCGTCCCGGCATATGCCCGCAAGTCTCACGCACTGATGTAGTTGCAGCCATTGTCGAAGCGACATCAATTTGATGTTGACAAAGTATATGCTCTGACGCGATACTGGCCGCATGTTGAGCGCGCGCCAGTTGAAGTCACTGCGGTTGGAGCCGGGGAGCCCGAACCGCGTCAAGGCCGCGATGCGCCTCGCGGGCGTCACGCAGAGCGCCGTTGCCGACGGCACCGGCTTGCACCAGTCACAGGTCAGCCGTATCGCGTCGAACGCCGGTGACGGCGTCACGCTCGCCACGGCCTCGCGGCTCGCCTCCTACTTCGGGTGTGGCGTGGCCGACCTGTTCCCGCGAGAGACGGCGTCGCAGCTCGTGCAGGGGGCGGCGTAATGGCCCATCCCGATCTGCTCGCGCAGCTTCTCCGCGACGCGCTGCCACCGAGCCCGAGCGAGCCGCGCCCGTCGCTCCAGCCTGAGGGTCTTTCGCTGGTGCATACGCGCGACCGCCACGAGGCGGCGGACACGCGCAGTCTCTTCCAGCGTGGCGCGCATCTCGCCGTGGCGGGGCGTCAGTTTCAGGGCTGCGGTCGCTGAGGTCGTCATGTCGTCCAGTTCAGCAAACAGCCTCGCTATCGCGCCACGCCAACGTTTGGATGCGGTTCGCCCGACGATGGCGAAGGCCATCCAAAAATTGGATGACGAGAAGATTCGCGTCGGCAATGCGTTGCGCCGCGCCGCGCGGTCGCCATCGTTGGCCTGAATGACAACGAAGCCGCCGCGTTGCTGGGCGTGGACAACTCCCAGTTCGGCCGCTGGCTGCGGGGCATCGAGAACCCGATCCTCGCGCGCATCTACGCCACCAAGCTCCACGGTCCGTTCGCCATCGAGATCGCCCGCGACACGGACGGCTGCTGCGTCGAGACGACGGTCACCTACAGGGCGGTGCGGTAGTGCGCGCCCTCTCCCGCGATCTGTCGGTGCCCCCGCTGGCCTACACGGTCCAGCAAGCCGCCAGTGCGCTGGCCCTCGGGGCGTCCACGGTCTACGAACTCGTGGCCTCGGGTGCGCTCAAGAGCGTGCGTATCGGCCGGCGCGTGGTGGTGCCGGTGGACGAGTGCGCGGCGTTCCTCAAGCGGCAGGCGGAGCAGTGACGTGCCCCTCCTGTGGGACGCGCCCGGCGTCGTTATCGGGCCAGCGGGTCGTGTGTGCGATCTGCAAGGCGGTGGAGCGGAAGGTGCGGGCGTTGCTCAAGGAGGCGCGATGAAGTTTCCAGGCATCGACGAAGACCCGCGGCTGGTGCAGGTGTCCCCGGATCCGGATGGGCGGGTGGTCTGGGTGCTCGGCGGGATCGGGGTGGGGCTGGTGCTGTTCACGGCGTGCGTCTACGGGCTCGCGCTGTGGTTGGCGTAGGAGGGGACATGACGAACGCGGAATACAAGGAACGCTACCTCGCGCTTGAGAAAGCGTGCCCGCGTGGTCAGGACTATCCAACGATGGCGCTCTACAGCCTCGCGGTGGCCGAGTGGCGCGACGCCTTCAAGGCGCTCCGCAAAGAGCGGGAGGCCGAGTCGTGATCGGCCTGCTGAACGCGCTGCTGGTGGCGGTGGTCGGCGTGGGCTTCTTCTGTCTGAGCGAAAGGACGCGGTGATGCCTCTCACGATTCCGACTGAACCGATCACGGTTGTGCTGGACCCGGCGCGCTGGGTCCGGGGCACGGGTAGCGGCAGCTCCTATCTGCTCGACGCCGAGGGGGGCATGTGCTGCTGGGGCTTCGCGTGCCTCGCGCTTGGTGCATCCAAGGACGAAATCGCGCACGAGTCCACGGTCTACACCGCATTTGGTGACGCGCCGTTGAGGCTCGACCTCGCCGACCAATACGAGATCAACGACGGTGTCGGGTTTGCCCACGACGTTGATCGGGTTCGCGAGCTCAATAGGAATGCCGAGGCGCGCAAGCTCCCCGTCCGTTTCGTGCTCAAGGAGGCGTGATGACCCCCGAATCCTCGACGTGGTGGAAGGGCCTGACGGCGGCGGAGTTCGCCGCGCAGCATCCGCAGGAACTCCCGCGGATCCAAGCCGACCCGCAGGGCTTCAAGCTCGTGCCCCTCTCGACGTATCACGACCTCGCCATGTGGCCGCGTCGATCCGGCTTCGCGGGCTCCGGGCAGCCGCTGGGGGCGCGATGAGGCCCGACGCCTACGCCAGCGACCTCGACTACGAGGCGCAGATGGGGCAGGCCCGCCCCGACAGCGATCTCTGCCCGCACGGCATCGACCTGATGGACGCCGGCTGCGGCGCGTGCGTGATGTGCCGCGAGGACGACTGGAAGCCGCTGCTCTGCGCGCACGGCTACGACATGGGCCACGACTGCGCCGAGTGCGCGGTGGCGGCCGAGATGCAACTGGCGGCGATGTTCGACAAGGTGCTGCGCCGGATTCAGCAGCACGAGGACGAAACCAAGGGAGTCGCGCTGGCGGCTCGATTCGGAGGGTGACATGAACGAGAACATGCAGCGGGCGCTCGACAACGTGGCGGCAGCGAAGGAAGCCCTGGCGCGGACCGAACAGGAAGCGCGTGATCTGGCGATGGCGCAGCTCAAGGCCGCACAGGAGGCGTGCGAGGCGGCCGGGGTGAAGGTGGCAACCGAGAAGCGCGGCACCTACAAGCGGTCGCCGGAGGCCCGCCAGAAGATGCGCGAGGCGTCGCAGCGCCGCTGGGCGAGCAAGACCCCGGAGGAGCGCGCGGCGTGGGCGGCCAAGATCGCGGCCGGTCAGCGCGGCAACAAGAACGCGGCGGTGAACTAAGCCATGCCGATTTACGCGAGTGCCGGCAGCGGCACCAAGTTCGCCCCGGCTCCGGCCGGCACCCACGCGGCGGTCTGCTGCGATGTCGTCGATCTGGGCGTCGTCGAGACCACCTGGCAGGGCCAAACGAAGCGGAAGCACATGGTCCGCGTCTACTGGCAGTTGGCCGAGCCTCGGGACGACGGCAAGCCCTTCCTCGTGACCAAGCGCTACACGCTCAGTCTCCACGAGAAGGCGGCGCTCCGTCATGACCTCGAAAGCTGGCGCGGTCGCGCGTTCACGGACGCCGAGGCCGAGCGGTTCGACGTCGAGGCGCTGATCAGTGTGGGCTGCTACCTCAACGTCATGCACAAGAAGGGCACCAACGGCGACACCTTCGCCAACGTCGCCGCGATCATGCCGCTGCCGAAGGGCATGCAGAAGCCGGACATCCGCGACTACACGCGCGTGATCGACCGCCAGCCCGACCCGCACACCGCCCCGGCTCCGGACGCCGAAGAGTTCGAGACGGTCACGGCCGACGACATTCCGTTTGCCTGGCTGCTGCCGCTGGTGCTCCCTGTGTTCGGCACGCTGTCACTGGTGGCGTGATGGCTCCAAGGGCCGAAAAAGCGTGCTTCAAGTGCGGCGAGACGAAGCCGCTAAAGGCCTTCTATCGCCATCCGATGATGGGCGACGGGCATCTCGGCAAGTGTAAGGACTGCACGAAGAAGGATGTGCGGACCTATTGGCACGAGAACGCCACGGTTCTGCGTCAGGTAGACGCGATGCGCGAGCGAGCCAAGAAGGCGACGACGGCGGTCGGCAATGCGGTGAGAGATGGTCGCATGGTCAAGCCGACGCACTGCCACTACTGCCGGGAAGAGCATCCACTGTCGGCGCACCACTGGGACTACTACCGGCCGCTGGATGTGACGTGGCTGTGCAGGCGGTGCCATCGCATCGCTGACATGGCCCGCCGTGACGCCGAGACCAAGGCTTACGCGACCTCCTCCGCAGAAGGAGCTGCCTAGATGGCTCTGATCCTCGACCTGGAGACCGTGGCGATTCCCGGCGCCGACGCGCTGGTGGAACCCGTGTCGGCCCCGTCCAACTACAAAGACCCGGACAAGATCTCGGCCTACATCCTGGAGAAGCAGGCCAAGCAGATCGCCGACGCCGGGCTCTACCCGTATACCGCGAGGATCATCGCCCTCGGCTGGTGCGAAGAGGGCGAGGACATCGAGCGCGTGGAGACGTGCGACAGCGACCGCGAAGAGGCGGCGCTGCTGCGGGACTTCTGGCCACGCATCTCGAATCGGCGCGGTGGCGAGATTCCCATCTGCACGTTCGGGGGGCGTCGGTTCGACCTCCCGCTGATCATGATCCGCTCCACGCTCCTCGGTGTCGAGCATCCGGCGCTGGACATCCGGAGGTACTACACGCCGCACATCGACGTACTGGAAAAGCTCACGTTCAACGGCGAGATCGACTACCGGAGCCTGCGGTGGTTTGCGAAGCGCCTGGGGCTGAACACCGACGACGCGTTCTCTGGCAAGGAGATCGCCCAGCTCTATGACGACAAGAACTGGGATGGGATCCGCGCCCACTGCG
>CADEFX010000196.1 GCA_902826715.1 uncultured Hyphomicrobiales bacterium | reverse complement strand
ACGGGCTTCTTCTTGGAGAGGGGCTTGCCCTTCTGGATGTTGGTGGACTTGCCGCCAATGAACGTCTCGTCGACTTCGACGATCTTCTCGTCGCCGCCGATGGGGCCGTCATGCTTCATGTTCATGGCCTCGCGGATGCGGTGCATCATGAACCAAGCGGTTTTGTAGGTGACGCCCAGCATGCGCTCCATCTGCTTGGCGCTGGTGCCCTTCTTGCCAGCCGCCATCAGATGCGTAGCCAGTACCCACTTGTTCAGGGGGATCTTGGAGCGCTCGAACACGGTGTCGACCGTCACAGAGAACTGTGAACGGCACAGGTAGTTGTTGCACTGGTAGAGGCCCTTGCGGTGCGTTTTGCCGTCTAGGGCCGTGGCGTCCTGCCTCTTGCACTTGGGGCAGACGGGGCCGAAAGGCCAAAGCTGTTCCTCAAGGTGTTCGCGGGCCGCGTCCACGTCGTTGTAAATCTTGTTGGTGAGATCGAGTTTCATGGCGGCATGCGTCCCCTTGACTTATGCCGCTCAACCTACGGGAAGGGACTTGCTGTGTCAAGTATATACTTCCCTCATATTATTAATATATATCAATATGTTAAATTGTCACAAAACCATAGCCTAGCTGCTCTATGACTCCGGCTGCGGCGCAGGTGGCGTCGCGGAAAGGCGGCTGCGGAGATGCCGGCCGCCTCGTGACCCCAATCAGGGAGAGCAAGAGTGAACATCAGGCTCATGGCCATATCGACGGTGGCGGCCGTTGCAGGCACGGTTGCATTCGCCGGCGCGGCGGCCGCGCGCGATCAGATCCGCATCGTGGGCTCCTCCACGGTTTATCCGTTCACCACAGCGGTGGCCGAACAATTCGGCAAGTCGGGTTCGGGCAAAACCCCGGTTGTGGAATCGACCGGTACGGGCGGCGGCATGAAGCTGTTCTGCGCCGGCGTTGGCGAAGCCCATCCCGATCTCACCAATGCCTCGCGGGCGATGAAGAAGAGCGAGTTCGAGGATTGCCAGAAGAACGGCGTCAAGGACATCGTCGAGATCAAGGTCGGTATCGATGGCCTGACCATTGCGCAGTCCAAGGCCGGTCCGGCCATCAAGCTGACAATGGAGCAGGTGTTCCTGGCGCTCGCTGAGCAGGTGCCTGACAAGGACGGCAAGCTCGTCGCCAATCCCTACAAGACATGGTCGGACATTGCGTCATCCCTGCCGAACGTGAAGATCGAGGTCCTCGGCCCGCCCCCCACCTCCGGCACGCGCGACAGCTTTCACGAACTCTTCCTGGAAGTCGGCGCCAAGAAGGTTGCTACGCTCAAGGACATGCAGAAGGCCGACGCCAAGGGCTTCGAGAAGCTTTGGAAGTCGATCCGCAAGGATGGCGCTTACGTCGAAGCTGGCGAGAACGACAACGTCATCGTGCAGAAGCTCGAGGGTAACAAGAACGCGTTCGGCGTCTTCGGCTATTCCTTCCTTGAGGAAAATGCTGCCAAGCTGCGCGGTGTTGCCATCGATGGTGTCGAGCCGACATACGACAACATCGCCAGCGGCAAATATGAAGGTTCGCGCCCGCTGTTTGTCTATGTGAAGAAGCAGCACGTCGGCGTGGTACCCGGCATCGACAAGTTCGTCGCCGAGTATGTTTCATCGAAGGCGATGTCGAAGGATGGCTACCTTGCCCGCAAGGGTCTGGTCGCTCTGCCCAAGTCCGAGGCCGATAAGATCGCGGCGACTGCCAAGGGCATGCAGGCTCTCGCTGCAGTTGATGTGAAGTAACGATGGTGATGCGCCGGCCTCGCTAATGCGGGGCCGGCTTTCGGCCGCCGATTGCCAAGCCGTGTAAGGGACGAGATTAAATGGCCGGCTATTACTTCTTGGTGGTTGCTGTGCTCGTCCTCGCCGGCTTTTTCGTCGGCCGCCTCAGGGCGCAGGGATTGGTGATGGGCGCTCGCGGCGGCGCCCTCCATTCGCTGCCCGCCTATCACGGGCTCCTGACTGCTGCCGCCGCGCTGGTGCCCATGCTGCTGGTGTTCGCCGTCGCGATGCCGGTCGTAAATCACCTGGCGATTTCCAACGCGCTCGATTACTTCGACCCGCAGGTTGCTGCCGATCCGCTGCAACGTGGCGCAGCCCTGCGTGAGGTCCAGAACGTTGCCGCTGGACAATATGGAGGCGGCGAACAGTCCACGGTGTTAAAGACCGCTGCCGCCAGCTATGCTTCGACCTTGCACTGGGGCCATTGGGTGGTCTTCGCCACGGGCGTCGGCTTGGCACTCGTGGGCATTCTTTTCATTCTCAGCCGCATCAGCGCACAGTTCCGGTCGCGCAATTACTTCGAGCGCTTCGTTCTGGTGGTGCTGGTCGCGTGTGCCGCAGTGGCGATTCTCACGACTATAGGCATCGTCTTCTCGGTTCTGTTCGAGACATATCGTTTCTTCTTCGACACGTCTCTGAAAGGCCGGCCAACCGTTTCGGAATTCCTGTTCGGGACCGAATGGAATCCCCAGGCGGCGATGCGCGCTGACCAGGGTGACATCCGCACGGCGTTCGGCTTCATTCCGCTGCTCACCGGCACGCTGCTCATTACATCGATTGCCATTTGCGTTGCGGGGCCTCTTGGCCTGTTCTCGGCGATCTATCTTTCCGAATATGCGTCGCGCCGCGTTCGCGCCTGGGTCAAGCCGGTGCTCGAGATTCTGGCCGGTATCCCAACTGTCGTTCTCGGCTTCTTTGCGGCTCTCACCGTTGCTCCTCTGATCCGCGGCTGGGGCGAATATTTCGGGCTCGACGTCGCCTCCGAAAGTGCGCTGGCGGCCGGCCTGGTCATGGGCATGATGATCATCCCCTTCATCTCGTCGTTGTCCGACGACGTCATCAACGCGGTGCCGCAATCGCTGCGCGACGGCGCTTATGCGCTCGGCGCCACGAAATCGGAGACCATCCGCAAGGTCGTGCTGCCGGCCGCGCTGCCCGGCATTGTGTCCGCATTCATGCTCGCGATCAGTCGCGCCATCGGTGAAACCATGATTGTTGTGATGGCGGCGGGACTTGCCGCCAATCTGACGTTCAATCCGCTCGATGCTGTCACCACCATCACGGTGCAGATCAAGACCATCCTGGTCGGCGATCAGGAGTTCGACAGCGCCAAGACGCTGGCCGCATTCGCCCTCGGGTTCGTGCTGTTTTTCGTGACGCTGATGCTGAACCTGATCGCGCTGCACATTGTCAATAAATATCGAGAGCAGTATGACTGATATTGCCGCTTTAACGGGCGACGGGCCCATCCGGCATCGCCAGGGCGATGCGGCCGCTGCTCGCGTGCGCCGGCGCTATCGTGCCGAGGCCCGCTTCAAGGCCTACGGAATTGCCGCCCTGGTGGTGACCACGGTCTTCCTCGTGGTCCTGCTCGCCGATATCCTCGTCAAGGGTATGCCGGCATTCACCCAGCATTCGGTGACGCTCAGCGTCCCGGTTCCGGCAGAGGGATTCGGCGACAGGAGCGTCAGCGCCATCCGTGGCGCCGACTATTTTCCCATCACGCGCGATGCGCTCAAGGCCGCCATCCCCGGCATCGAGAGCCGCAGCGGCGAGCGCACGCTGACGCGGCTTTTGAGCACCGGCGCTCCCGATGTGCTGCGTGATCGGCTTGTAGCCAATCCCTCCCTCATCGGCACGACCGTCCAGGTGCCGTTGCTCCTTTCCGATGATGCCGACCTTTACTTTAAGGGTGTGGGCACCAGGATCGACTCGCGTGCGGCGCGGGGCACGGCTACTCCGAGCGGCACCACCGGCGAGATCACCATCGAAAGCACGGCTGGGGATTTTGGCGCCGATTTGGCAACCGTCCGCAAAGCCATCGCCCAGCAGGTTCTGCGGCTGACGGCCGAGGCGGACCGCGCGCAGAGTTCGGGCGCGACCGATGCGGTGGCACGTGTTGCCGCGCTGCGCGAGGAGATTGCGACGCTGCGGACGCGCCTCGACGATCCAAAGTCGCAGGAAGAACTCGACAGCAAGGCTCCGAGCCTGCTGGTGGCCATCAACGACGGCCTAGTGAAGATTACCAAGCTGTCCGATACGGCCGTCAGTGGCGACGTTCTGCTGCCGCTGTCCTCCGCCGATCCGGCCGGTGCTGGCGCCTGGCGCGTGGTGACCTATCTGACCCCTGAAAGCAATCGCAAGGTCACGGATCAGGATGTGGCCTTCCTGGAGCGGTTCAAGGATCTGGGCGCCGTCCACCGCGACTTCAACTGGCTGTTTTTCTCGTCCGGCGATAGCCGAGAGCCTGAACTGGCCGGGATCCGCGGCGCTCTCGTTGGCACCGCCCTGACCTTGCTCGTGACACTTGCCCTGTGCGTGCCGATCGGTGTGCTGGCCGCCGTGTACCTTGAAGAGTTTGCGTCAAAGAACAATTTGACTGCATTGATCGAGGTCAACATCAACAACCTCGCGGCTGTGCCCTCGATCGTATTCGGCCTGCTCGGCCTGGCGGTATTCCTCAACTTTTTCGCGCTGCCCCGGTCGGCGCCCTTGGTCGGCGGCCTGGTTTTGGCGCTGCTTGTACTGCCGACCATCATCATTGCGGCGCGCGCTGCCTTGAAGGCCGTGCCTCCGTCCATCAAAGAGGCGGCGCTTGGCGTTGGCGCATCGCACCAGCAGGCCGTGTTCCACCACGTCCTGCCGCTGGCTATGCCCGGCATCATGACCGGAACCATCATCGGCATGGCCCATGCCCTGGGCGAGACGGCCCCGCTGCTGATGATCGGCATGATCGCCTTCATCGTCGACGTGCCGGCCGGCCTGACGGACGCCGCAACTGTACTTCCGGTGCAGATCTACCTTTGGTCAGACCTGCCCGAGGTGGCGTTCCAGGCTAAGACGGCCGCCACCATCATCGTTCTGCTGCTGTTCTTGTTCGTTATGAACGGAATGGCCATTTGGCTGCGTAAGAAATTCGAGAGACGCTGGTAGTCTAAGGACGAAATCACCCATGGATATGCCCGTGTTATCGACGATGCGCTCCGACCTGGCCACCCGCCTCAAGCCCGAAGCTGAGGCGAAGATCGTCGCGCGCGACGTCAACGTGTTCTATGGCGACAAGCACGCTCTGAAATCCGTGTCAGTCGATGTTCCGGACCGTTCGGTGATGGCTTTCATTGGGCCTTCGGGTTGCGGCAAGTCGACCTTCCTGCGCTGCATCAACCGCATGAACGACACCATTCCCATCTGCCGCGTCACCGGCAAGATCGAGATCGACAAGCAGGACATCTACGATCCATCGCTCGACGTCGTGCAGTTGCGCGCCCGCGTCGGCATGGTGTTCCAGAAGCCCAATCCGTTTCCGAAATCCATCTTCGAGAACGTGGCCTACGGTCCGCGCATCCACGGGCTTGCTTCTTCCAAGGGCGAACTCGAGCAGATCGTCATGAGCAGCCTTGAAAAGGCGGGACTGGACAAGGAAGTCAGGGACCGCCTGCACGATTCCGGCACGAGCCTCTCCGGCGGCCAGCAGCAGCGCCTGTGTATCGCACGCGCCATCGCGGTGAACCCCGAGATCATCCTGATGGACGAGCCGTGCTCGGCACTGGACCCCATTGCCACCGCCCGCATTGAAGAACTCATGGAAGAGCTCAAGGAAAACTTCACGATCGTGATCGTGACCCACTCGATGCAGCAGGCGGCGCGCGTTTCGCAGCGCACCGCGTTCTTCCATCTCGGCATCCTGGTGGAGGAAGGCTCGACCGACCAGGTGTTCACCAATCCCAAGGACAAGCGCACGCAGGACTACATCACCGGCCGTTTCGGCTGATCCGGCATTTGCGGCTAGGGGTACGGCACCATGAACGAACATATCGTCAAGTCATACGAATCCGAGCTGTCTCAGCTCGACCGCAAGGTCGTGCAGATGGGAGGCCTGGCTGAGCAGCTCCTGGGTCAAGCCTTCGAAGCACTCGAACGCCGCAACCCGAAGCTTGCGGACGCGGCCGTCACCAGCGACGCGGCCATCGACCGCCTCCAGCGCGAGCTCGAGGAGCAGACCATCGGCATGATCGCCCGGCGTCAGCCGTTGGCCCTCGATCTGCGCCAGATCATGGCTACGCTCAAGGTGGCCGGAGATCTCGAGCGCGTCGGCGATCTTGCCAAGAACATTGCCAAACGCGCTCTCGCAGTCTCGGGGGAAAGCCATCCCAAGACCCTGATCACAGGCCTGCGCCACATGACGGATCTGGCGTTGCGGCAACTCAAAGATGTTCTGGACGCTTTTGCCCAGCGTGATGCGGAAAAAGCGCTCGAAGTCTGGCGCAACGACGAGCAGATCGACGCGCTCTACAACTCCATCTTCCGTGAGCTTCTCACGTACATGATGGAGGATCCGCGCAACATCGGACTGTGTACGCATCTCCTGTTCGGCGCCAAGAACATCGAGCGCATCGGCGACCACGCCACCAATATCGCTGAGACCGTGCACTACCTCGTACGCGGTGTGGCCCTGACCGACGATCGCCCGAAAGGTGACAAGACCAGCACGACATTGATCGGGACTTCCTGATCTTTCGAACCTAACAACAGACTGGAAAGAGCCGGTATGGCGGCGAAGATCCTGATCATTGAAGACGAGAGCGCTTTGGTTGTTCTGCTGCGCTACAATCTCGAGGCCGAAGGTCATGAGGTCAGCGCGGCTATGACCGGCGAAGAAGCCAAGCTCCTCCTCGATGAGGAAAAGCCCGATCTCGTGATCCTGGACTGGATGCTGCCGGGGATGTCGGGCATCGAGATTTGCCGCCAGATCCGCGCACGGCCTGAGACCCGTGACATCCCTGTCATCATGCTTACGGCGCGCGGCGAGGAGGGGGATCGCATCCGCGGCCTTGCCACCGGAGCGGACGACTACGTGGTCAAGCCGTTCTCAGTGGCCGAGCTGATGGCACGCGTCAAAGCCATCCTCCGGCGGGCGGCGCCGGAGCGTGTTGCCGATGTCATTACTATTGCCGACATCACGCTCGACCGTGCGGCGCACCGGGTCGTCCGGCACGGGCGTCAGGTGCGGCTCGGGCCGACCGAATATCGGCTTTTGCTGGTGCTGATGGAGAGTGCTGGGCGGGTGCTGTCGCGCTCGCAGCTGCTCGACGGCGTCTGGGGCCGAGACGGAGATGTCGACGAGCGCACGGTCGATGTGCACGTCGGCCGGCTGCGCAAGGCCCTGATCCGCGGAAATGAGGCGGACATGATCCGCACCGTGCGCGGCGCCGGGTACATGTTCGAGACGCGTGAACCGGCCGATCAAGAGCGCGCCTAGCGAGCCGTCCCACCGGTCGACCATCGGATCGGCTCGGGTTACTCTGACTCCGGTAGGACCACCGGAAGGGCTAGTCGGGTGCCGCGCCGCGATCCGAAAAACATGACCCGGTTTTGGACCGACCCGGCCCATCCGGGCCTGAGCATGATGCATGCGTCATTCACGACGCACGAGTTCCCGCTGCACACGCACGAGGCTCTTGTGGTCGCCGTCACCGAGGCCGGCGGATCGATGGTCAAGAGCCGCGGTCACATCGAGCAGGCCCATCAGGAGGCGTTGTTCGTTTTCAATCCCGGCGAGCCGCATGCGGGCTGGATGGGCCGCAGCTCGCATTGGCGATATCGATCGTTCTACCTTGCGAAACCGTCCATGGAGCGGTTGGCGCGCGATCTGGGGTTGCCCCAGCTTCCCGGGTTCACGCGCAATCTGTTCGCGGACGCCGATTTGATCGACGGGTTCCTGGAGCTGCACGCGGCCTGTGACGGCTCTGAGCCGGCAGACCACCGCGACGAACTCATGACCGCCACGTTCGGACGCCTGTTCGCACGCCACGGCGGCCGTCCGGCCACCCAGCCCGTCGCCGACCGTGATCTGCTGCGACGCGCCGCCAGGCTCATGCACGATCGCTTCGCGGAGCCGTTGCTGCTCGGCGATATCGCCTCCGCGCTTGGATTGACAACGTTCCAGCTCATCGGCCTGTTCAAGCACACCATCGGCCTCACGCCGCACGTGTATTTGACACAAGTCCGGCTCAATGCGGCCTGCCGCCTGCTCAAGCGCGGCCGTTCCCTGGCGGAGACGGCGATTGAAACCGGTTTTTACGATCAGAGCGCCATGACCCGCCATTTCAAGCGCTCCTACGCCATCACGCCGTTGCAGTTCGCTTCCGCCAACCGGACGGCGTCGTCATCGCAATTTTTGCCAATACGATCGTAGGGAGATCGGCCCACGTCTCTGCGAACGGAGACCGATGGAGCCCCCTATGACGCGCGCCTTCTATCACGAGCATCCAAATCTTCTGACGCTGGCGACGGAGATCGTTGACACCCAGCCCGGTCGTATTCTTCTGGCTCAATCGCCGTTCTTCCCCGGTGGCGGCGGGCAGCTTCCCGACAAAGGGTTTATCCGTTGGAGCGGAGGGAAGGCGCGTGTCACAGGTTTCGACAAAGTCGGCGGCAGGCTCTGGCACGTGCTCGACGATGCCACGGCAGAGCCACACGGTGCCGTCGAGGCTGTCGTTGACGCGGATTTCCGTCTGATGATGATGCAGATGCACACCGGCACCCACATCCTCAACGCGGTGATTTTCCAGGAATTCAACGGCGCGTTGGTCACTGGCGTGCAGATGAACGACGACGGCACTGCCCGCATGGACTTCGATCTGCCCGATGTCGA
>CADEFX010000195.1 GCA_902826715.1 uncultured Hyphomicrobiales bacterium | reverse complement strand
CTCTCACAATCTCTGGTTCTGGCGCGACCTCGACGGCATGGCCGCCTCCGTGCTCACCCGCGACCAATCCAAGACGTTGCCTTTCTTCCTCGACGAGCAGCCCCGCGGTTCCACTCCCGCCCCGACCGCCACGTGGCCGCGCCCCGGCGTCACGCGCCTGGATCTTCCCAATCGCCACCTCGAATACGCCCTCACCTGGTACGGCCTCGCCGGCGCTCTGATTGCCGTTTATCTGGCCTTCGCCCGCGGCCGTCTCAGGCGTCCCCCCCACAACCCGAGCCCTTTGTGAACGTGATCGGGGATGCCGCCCTGCCAGCCGTTCAGTTGCCTTGTTACGGGCCCCGCCCCGTTCTACGGTGCGCCCTGTTCATCTCCCGAGACCCCGACCCGTCAAGGCCTTGCTTCCAGTGAGATACGTCAGCACGCGGGGCACCGCGCCCGAGCTTGGATTCGAAGACGTGCTGCTGGCCGGGCTCGCCCGCGACGGCGGCCTCTACGTCCCCGCCCAATGGCCCTCGCTGTCGCCGGCCGAGATCGCCGCGTTCGCCGGCCGGCCCTACGTCGACGTCGCCCACTGCGTGATTTCTCCTTTCGTTGGCGACGACATCCCGGACGCCGACCTCCACGCCATCTTGAGCGAGGCCTACGCCACCTTCCGTCACTCCGCCGTCGCCCCACTCGTGCAGACCGGACCCAACGACTGGATACTCGAGCTCTTCCACGGGCCCACGCTCGCTTTCAAGGACGTGGCGATGCAGGTCCTCGCCCGCCTGATGGACCGGGCGTTGGCGTGCCGCAATCGCTCCGTGACCGTCGTGGGCGCAACATCGGGCGATACCGGCGGCGCCGCCATCGAAGCCTTCCGCGGCCGCAGCGCCATCGACGTCTTCATCCTTTACCCGCACGGGCGCGTCAGCGACGTGCAGCGCCGGCAGATGACCACGGCCACCGAGCCCAACGTGCACGCCATCGCCATCGACGGCACCTTCGACGACTGCCAGGCTCTGCTGAAGGCCCTCTTCAACGATCTGGCGCTGCGCGATCGTCTCAATCTCGCCGGCGTCAACTCCATCAATTGGGCACGCCTCGTTTCCCAGGTCGTCTACTACTTCACCTCGGCTGTGGCGCTCGGGGCTCCGCATCGCCCCGTCGCCTTCAGCGTCCCGACCGGCAACTTCGGCGACGTCTTCGCCGGCTATGCGGCACGCCGCATGGGCCTCCCCGTTGCCTCCCTCGTTGTGGCCACCAACGTCAACGATATCCTCGCTCGCACTATCGAGACCGGCCGCCACGAGCCGCGCGGGGTCACGGCCACGTTCAGCCCGAGCATGGACATCCAGATCTCCTCCAACTTCGAGCGCCTGCTGTTTGAGATCACCGGCCGCGACGCGCACCGCGTGAGGGAGCTCATGTCGGCGCAGACGGCCTCCAATGCTTTCGCCCTCAACCAGGGCGAGCGCGCCTCGCTGCAGCAGACGTTCCAGACCGCTCGCGTCGACGAGGAACAGACGCTCGCCACCATCCGTGCCGTGCAGAAGGCCTGCGGCTATCTCGTCGATCCCCACAGCGCCGTCGGCCTCGCCGCGGCCGCCAAGGTGATCCGCGATCCCGCTGTGCCGATGATCACGCTGGCCACCGCCCATCCGGCCAAGTTCCCAGACGCCGTCGCCCGCGCCACCGGCGCGCCTCCGCCCGAGCCGGCCGTGCTCGCCAACCAGCGTCACCGCGACGAGCGCTTCACCCGTCTGCCCAATTCATTCGCCGCCGTCGCCGAGTTCATCGGCGACCGCGCGCGGGTCAGGAGTTCATCATGACCGTCGAGATCACGCGCCTCGCCAACGGCCTCAGGGTCGTATCGCAGCACATGCCGCACCTGGCCACCGTATCGCTCGGTATCTGGGTCGCCTCGGGTGCGCGGCACGAGCTGGCGCATGAGCACGGCATGTCGCATTTGCTCGAGCACATGGCCTTCAAGGGCACTGCGCGCCGCACGGCGCAATCCATCGCCGAGGAGATCGAGCAGGTCGGTGGCGAGCTCAATGCTGCCACCAGCCTCGACGCGACCTTCTACTACGCACGCGTGCTCAAGGATGATATCGGCGTCGCCCTCGATATCCTGTCCGACATTCTGCAGCACCCGCTCTATTCCGATGACGAGCTGGAGCGTGAGCGCGAGGTGATTCTCCAGGAGATCGCCGCCACCCGCGACAGCCCGGACGACATTGCCTACGACCTCATCCAGGACGCTGCCTTCACCGGGCAGCCGCTCGGCCGCACCGTGCTCGGCACGCCCGCGAGCGTTACGGGCTTCACCAGCGGGCAGCTCCGCCAGTTCCTGACCTCACGCTACCGCGCTGGCCGTATGGTTCTGTCGGCCGCCGGCCACGTCGACCATGCCGCGCTCGTGCGCCACGCTGAGGCCCTATTCGGCGCGCTTCCTCCAGGCGAGGGGACCGAGGCGGTGCCCGCCAAATACGTGGGTGGAATGCGCCTCTCGCCGAAGCCTTTCGAGCAGGCCCATGTTATCATGGGGTTCGAGGGAGTTTCGTGGCGCCGTCCCGAGTTCTATCCGGCCCAGGTGTTTTCGGGGCTTTTTGGTGGTGGTATGTCCTCCCGCCTGTTCCAGGAAGCGCGCGAGCGGAGGGGCCTCTGCTACTCGATCTACTCATCGACCTGGGGGCTGGCCGACACCGGCCTATTCTCCGTGCACGCAGCGACAGGGTCCGACACCATGGGCGAGCTCGTCGAGGTCGTGCGCGACGAGTTTGCGCGTGCGGCCGGCGAGCTGCCGAGCCAACGCGAGGTGGATCGCGCCAAGGCCCAGCTCAAGGCTGGCCTGCTCATGAGTCTCGAAAGCTCGGCTGCCCGGGCCGAGCAGCTCGCCCGTCAGATGCTCGCATTCGATCGGCACATCACGGCCGACGAGCTCATCGAGCGGGTGGAAGCCGTCACGCCGCAGGCGGTGCGCGACATTGCCGCTACGCTCGTCACAGGTTCGCCGATGTCCTTTGCTCTTGTGGGCGCAGGGGAAAAGGGTTCGACGTATGCACAACTGGCCGAGCGGCGGGCCAGCGCATAAGCGGGAGCGCTGAGGCGGGCAGCAGATGGCATTCCTGAGACCAAACCTCGTCCACGATCCGGCGCCGTTCGTGCGCGGCGGAGGTTTGATTCTGCGTCCGCCCGCTGCCTCTGACTACGTTGCCTGGGCTACTCTGCGTGCTGCCAGCCGCGCCCATCTCGTTCCCTTCGAGCCCCAGTGGGCGCACGATGAATTGACCCGCGCGGCCTACCGTCAGCGCCTGCGCCGCTACCAGCGCGACGTGAAAGAAGATGCGGGTTATGCCTTCTTCATCTTCAGCGAGTTCGACGGCGAACTGCTCGGCGGCATGACCTTGTCGAACGTTCGCCGGGGCGTCACGCAGGCCGCCGCGCTGGGCTATTGGATCGGTCTGCGCCATGCGCGCAAAGGGCACATGAGATCGGCTCTCGCCTCACTCGTTCCGTTCGCATTCGGCGGCCTCAGGTTGCATCGCATCGAGGCTGCTTGCCTGCCCCATAACCAGGCGTCGATCCGCACGCTCGAAGGCGCAGCTTTCCGGCACGAGGGCCTGGCCCGCAATTATCTGAAGATCAATGGCACGTGGCAGGACCACATGCTCTATGCGCTGTCGGAGGAGGATCGGGCCAGGTGAGCGCCCTGCGCACGACGGGCAATCTTGTCACGCTGCTGTGCGCGCGCACGGCAGCGTTGGCACTGCTTGTCGCGTGCGCCCTCCTGACAACGATCGGCGCGGCCTCGGCGCTGACGCCGATCGAGGTCACGCCCGACCAGGAACGCATCGACATCACCACTGTCGGGGAGGCTTACGAGGGCCGCCGCGACAACCTGCAGGTGGAGACCGCACCCGGCGTCGACGGTGCGACCGGCCGCATGTCCGTGCGCGCGGCGACGGCCGGTACCAATCCAAACTGGATCGTCTTCGCGCTGCGCAATTCCACCGACAAGCCCTTCGAGCGATGGCTCACGGCAGAGCGCTACAACGCAGTCGGTTCCGGTGTCGTCTGGCCCGATCTCGACGCGCGCCGCATTGAGGCCGTGACGCCGTCCGTCGGCTTCCTTCCCGACCGCGTCAAGAGCGACCGCGCCGATATCTTCCGCCTCACCATCGAGCCCGGCCAGACCATTACTTACGTTGTTGAACTCGCCTCGGACCGCTTCTCGCGCATCTATCTCTCGAAGGCGCTCGAGTACGAGCAGAAGTCGCGCGACCGACAGCTCTTCAACGGCATCCTGCTTGGTATCACCGGCCTGCTGGCCGTGTTCCTGACGGCCGTGTTTGCCGCCAACCACAAGGTCATCTTCCCGGCGGCCGCGCTCGTCACATGGTGCGCGCTGGCTTTGCTCTGCGTCGACTTCGGTTTCTGGCACAAGCTGTTCCAGATGCGCCCGGAGGACAACGCGCAGTATCGCGCCGCCGCAGAGGCGGCGGTGGCCGCCAGCCTTGTCATATTCCTCTTCACCTTCCTGCGCGTGACGCTGTGGCACGGCTTCGCGCGTATGCTGTTCCTGGTCTGGATTGTGGCCCAGCTCGCCATCATCGCCACCGCCATACTCGATCCGCGCCTCGCCGCCACGGTCGCGCGCATGTCCATGGTAGGCATCGGAATCATCGGTGGCGGCCTCACGCTGTTCCTGTCGCTGCGCGGGCTCGACCGCGCGCTGGCGTTGGCGCCCACGTGGATTCTGTTTGCGGTCTGGCTGTTCGGTGCGGGCCTGACGTTGACTGGCCGCTTGTCGGGCGAGATTCCCGTCGCGGGGCTGCTCGCCGGTCTCGTCTTCATCGTGCTGCTGATTGGATTCACCGTCACCCAGTTCGCCTTCCGCTCCGCGGAGCCCGCTTACGGCGCCAGTCCCACCGAGCAGCAGCTCCGCTCGGCTGCCGTCGAGAGCACAGGCGTCGCCGTCTGGGAATGGACCGCCCGGCGCAACGAGATCCGCGTCGACCCTGTCGTCGAAGCGACGCTGGGCCTCAAGGGCGGCGTGCTGTCCTCCAAGCTCGACGACTTTCTCACCTACGTGCATCCGGGCGACAAGGACCGGTTCGAGTTCATGCTGCTGTCCGTCAAGGAGAACGACGGCGGCAACCTGAAACTACACTTCCGCATGCGCCACGAGGATAGCTCCTATCGCTGGTTCGAGCTGGAAGGCGCCACCATCCGCACCTCCGATCGCCGCTCGCTGCGCTGCATTGGCCTGCTGCGCGACATCACCGACGAGAAGCGCGCGCAGGAGCGGCTGATGCACGATGCCGTGCATGACAGCCTGACGGGCCTGCCCAACCGCGAGCTGTTTCTCGATCGCCTCGGCGTCGCGCTCGTGCGCGCCAAGGACGAGCCGTCCGTGCGTCCGACGCTGATCTACTGCGACCTCGACAAATTCAAGAGCGTCAACAGCTCCTTCGGCCTCATCGTCGGCGACAGCCTGCTGCTGACCGTATCGCGCCGCCTCGCCCGTGCCCTCCAGCCGCAAGACACGCTCGCCCGCATTGGCGGCGACCAGTTCGGCCTCCTTATCCCCACCGCCCAGGACCCGCGCGAGATCGCCCGCTTTGCCGAGCATGTGCGCCATTCGCTGCGTGCGCCCATCCGCATCGCCGGCCAGGAGATCGTGCTCACCAGCTCCATCGGCGTTGCCGTCTATGACGGCAGCGCGGAGAACGCGCAGGATCTTCTGCGCGAGGCCGAGACCGCCATGAATCGCGCCAAGCGCAGTGGCTCGGACCGCGTCGAGATTTTCAAGCCCGAGATGCGCGCCGACCGCGATCAGCGCATCGCCATCGAGAGCGAGCTGCGCCGCGCCATCGAGCAGCGCCAGCTCGACATCGCCTATCAGCCCATCATCGCGCTCTCGACCGAAGAGCTGGTCGGCTTCGAGGCGCTGGTGCGTTGGGAGCATCCGCGCCTTGGCACCCTGGCGCCCGCCGAGTTCATCCCTGTTGCCGAGGAGACCGACCTCATCGTCCGTCTCGGCTCCTACGTGCTCGGCCGCGCGGTCGCGGACATCGCCCGCTGGCAGAAGGAGCTGCCGCGCCCTGACGATCCGCTGTTCATGAGCGTCAACATCTCGAGCCGTCAGCTCATGACGCCCGACCTCATTCAGGAAGTGCGTCACGTTGTCGGCCGCAACGTGTTGGCGCGCGGCTCGCTGCGCCTCGAGATCACCGAAAGCCTCGTCATGGAGAATCCCGAGCAGGCGACGCACATTCTCGCCCAGCTCAAGGACGCGGGTGCCGGCCTCGCCATTGACGACTTCGGCACCGGCTACTCGTCGCTCTCCTACCTCGACCGCTTCCCCTTCGACGTCATCAAGATTGACCGTTCGCTGGTGCAGGCCTCTGCCGGCGATGGCACCGGTTCGCCCATCATCCGCTCCGTCGTCGCGCTCTCCCACGAGCTCGGCAAGCGCGTCGTTGCCGAGGGCGTCGAGTCGACCGAGGACGCGGCCTTCCTCCGTTCCATCGGTTGCGAGATGGCGCAGGGCTACTACTACGGCGAGCCGATGCCCGAGCGTGATGTGCTCCACCTGCTGCGTCTGATCCGCAAGGCTGACCGTCGCATGCGCCGCCGCGGTGTCGTCCGTGCCCGCCGCAAGCCCGCCGAGGAAGCCGTTGATACGCCGGCTCACGCCGCCAACGGCCACGCGCCGCCCGAGGTGCGCACCGGGCGCCCCACGGGTGGGCCGCCGCGCCTGTCCGCGTCCAACGGTCACGAGCTTCCGATGCCCAACGTGGCGCAACGCACTCCGCCCGTGCAGCGGCCTGCGGTCCGCACTGGCACGCCGACCCAGCCCGTGACGCGGCCCGCGGTGACCGCTGCCGAAAAAGCACGCGCAGGCGGCCGATTGCGCTCGGCTGCCGCCAATGCCCGTGCGCGCATTGCCGGCCTCACCGGCGCCACCGCCTTCGAGCCGGCCAGGCCCAAGGGCGAGGACGGTGCTGCGCTTCTCGGTGACTTGCCGCCCACGCCGCTGCGCCGTGATGGTCCGCCGGTCAACGGCAAAGGCCAGCCGCGCACCGCTCGCGCCGAGCCTGTCACGCAAGGCGCGGCCGGCACCAATGGCCAGCACGGCGCCAACGGCCGCCCGCCGCCGCTGCCGCACGAGATGGCATCCGCCGTTCGCCGTCCGCCGGCTCAGGTCGCCGAGCAGACGCAGCGCCCGACACGGCGCGTGCGCACGCAGCCTGTCAATCTCGACGTTTTGCCGCCCGAGATCAAAGCCAGCTTGGAGAAGCTTGCCGGCCGCCTTGACCGCACCACGCCGCCCTCTGGTAGCGGCGGCTCGCCCCCCAAGCCCTCCGACCCCCGCTCCCGCAAGCGGACGTAAGCGCGGTGCACGCTCCGCGCGTGCGCAATGATGCTGGCGGAATAGTCGGCCCCTAAGCGTGCCCCGCCTCGCTGACGAGGTGCGACGGATCGATCCCGATCTTGAACAGCGCCCGGTCGTACTTCAATTCCGAGTCCGGCCCGAAGATCAGCTCCTTGTCGGCGGGGCAGTGCAGCCAGCCGTTGGCCTGGATCTCGGTTTCGAGCTGCCCCGGCGCCCAGCCGGCATAGCCGAGCGCCAGGATCGACTGCTCGGGCCCTTTGCCGCCCGCCATCGCTTTAAGGATGTCGATGGTTGCCGTGAGGCACACGCCCTTGTCGATCTCGAGCGTCGAATCCTGCGCGAAATAGTCCTTGCTGTGCAACACGAACCCGCGCTCCGTCGAAACCGGTCCGCCCACGTACACACCCATGCGCAGAAGGTCAGGCGGCACCGTCTCCTCGGCGTCGTCGCCGACAATCCCAAGCTGCTTCAGCAACCCGGTGAACGTGATGTCGGGCGCGCGCTGGTTGACGATCAGGCCCATGGCCCCGTCGACGGAATGCGTGCACAGATAGATGACGGAGCGCCGGAAGCGCTTGTCGGACATGCTCGGCATGGCCAGCAGCAGCTGACCATCGAGATAGCCGCTATCCTTCTTCGCTGCACGAGGCGTCTTCATGGGGCCAACACTAAAGGGCTTCCCGGGACCTGGAAACCGCTTTTCCGGCAGCATGCACGAGGAACGCGCGCCCTTCGCGGTAAAACATGTCCGCGTCAAGGCATCCGGAACCGGCTCCCCGCAAACACCAGCGCAGCATGCCGGCTCAGGGGGGACACAACCCATTTCGCGTGCGGGTAAGGGACAGCAGCACACACGCCCGAGTCAGTCTCGCCCTCAGTCTAACCTTCTCCGCGCGTGCGGGGATAAGGGACACCGCCGTGCACTGGTATCACCCCGCCTTTGGCGTCATGCTTTGCGCAGCTCCGCCTGAAGGCTGGGCCTGGAATGTGCCCCGCACGCGCTGCGACTACCGGGACATGCATCCCGCCACACGCCAAGTTGACCGCCGGCCCGATTGGCGTAGCCGCCGCACCGGACTACATACTGGCCTCCTCGTGTGCCGCAATGGGAGCAGGGAACTTGGCAAAACGCTTCGGCCTCGCTGTGCTGGCCTCTGCTGTCGCCGCCATCGGCGGACTGCCTGCATCCGCCGCTGTGGCCGAGCCTGTCGCCACGCCCTGGACCCGCGTCGAGACCGCGCGCGTGCGTCTCGTTGCCGGCCGCGCCGAGATGTCCAAGATGCTCGTCGCCGGCAT
>CADEFX010000194.1 GCA_902826715.1 uncultured Hyphomicrobiales bacterium | reverse complement strand
GCCCGCGCATCGGCGTACCGCCCAGCGCGCCAACGATCCACGGCATGCCCTTGGGCGGCAGCGCCGCATCGGCTTCAGCCTGCGCCTCAGTGACCGGCCCGCTGGTCTGTCCGCGCGTCAGCGGCACCTGCCCGACCTTCAGCACGCGCGACTGGGAATCGTATGTGGCCCATACCCGGTACCAGGCTCGCGCGCTCAATGGCGCGCGGGTCTTGACACGCGTCGCGCCCAGCAGCGCCTCGACGCTACCATCCTCCCCGACGGCCAAGGCAAATCCAACGCGCACGTTGGGATCGTAGGCCGAGAGAATACCTTGCCGGCGCCCGCTGCCGGGCGTCGTCGGCCAAATCGTGGCGGCAAAGCCAATCTGACCGCTGGCACCCAGGTCGAGGTTGTTTTCGATATTTGCGTATGACCCCAGGTGCACCGCCTGCTTCCGGGACGGATGCGGTCCTGCCAGCGCTGCGTCGATCGCCTCCTCGCGAAGGCCGGGTCCTGCGGGATTGGCGTCGGCACAGATCACGCGAACGAGCCGCGCTACATACGGTTCGGCCGATTGGCTCGAGACTTTGAATTCGATGGTCTCGCCGGGACGCACCGACAGACGATTGGCATAGGCAGCCAGCGACAGCATCGATTTCCCCTCGCATCAAACCGGCAACAATTGGCCGGCACTGCGAGCGTCCCCAAAAGCAAGCGCCCGGTCAAGAGACCGGGCGCATCCATTCGCTGAAACACTACTCCGTCAGGGTGTGAGAGTCTGGGTTGGCGTCGGCGCATCTGGATCGCGCTCGCGGTCGCTCGACAGCTCCCTTAGCCCGTCGCGACCGTAGATATCAGGCCGGAACTCGACGCGGCCATTGGGCTCGGCCCAGGCCGTGACATAGGCGAAGTAGACCGGGATCGGGCGCGTCAACGTGACGTCGACCGCCTGTCCGGCGGCCAGAACGTCGTCGATCCGTTCACGCGTCCAACCGCCCGGCTCGTCGCGCGCAATCCACGCCGCAAGATCGAAGACATCTTGCACGCGCACGCATCCGGCACTGAAGCCGCGCGCACGCTGATCGAACAGCTTTTTCATCGGCGTGTCGTGCATGTAGACGCCGTGCTCATTCGGCATGTCGAGACGTACCAGGCCCAGCGCATTTTGCGGCCCCGGATCCTGCCGGAACTTGATGCGTGTGGCGTCGGCTTGCCGCCAATCGATGTTTGAGGGATTGATCTCGGGGCCGTTGAAGGAGCCCGTCAGCACCCGAATCTGCTCCTTGGCAAGATAATCCGGTTCCTTGGCCAGCCGCGGCATCAGGTCGAGCGTAGCAACGCTGTCAGGCACGCGCCAATAAGGGAAGAAATTGAGCGCGCGGATGGTCGCCCGGACGCTTGGCGTCTGCCGCTCCGGCTTGCCGGCGATGACCCGGTGTCGCTGCTCGACGTTGTGACGCTCGACCGCCTCGAGCTGAAAGGCCGGCACGTTGACAAGGACGTACTTGTCCTCCATGCGCTGGCCGATGAGATCACGTACTCGCTGCTGATTGAGGCGCAACTGCGCCATCCTGGCTTGGGCCGGTATGTTCATGGCCTGCAGCGTCGGCTGGTCGACGCGACCTGAGACCCGCAAGCCGTGCCGCTCCTGGAAGTGGCGCACCGCTGCTTCCAGCTCGCCGTCGAACCCATAGGACTGATAGCCCTGTTGCGTTCTGAGGTCGCCGCCCATGATCAGGCGCCGGCGCACGTACGGCACGCGCTCATCGTCGTCACCTGGACGGATCATGCGCGTGCCCGGAATGGTGCCCCAGCCGCCCGACGCCGCGATTTTCTGATAGCGGGCAATGGCGTCATCATAGGCCGCCAGCATCGCGTCGTTGCGTAGCGGCGTCGAATCCGTGCGCAAGTCGTTGAGAGGTGCAGCCGCTTGATCCCGCGCGCGCGCTTCGGTGTCGCGCCGTCCCGACGAATTGGCCCCCGGAGTTCCAAACCCCGGAATCTGCTCCCACCAGTGGGCTTCCTGCGTCTGGGCCTGGGCAGAAGGCGTTAAGCCAGCGGCTAAAAGGCCCATTCCCGCGAGAATGACAGCGGTTGCGGCTTTTCGACCACGCCGCCCCGCGCGGACTCCTCGTGCAATCCTTGAAACGCTGCTCATCGGCTCGCTCACGATTATCTCGTTGACTGAATAGGTGAAGAAGCGAACGCGGCCCCCGCCGGCGGCTATCCACCGGCTAGACACCGTTTGCGGCGATTGCAAGACGCTGCTCCGAATCCAGCATAGAGGGTATAGCGTATGCATGATCGGTCGCGAACAGAACGAGGATCACCATGCCGTGAGTATCGGATATCTTTCGGCTTTTTCTTGCGATAGATGCCCAGCGTCCACACTCAGCAAAGACGGTCCCCATGCAGACGGAACCCGTGCTTACGACCCTCGACGCGCGCGGCGTCGCCACCGTGACTTTCAACCGTCCCGAGGTCAACAATGCCTACAACGGCGATCTGATCCAGGCCGTCTTGCGCGCCATGGATGATCTGGGCACCCGTTCCGGCCTTCGCGCCGTTGTTCTGAAGGGCAACGGCAAACATTTCCAGGCTGGCGCCGACCTCGCCTGGATCAACGCCGTCCGGGTTGCTTCACCGGCGGAGAACGACGCCGTATCGCGCGCGACGGCTCAGGTGGTGGATCGCCTCAACCGACTGCCCGTTCCCGTTGTGGCCATGGTCCAAGGCGCCTGCTTCGGCGGTGGCACCGGCATCGTCGCCGCCTGCGATCTCGTGATCGCGGCCGACAACGCCGTCTTCTCCATTACCGAGGTGCGATGGGGTCTCACAGCCGCCATCATCATTCCGCAGCTCAGCGACGCTATCTCGGCGCGTCAGGTCCGCCGGTACGCGTTGACCGGAGAGCGCTTCTCCGCGCGCGATGCGCATCGCGTCGGGTTGGTGCACGAAGTCGTGCCCGCGGGTGATCTGGAGACAACGGGCGCAAAGTTCATCGACCAGTTCCTCGATAACGATCCTGTCGCCATCGCCGAGACCAAGGCAACCATCCTCGAAAGTGCCTGGGGCGGTTTCGACGAGGCGACGTTCGAGAAACTGGTGAACAGTCATGCTGCCAAGCGCCAGACGCCCGAAGCGGCAGAAGGCCTCGCGTCATTCGCGGAGAAACGTAAAGCGCATTGGACGCCTGCCAAAGACTGAACGGGCTCTACTCGGCCGGCTGCGGCGCCGCCGCCGATCCGGCACGCTTCCGCGTCGCGATCTTGCGCATGACGATGTAGAACACCGGCGTGAAGATCAAGCCGAACAGCGTCACGCCGATCATCCCCCAGAACACGCCGGTACCGAGCGCGATGCGCATCTCAGCACCAGCCCCCTTTGCGAAGTAGAGCGGCAGCACGCCGCTGGTGAACGCCATAGAGGTCATCAAGATCGGCCGCAAGCGCAGCTTGCAGGCCTCCACCGCGGCGCTGACGATGTCATGCCCCTTGTCTTCGAGCTGCCGCGCAAACTCGACGATCAGGACGGCGTTCTTGGCCGCCAGCCCGATGAGTACCACGAAGCTGACTTGAGTCAGAATGTTGATGTCCTGCCCGTGCAACCAGACGCCGAACACCGCCGAGAGCAGGCACATCGGCACGATCAGGATGATCGCGAGCGGCAACGACCAGCTTTCATATTGCGCCGCCAGTGCCAGGAAGACGAACAGCACAGAGAGCGCGAAGATATAATAGCCCGTACGACCAGTCTTCTTCTCCTGATAGGACAGGTCGGTCCATTCGTAGGTGATGCCCGGCGGCAGAGTGCGCACCGCCACGTCCTGCATGATCTGGAGCGCCTGGCCGGAGCTCACGCCCGCCGTGGACTGCCCGTTGATTTCGATCGCCGGAAAAAGATTGTAGCGCGGCACACGGTCCGGCCCGGTCGTCTCCCGGAAGGTCACGAGACTACCCAGAGGCACCATCTGACCATCGGCGTTGCGCACGCGGATTCGGCTGATATTTTCGGGATCGAGACGGTAGGCGCCGTCGGCCTGCGCCGTCACCCGGTAGGTCCGGCCGAACATGTTGAAGTCGTTGACATAGGCGGAGCCCATGTACACCCGCATGGCTTCGAAGATATTCGCCATCGGCACCTTCAGCATCTGCGCCTTCATGCGATCGACGTCGACAAAGATCTGCGGCGTTCCCGTCGAGAAAGTCGTGAACGTATTGGCGATCCCGGGCGTGCTGTTGGCTGCCTGGATCAGATCCTGTGCTGCGCGCGAGAACGCTTCCGATCCCAGCCCCGCCCGATCCTGCAGCCGCATCGAGAAACCGCTCGTGCCGCCGCCGCCGCGCAAGGGGGGCGGCACGAAGACCTGCGCGGTGGCCTCGTTGATCTCTCGTGCCAGGCGGCCGCGCAGATCCTGCGCAACCCGGCTTATCGTCAACCCTTTGTCATGCCGTTCCACAAAATCATCAAGAACGCAGAAGATCGCCGCCACATTGGAGCCGTTCGTGAACGTCGAGCCTGATCGACCTGTGTAGCCGTTCGTATATTTGAACCCCGGCGTTGCGTGGATGATGTCCTGCGCTTTCCTGACGACGGCGTCGGTACGCTCGAGCGAAGCCCCAGCCGGCAACTGCAGCGAGACGATGACAATGCCCCGGTCGAGCGCCGGAATGAAGCCCGTCGGCATATGCATGACGAAGGCGATGGCGCACGCAATGAGGCCCGCGTAGATGAGCAACATCAGCCCGGTGACGCGTGCCAGTCCACGCACCAGCGCGCTGTAGCCCGCTGCCAGCGCCGCGAACCCGCGATTGAAGCCATCGAACAGCATGTGCACCGGCTTCATCAGCACGGACGGCTTGGCATGCTCGTGATGGCCCTTGAAGAGAATGGCCGCCAGCGCCGGGCTGAGGGTCAGCGACACGAAGGCGGAAATGATCGTCGCTGAAGCGATGGTGATAGCGAATTGCCGGTAGAACTGTCCGGTGATCCCGCTCACGAACGCGGTCGGAATGAACACGGCCGACAACACAAGCGCGATGGAGATTACGGCCGTACCGACCTCGTCCATCGTCGCGCGCGCCGCATCGGCCGAGGAAAGCCCCTCCTTCAACCGTCGCTCCACGTTCTCGACCACCACGATCGCATCGTCCACCGCAATGCCGACGGCGAGTACCAACCCGAACAGCGTCAGCGTGTTGATGGAATAGCCGAGCATCAGCATCACGGCGCACGTTCCGATCAGAGAGATCGGGATGGCGATGACGGGAATAGCCGTCGCACGCCAAGTCTGCAGAAACAACAAAACGACCAGGATCACCATGGCGATGGCTTCCAGGATGGTCTTGTAGAGTTCCCGGATCGATACTTCGATGAACTCGGTCGGGTTGTAGACGATGCGATACTCAAGCCCCCGCGGAAACGACTTCGAGATCTCGACCATTGCCTGCTTGATGGCGTTGGCCGTTTTCAGCGCGTCCGATCCAGGTGACTGAGTCACGGCGAGAACGATCGCGGGATCGCCATTCTGATAGCCATAGGTCGTATAGTTGAGGGCACCGAGTTCGACGCGCGCGACGTCCTTTAGAAACACGACGCGCCCGCCGCCGCCCGATTTGATAACGATCTGCTCGAACTCGCCCGCTTCGCGCAGCCGGCCCTTCAGCTGCAGAGGCACTTGAAAGGCGCCGCTCGAGCGCATGGGCGGCTCGCCGATGGCACCGCCCGCGACTTGGACGTTTTGCTGCCGCAGCGCCGTCAGCACTTCGTCGGCGGTCATGTTGAGAGCGGCGTTACGCTCCGGATCGAGCCACACGCGCATCGAGTATTCGCGCGCACCGAACAGGTTGACCGAGCCTGCCCCCTCGATCCGGGCAAGGATGTCGCGAACGTTGAGCAACGCGTAGTTCGAGATGTAGAGCTGATCGTACGTGTTATCCGGCGAGACCAAATGCACGACGAGCAGCAGATCGGGATTGTTCTTTCGCACCGTCACCCCGGCCCGGCGCACCTCGTCTGGCAGCCGCGGCTCGGCAGAGGCGACACGGTTCTGCACCAGCACCTGGGCCTTGTCGATATCGGTGCCGATGTCGAAGGTGACTGTGATGCTCAGCCCACCATCGCTCGTTGCCTGCGAGTACATGTAGATCATGTTCTCGACGCCGTTGATCTCCTGCTCGATCACGGCTGCAACAGTGTCTGCAACCGTCTGCGCGCTGGCGCCCGAATAGGTAGCATTGACAGTAACAGTGGGCGGGACGATCTCCGGAAACTGCGTCAACGGCAGGTTGAAGTAACCAATGATGCCGATGATGGTGATGAACATCGACAGCACGGCCGCGAAGATCGGCCGCCTGATAAAGAACCGGCTCAAAGGCATCGGCCGGTGCTCCCTTAGCGATCCGAGCGCGGAGCGGAATCGGCCGACTGCGACACGCGCAGCGCCTCGCGCTTCGCCTGTACCTTCTGGCCTGGGCGCGCGAGTTGCAGGCCCTTCACGACAACCCAGTCGGCGCCCGTCAGCCCCTCACGAACAATTCTCAGTCCACCGGACAGAGGACCGGGGCGAACCGTCTTGCGCGAGACCGCACCGTCCTCGGCAACCACCAGCACGTATTTGCTGCCTTGGTCAGTTGCGATGGCCTCGTCGGGCAGCAGAACGGCGGGCGCCTTGCCCGAGCCCGCCAGCCGAACACGCGCAAACATGCCGGGTGAGAAGAGCTGCGTCTTGTTGTCGATTTCGGCCCTGACGCGCAGCGTGGCCGTGCCGGCGTCGAGCCGATTGTCGATGAAATCCAGCCGCCCCTTGTGGACGAACGACCTTTCATCGGGGAGCGCAACCTCGACCGCCGCCCCGGGCGAAGCCGCCCCCTCGGTCTCGCCGCGCTCGGCGAGCCGCTTGTACTTGATGTAGTTGTTCTCGCTGACGTCGAAGTAGATCTGGATCGGATCCTGACTGACGATCGTGGTCAGCAGGGTCGGGTTGCTCAAAACGCCCGCAGAAACCCAATTGCCCTGGCTGATGCTGGCGCGGCTGGTCCGGCCTGCGATGGGCGCCGTCATCCGCGTGAACGATAGCTCGAGCTCCGCAGACGCAACCTTCGCCTCGGCCACCTTCACCGCCGCCTGCGCTTCTCTCAGCAGGTTCGCGCGATCCTCGTACACCTTCTCCGACATGATCCGACGCTCGAGGAGCGGCTTGCCCCGTTCCACATCGGAAACGAGGTTGTCGGCTTTTGTCTGGGCTTGGGCAAGCTCGGCACGGGCCTGGTCGCGCACGCGCTCGAATGGACGCGGATCGATGACGAACAGCAGCGCGCCCTTCTCCACCATCTGGCCGTCCTTGAAGGCGACCTCGTCCAGGTATCCCGAGATACGCGCGCGCACGTCAACGGTGTCCACCGCCTCGAAGCGCCCGGTGTACTCGTCCCATTCGATGATCTCCTCGACGATGGGGCGGCTGACACTGACGGTGGCGACCGGAGCTGCCGTCTGTTCTTTCCCGTCGTTGCGGGCCTCAGGGCGGTCACATCCCGTGAACGCAAGCCCCATCAACAGCAACGCCCCGGTAACCGCGAGCGCCGACGTGCCGTGCCAATCGCGCATGTTCTGCCGTACCCAGTCGCTGGCACGCTCGCCGGCTGGCCGAAACGCGCGCATTCCCTGAGGGAGTCTTGTCCCAAGACTCCCGAGTTCCCGAGTCTAGCAGTTCCCTATGCCCTTGTAACGATCCCTCCTTTGACGGAGGAAAACGCCGCTGGTGTCAGCTGTGCCGACCTGTGTCAACGACCGTTAAGCGTGGGCGCCTACCAGTTGGGCATCGATTGCATGATCAACCGCCATTATTTGAACAGCAGGTCGAATATCGTCTTTGGCTGCGATGGCCGGAGCCGATTGCCGCGATTGTCGCCGAAAAAACCGTCCTGGCCCCAGGGTGCCCAGCTTGGGGGGCGTCCGGATTTCCCTTGGCCGTCGGTGCTCGTCAGCCGCTTTTGCGCGGCCGGGTCACGATTCTTCAGCCGCAGCGCGTACTCCTCGCTGTAGCCATCGACGCTGGCGACCACCAGGCGGTTGTCCTCCCAAGTCCAGGTCGCCATCCGCTCGCCTTGCCGCACCGGCTCAAGCGCAATCACCGAGCCGCTTTGCAAATCGACGACCGCGGCATGCTCGACCTCCTCCGCCCCGCGCGGACCATCGACCTTGCCGGCCGCAAAGCGCAGAACACCGATGCCGTTGAGCGGCGGCTTTTTCACATCCCACTCAAGCAAACGCGGCTGCCCGTCACTCATCATTTCGAGCGGCACCTTGAGGCGATGATATTCCGTGCTGGCCGCGTGATAGCGATTGGCGCGCACGAACACGCGCCAGGTCAGCATGCGCAGCTGCGGGATTTCCGTGTCTTCGGTGTCGGCCGGCACGCCGAGCCGCTCCAGCGCCGCCGAGGCGTCGCGCAGCATGGGCTTCAAGGCAACGGCCTTCTTGAGATCGCCGATGGCCTCCTCGTTCTCTCCCGCCGTTTCGCGCAACTCGCCGCGCACCCACAACACCTCGGCACGTTCGGGATCCAGCCGCACGGCGCGATCGATGTCTTTCTGGCCAAGCTCCGGCTGCCCCTGCTGCTTGTAGACCCACGCCCGGTAGGCATAAGCCAACGGCGATCGTGCATCGATCTCGATAGCTCGCGCCAGATCGGTCAAGGCCACATCGAACGCATCAGCTTTGGCATTGGCGAGCGCGTGCGCCTCATGCACGCTGGCTGAGGTCGGCTCCATCTCTACGGCCTTGTCGAAATCGCGCAATG
>CADEFX010000193.1 GCA_902826715.1 uncultured Hyphomicrobiales bacterium | reverse complement strand
CGGGCTTCCTCGGCGACAACGAGAACATCCTGTTCTGGGTCTCGCAGTTCCTGTCCGAGGCGTTGCGCTTCTGTCAGCGCAATCCCAACGATGAGTTGCAGGCCGTTGTCATGTTCGACGAAGCCGATCTCTACATCCCGGCCAATGCCAAACCCGCGACGGCAGAACCGCTGCAGAGCCTGTTGAAGCGTGCGCGTTCGGCCGGTCTCGGCCTCATGCTTGCCACGCAGTCGCCGGGCGATCTCGACTACAAGAGCCGCGACCAAATCACCAGCTGGTTCATCGGCCGTGTCCGTGAGGACACCGCGCTGCGGAAGCTGAAGGCGGCGTTCCAAAGCGAGTCCGGCCTTGATCCGGCCGCTGTGCTGCCGGGACAGACCGTCGGCGAATTCCACCTCGTGCAGGAAGGCCTGGTACGGTCGCTCAAGGCGCAGCGCTCGCTCATCATGGCCGAGCAGGTACCGTTCGACCGCATCGAGCAGCTCGCCTTCGAGACCAAGGGCCAAGACGAGAAACAGCTCCGATTGTTCGGCTGACGCTGGGCACAAGGACCTCTCCCGCCTATGATTTCCCATTCGAAGCGAATGGGAGACGGGTCATGAGTGAAGCCAAAGCAAAAACCAGCGGCTTGCCGGCGCAGGCTGAGGCCTGGCAATGGCCGGAGGAAAAATGGCGCAAGATCGTCGAGAAGATCCGCGCCGGCCGATCCCTGAAGCCGAAGACGTGGAAGGGCGGTGCACGCTGCGCCGTAGCGCTCTCCTTCGACTCCGACCACGAGACCCAGACGCTGCGCTGGGGCCATGACAGCCCCGGCCGCCTCAGCGCCGGGCAGTACGGCGCACGTGTCGGGGTCCCGCGCATCACACGGCTGCTCGACAAGTATGACATCAAGGCAACGTTCTTCGTACCCGCCGTTGTCGCTATGCTGCATCCCGACGAGCAGAAACGCGCCGTCAAGGAAGGGCACGAGGTCGGCATTCACAGCTGGATCCACGAGCTGAACAGCCAGCTCCCACCGAAAAACGAGCGCGATCTGCAGATGCGCGCCGCCGATGTCCTGGAGAAGACGTGTGGCGTGCGCCCGGTCGGGATCCGCACTCCATCATGGGACTTCAGCCCCCACACGCTTTCGATCACACGCGAGATGGGGCTGCTCTACGATTCTTCCCTCATGGCCGACGACGATCCCTACGAACTCCTTGAGGATGGAGAACCCACCGGCATCGTCGAGCTGCCCGTCGAGTGGATCAGGGACGATGCCCCCTATCTGTCCATGGACCGCTTCGGATCGGCCCGTCCCTACACGCCTCCCTCAGGCGTGCTGGAAGTGTTCATGCGGGAATTCGATCAGGCTTACGAGAGCGGCGGGCTGTTCCTGCTGACCATGCATCCGCATGTCATCGGCCACGCCAGCCGGATCCAGATCTTGGAAGAGCTCATTCAATACATCCGCAGCCACGCAGGCATCTGGTTCGCACGGCACGACGAGGTCGCCCGCTACTGCAAGGAGAAAGCCAAGCTCTGAGGCGACACGTCACTCCACCACCTTCACCTTGCCAGGCGCCCGCGACAGCACGTCGATCAGGCGTTGCTTGATCGCCTGCTGCCGCCAGGGCGCCGTGATCTTTTTGTTGGTGAGGTCCGTGACATAGAACGCGTCGACCGCCTTCTCGCCGAACGTCGTGATGTGCGCGGACGTAATGTCGAGATTCAGGTTGGAGATGGCACTCGTCATCTCATAGAGCAGTCCGGGCCGATCCAGCCCGGACACCTCCACCACCGTGAACTGGTCAGAAACCGAATTGTCGATGATCACCTCCGGCTCGACGGTGAAGGCACGAATCCTGCCCTTCGCATCGCGCCGTTTAGCCATCAGCGCCGACAGCCGCACCTCACCCTTGAGCACGCTCTCAATCGTATGAGCGATGCGGCCGGCGCGGCGGCGCTCATCGTCTTCCTCGAATTCGCGCTGCAGCAGGAATGTATCGATCGCGAATCCGTCTCGCGTTGTCGAAATGTAGGCTCCGACGATATTGGCGCCGGCCGCAGCGCAAGCCCCTGCAAACAGGGCCAGCAAACGCGGGTGATTGGGTGCCATTACGGACAGCTCCGTGATGGCCGTGAAGGCATCGGTTGCCACATTGGCCGCAAACTTGAGCCCTTTGGCCTCGGCCGACTGCACCATCCGGAAATGATCGACCTGCTTGCGCGTCTCGGTCTTGAGCCAATAGTCGGAATAGTGCCGGCCGATATAACGTGTGATGTCCTCTTCCTGGACCTCTACGGCCACCGCCGAGCGGAAGGCGCTGAGAGCGCCTGCCATGCGTTCGCTGCCCTCGGACTTGACCTGCGCACCGGTGACGAGCGGCTCGGTCTGATAGTAGAGCGTGCGCAGAAGCTGCCCCTTCCAGCCATTCCAGATGCCGGGACCAACAGCCCGAATATCGGCCACCGTCAGCACCAGCAGGAGCTTTAGACGTTCGGGCGTTCCGACAATGCCAGCAAAGTCCCGAATGGTCTTCGCATCGCTGACGTCGCGCGTCTGCGCATAGGTGCTCATCACGAGGTGGTTCTCGATCAGCCACACCACCTGATCGATCTCGTCAGCCGACAAGCCCAACTTCATCGCAACGCGACGCGCGACGCGGGCTCCAACTAGGGAATGATCTTCCGTGCGCCCTTTGCCAATGTCGTGCAGGAAGGCGGCGACATATAGCGCGCGGCGATTGGCGATGGTTTTGAAGATGCGATGCGACAGCGGATGAATCTTGTCCGCCTCGCCGCGTTCGATCTCGGCGACGACGCCAACGGTGCGGATCAGATGCTCATCGAGCGTGTAGTGATGATACATGTTGAACTGCATCATCGCCACGATGCGGCCGAAGTCAGGAATGAACCGGCCGAGCACGCCCGCCTCGTTCATCCGCCGCAGTGTCGCCTCGACGTTGCTGGTCAGCAGGTCGAGAAAGATGCGGTTGGCTTCGGGATTGGCCCGCAGGTTATCGTCGATCAGCCGCAGCGACTGTCGCAGAAGGCGGACGGCATCTGGATGGTAGAAAGTGCCCGTTTCCTCGGCCGTGGCGAAGAAACGGATGAGATTCACCGGATCGCGCTTGAAGACATTGCCATCAGCGACATTCAGCCGGCCGTTGTCGATACGAAAGTCCGTCGTGCGGCGGATGCGGCGCCGCGTTCGCCAGCTCATGGGATCGAGCATCGCCGCGAAAGTCGGTGACGTCTTCAATTGCTGCATCTCGAGCGCGGAGCACAGAACGGTCGTGAGATCGCCGACGTCCTTCGCGACCAGGAAAAAGTGCTTCATGAACCGCTCGACGGCAATCAGGCCGCCGCGCTGCCGGGCATATCCCAACCGTTCTGCCAGCGTCGGCTGCACGTCGAATGTCAGGCGCTCCTCCGGCCCGCCGGCGACGAAATGGAGATGACAGCGCACCGTCCAAAGAAATTCCTCACAACGCCGGAAGGTGGATTGCTCGGATCGAGTAAAGAACGCGTCCTTCCTGCCGGAGCCAAGCTCCAAGTACTTGGCGAGCCACTGCAGCGTGTGGAGGTCCCGCAGACCGCCTTTGCCGTCCTTGATGTTGGGCTCCACCCGATAGCGCGACTCGCCCGTTCGCCTGTGGCGCTCATCGCGCTCCGCGAGCTTGGCGGCGATGAATTCGCGCGCGCTCCCCTTCACGACATCGGCGGCGAAGCGCTGGGTCAGGTTCTGGAACAGCGGCGGATCGCCGAAGATCATGCGGGCGTCGAGAATGGCCGTGCGAATCGTGATGTCGGATTGCGACAGGCGAATGCACTGCTCGACGTTGCGCGTCGCATGCCCGACCTTCTGCCCGAGATCCCAGAGGAGATAGAGAATGTACTCGACGATGCTCTCACTCCACGGCGTCTGCTTGTAGGGTAGCAGGAAGAGCAAATCGATGTCCGACCCGGGCGCCAGCATGCCACGCCCGTAGCCGCCTGTAGCGACCACGGCTATCCGCTCTGCGTCGGACGGGTTGTCACTTCGATAGACGTGCGCCTTCGTATAGTCGTAGGCGAGGCGGATCAGCTCGTCCTGAAAAAGCGACAGGCCCTTTGCGCAACGCGCACCTTTTCCATCGCTCTCCAGCTCTGCCTGCGCAGCCGCATGCGCATCCTTCAGCAGGCGCTTCAACCGGTCGAGGACGGCCGGACGCGCCACCGCCGCGTCGTTGCCATGCGACCGGAACAACGCCGTCAACTCGTGGCGCAGAGCCACCGTATCGAAGTAGGGAGCCGTGACGAACGGGTGGTCAGCCGTGAGCAGCATCGTCAACCCTTGTTAACTTCCTGACGAGGGCAACCGAATCGCCGTGCGATCTTGCCTTGAACTAGAGCGCGATCGTTTCGCATGGAAGCACTATCGGCTTCCATGCGAAGCGTGAATCGCGCTCTAGTTCATAAATGCAGAGCAGGATTCACGTCGCCGATGCGCTTCAGTCGAAACGATCCTGCTCTAGTCCTTGGCACCCGTCGTGCGCAAGGCCTTGAGGCGGTAGAGCGCCTCTAGCGCAGCCTTCGGCGTCAGCTCATCGGGATTTAGCGCGTCCATAGCACGATCAAGTAGGGAAGGATCACTGGTCCCCGGCGTGAAACTCTGGGGCCGCGCAGCCGCAAAAAGCGGCAATTCGTCGAGACCGGCGGCAGCACCATCCGCCTTACGATCCGTCTTTTCGAGCACCCGCAGCACGTCCGAAGCCCGATCGATGACCGCTCGCGGCAGGCCGGCCAGCTTGGCGACCTGAATGCCGTAGCTCCGGTCGGCGGCGCCGTGACGGACTTTGTGTAGAAAAACAATCTCGTCCTGCCACTCCTTGACGTCGATGGTCACATTGGCGACCTCGCTCAGCCGGCCCGCCAGCGCCGTCAGCTCGTGATAGTGCGTGGCAAACAACGTGCGACAGCCCACGACGTCATGCAGATATTCGATGGTCGCCCAGGCAATCGAAAGCCCATCGAAAGTGGCCGTACCGCGTCCGATCTCGTCGAGGATGACGAGGCTCCGCTCCGTCGCTTGGTTGAGGATGCCCGCCGTCTCGACCATCTCCACCATGAACGTGGAACGGCCCCGGGCAAGATCGTCCGACGCGCCGACACGCGAGAATAGCCGATCGATAATCCCAATGCGCGCGGATTTGGCGGGCACGAACGACCCCATCTGGGCCAGCACGACGACCAGCGCGTTCTGGCGCAGGAACGTGGACTTGCCCGCCATGTTGGGGCCGGTAACGAGCCAGACCCGGCCGTCCGCGCTTTCGTCGAAACCCGTCGGCTTCAGTGCGGGCTCCGGCCGGCCAAGGATGCAGTCGTTCTCGACGAACGGCCCCGCCTTGGCCCGCTGCAAGGCTTGCTCCACCACGGGATGACGGCCACCCCGGATCTCGAACGCCGTCGACTCGTCGAGCGCAGGGCGGACGTACGCCTCGACGGCCGCCAGCTCCGCCAATGACGCATAGACATCCAACTCCGCCAAGGCGCCGGCCAGACTCGCCATGGCTTGCGCATGTCTCACGACCGTGCCCGCGAGTTGGTCGAACACCTCCTGCTCGATGGCGAGGGCCCGTTCCGCCGCTGACGCAATGCGCCCCTCGATCTCTTCCAGCTCATCGGTCGTGAAGCGCATCGCGTTCGCCATCGTTTGGCGGTGCCGGAACACGGCATTGTGCGGCGCCTCTGTGAGCGGCCTGGCATTGAGCGCCGTCAGCTCGATGAAGAAGCCGAGGATGTTGTTGTGACGCACCTTGAGCGACTTGACGCCTGTCAACCCGATGTACTTCGCTTCCAATTCCGTCATGACGCGGCGGCCGTCATCGCGCAGCCGCAACGCATCATCGAGATCCGCCCTGTAGCCCGAACGCACAAAGCCGCCGTCACGCTGAAGATGCGGCGGCGTCTCGACCAATGCGCCGGCCAATTCTTCGACGAGCGACGCGGGAACGCACGCCAGGCGCGTCTCGATGATCCTTAGCTCATCCGTCAGGCCAATGGCGCCCGCGGCCTTCGCCAGCAGCCTTGCACAGTCCTGGGCAACCGCCAGTCCATCGCGGATGGCAGCCAGATCGCGCGGCCCGCCACGCATGAGCGCGAGCCGCGACGACGCACGCGCCATGTCGGGCGCGGACTTCAGAGCCTGACGCAGGTCGTCCCGCAGCGTCTCTCGCTCGCATAGAAAAGCGACCGCGTCGAGCCGCGCCGCAATCTGCTGCGGATCGCGCAGCGGACTCGCAAGCCGCGTCCCCAATTCTCGCGCGCCGGCGCCCGTGACCGTCCGATCGATCGCGGACAGCAGGCACCCCTCGCGCGCACCCGACGTGGAGCGCAGAATCTCCAGGCTCGCCCGCGTCGCGCCATCGATGACGAGCGTATTGGCCGAGCCTGAGTGACGAGGCGGGCGGACAATAGGCTTGGCACCGATCTGCGTCAGATGGACGTATTTCAGCAGGGCCCCGACGGTCGCCAGCTCGGCGCGCGAAAAACTGCCGAAGCCGCCAAGCTCGCCCACGCCGAGCCGGTCCTTCAGCAGCCGCTCGCCCGAAAGACTGTCGAAAAAGGCCGACGCCACCGGCGTCAAGGCTGCACCCGATGCAGCAGCCGGACCCGTGAGCCTCTCATCCAAAATATCGGCAGCGATGATTTCGCCCGGCCCGAGGCGCATCAACTCGCCGCCCAGATCATCCGCCGCAACCTCGCCAACTTCAAACTCTCCCGTCGAGATATCGAGTGAAGCCAGCGCGTACCGCCCTTTCCCATCGTGAGACGCGGCAGGCGCCGGCATCATGGCAGTCAGGTAGTTGCGTACCCGAACGTCGAGCAGGCTGTCCTCGGTCAGCGTTCCGGGCGTCACTAGGCGCACAACGTCGCGCCGCACGACGGCTTTCGCACCTCGCTTGCGCGCCTCGGCCGGATTCTCGAGCTGTTCGCAGACGGCTACACGAAAGCCGAGCTTGATCAGTCGCTGCAGATATTCGTCGGCGCGATGAATCGGAACCCCGCACATCGGAATATCTTCACCGAGGTGCTTGCCGCGCTTCGTCAACACGATTCCCAGCGCCTTGGACGCCACAACGGCGTCCTCGAAGAACAGCTCGTAGAAATCGCCCATCCTGTACCAGAGGAGGCTGTCGGGGTTGGCGGTCTTGATCTCCAAGAACTGCGCCATGGCCGGGGAAACATCCTTGACGGGCGAGACGACCGGCTCGTCTGCTGGCGCAACGGCACTGTCTGGCTCAGCGGCTTCCGGCCGCGGCCTCGACGTGCCGGGGCGCACCGGCTCCTTGGATTTTTGCGTCATTTGGGCCCTCTGCCCTTGCCCGCCGATTTTGCGGAATTAGGCATAGCGGCTTGAGGAGCCGGTGGGAATGCCGCGTGTGCAACCGCGAAGGCCCCGAGTTGTGAAAGCCGGTACCGAAGCCTATCGTCCAAGGCTCACCAGCGCTCCTCTTGCGCCGCAACGCTCCCTGGCAAAACAAGAACGGTCAGATCTGATGTCCGCAAAATTCCCCGCTGCCCGCTATACCGATCAGGAAGCGCTCGATTTCCACGCGCTGGGAAAGCCCGGCAAGCTCGAGATCACGCCGACCAAGCCGCTGACGACTCAGAGGGACTTGTCTCTCGCCTATTCGCCAGGCGTAGCCGTGCCCGTACTGGCGATCGCGCAAGATCCAGCCCGCGCCTACGAGTATACCAACAAGGGCAACTTGGTGGCGGTTGTTTCCAACGGCACGGCCATCCTTGGCCTCGGCAACCTCGGCGCGCAGGCCGCCAAACCGGTCATGGAAGGCAAGGGCGCGCTGTTCAAGCGCTTCGCCGATATCGATGCCATGGACGTGCTCGTCGATACGACCGACGTCGATGCCTTCATCAACTGCGTGCGCTATCTCGGTCCCACCTTCGGCGGCATCAACCTGGAGGATATCAAGGCGCCCGACTGCTTCATTATCGAGGAGAAGCTGAAGGAGCTGCTCGACATCCCCGTCTTCCACGACGATCAGCACGGCACGGCCATCATCGCCGCCGCCGGCCTCATCAACGCGCTGGAACTCACAAGCCGCGACATCAAGAAGTTCAAGCTCGTGGTCAATGGCGCGGGTGCCGCGGGCATTGCCTGCCTCGATCTCTTGATGGCGATGGGTATGCCGCGCTCGAACGTGATCTTCTGTGACACGAAGGGCGTCATCTATCAGGGCCGCAAGGACGGCATGAACCAATGGAAATCGGCCTACGCCGCCAAGACCAAGGCGCGCACGCTGGCCCAGGCGCTCGACGGCGCCGATGCCTTCTTCGGCTTGTCGGCGAAAGGCGCAGTGACCAAGGAGATGGTCAAGAAGATGGCCAAGCAGCCTATCATCTTTGCCATGGCCAACCCTGACCCCGAAATCACGCCCGAAGACGTGCTGGCCACGCGCAGCGATGCCATCGTCGCCACCGGCCGATCCGACTACCCGAACCAGATCAATAACGTTCTGGGCTTCCCGTTCATTTTTCGCGGCGCGCTGGATGTGCACGCCAGCGAAATCAACACGCCGATGAAAATAGCCGCGGCCAAGGCGCTGGCCGCGCTTGCACGGGCCGAGGTGCCCGATCAGGTCGCAGCAGCCTTCCACGGCCGGCGCCCCGTGTTCGGCCCCGAGTACATCATCCCTGCCCCTTTCGATCCGCGTCTCATGACGCATGTACCTCCTGCGGTCGCCAAGGCGGCCATGGAGACCGGTGTCGCACGCAAGCCCATTCCCGACATGGATGCGTACACGCACGGCCTTGAGGGCCGGTTGGACCCGGTGGCCGGC
>CADEFX010000192.1 GCA_902826715.1 uncultured Hyphomicrobiales bacterium | reverse complement strand
TCGTCTTCCGTCACCTTCGGCCTCAATCCTGCAGCCCGTTTCCAGGACGGCTCGCCCATCATGCCCGAGGACGTGATCTTCTCCTTCGAGGAGCAGAAGACGGCCGACCCGGTCCGCGCCATCGCTTACAGGGACATCGTCAAGGCCGAGAAAACCGCCGATCGCGAGGTGACGTTCGTGTTCGCCCGTGCCGGCAACCGCGATCTGCCGTTGCTTGTGTCGCAGCTCGCCGTCATACCCAGGCAATACTGGACCGGTCGTAATGCCGCTGGTGCCGCTCGCGACTTGAGCCAGACGACGCTCGAGCCGCCGCTCGGCTCGGGTCCGTATCGTATCAAGAGCGTCGACCCCAACCGCGCCGTCGTCTACGAGCGCGTCAAGGACTACTGGGCCAAAGATCTGCCGTCGATGCGAGGACAGTTCAATTTCGACGAGATCCGCTTCGACAGCTATCGCGACGACGTGCCCGCCTTCGAGGCCTTCAAGGCCGGCGACATCAGCATCGTGCAGGAGAACAGCTCCAAGAAATGGGCGACCGAGTACATCTTCCCCGCCGTCCGCGACGGTCGCGTGAAGAAGCTTGAGGTGCCCCTGGCCACGGTCGCGGTCACGCAAGCCTTCGTCTTCAATCTGCGGCGGCCCAAATGGTCCGACCGCGCCGTGCGCCAGGCCTTCGATCTGGCCTTCGACTTCGAAAGCGCCAACAAGAATTTGTTCTATGGTCTGTACGAACGCCTGGACAGCTATTTCGACAACTCGGAGCTTGCGGCCAAGGGTTTGCCGGAGGGCCGCGAGCTCGCCCTCCTGGATGAGATCCGCGACCAGGTTCCGCCGGAAGTCTTCACGACGCCCTACAAAAGCACCGTCAATGCGACGCCCGAGCAGCTCCGCGCCAACCTGCGCGAGGCAAGTCGCCTGCTGGATCAAGCCGGCTGGAAGCTCGCCGGCACTGTCCGGCGCAACGAGAAGACCAACGAGACCCTCGCCGTCGAGATGCTCGTTCCCGATACATCTCTCGACCGCGTTCTGCTCCCCTACCAGCAGGCGCTGGCGAAGATCGGCGTCCGCATGACCATCCGCGTCGTCGACGCGCCGCAATACACGCAGCGCGTCAAGACGTACGATTTCGACATGGTCATCGACAACTTCCCCCAGTCGCATGCGCCCGGCAACGAGCAGCGCGAATACTGGGGTTCGGCCGCAGCCGACAAGCCGGCCAGCCGCAACATCATCGGCATCAAGAACCCCGCCGTCGACCACCTGGTCGAAAAGATCATCTATGCCCCTACGCGAGAGGACGTGATCGCCGCCACGCGCGCGCTTGATCGCGTTCTGCTATGGAACCGATACGTTGTGTTGCAGTGGCATCGGCCCAGCGAATGGATAGCCTATTGGAATACGTTCGGCCGGCCTGCCAAGCTGCCCTCCCAGTCGCCGGGCTGGTTGCAGACGTGGTGGTATGATGCCAATGCCGGCAAGACGCCTGGAGTACCGCGTGCACAATGACTCGATGCGAGCCTCGAAGCAGGCCCCTAAAGTGGCCCCGAAGCAAACCATGACGCGACTTTCGCGGCGCCAGGCCTGCCTCATGATCGGCGCGACCGTTTGCGCAGGAGCTGCTCCACCCATGGCGTCGGCCAACGCCGAGCCCATTCGCCATCACGCGCTCTCGCTCATCGGCGCCCCCAAGTTCAAGGCCGACTTCCAGCATTTCGACTGGGTCAACCCGAACGCACCCAAAGGCGGCATCTTGCGCCAGCGCGCCATCGGCTCTTTCGACACCCTCAACGCCTTCGCCACCAAGGGCAGCAGTGCGGTCGGCTTGATGCGCCTTCTCCACGCCACGCTCATGACGACGAGCCTGGACGAGCCCTCGACCGACTATTGCCTGATCGCCGAGTGGGTCTCGGTGCCCAAGGATTTCTCGTCCGCCACGTTCAAGTTGCGCCCGGAAGCGCGCTTTCATGACGGCAAACACATCACACCCGCCGACGTCGTCTTCAGCCTCGATGCCTTGAAAGCCGCCAGCCCGCAGTACAGCCTCTACTACAAGAACGTTGTGAAGGCTGAGCAGACCGGCGATCATCAGGTGACGTTCACTTTTGACCGGCCGGGTAATCGCGAGCTGCCGCAGGTCGTCGGCGCGCTGCCGATCGTGCCCAAGCACTATTGGGAGGCCAAGGGCGAGGACGGCCAGCCGCGGGACATTGCGCGCGGCTCCTTGGAGATGCCGATCGGCGCCGGCCCCTATCGCATCAAACACATGGAAGGCGGCCGCCACATCTATTACGAACGTGTGGCCGGCTGGTGGGCCAAGGATCTGCCGGTGGCGCGCGGACAATGGAATTTCGACGAGATCCGCTTCACCTACTACCGCGACCGTCTCGCCGCCTTCGAGGAGTTCAAAGCCGGCAAGACCGACTTCTGGCCCGAGTCGAGCGCCAAGGGCTGGGCGATGGGCTACGACTTCGATGCCGTCAAGCGCGGCCTCGTCAAGAAGCAGTATCTGAAGACCGATCAGCTCATTCCCATGCAGGGCTTTGCCTTCAACCTGCGCCGCAAGCAGTTCCAGGATCCGCGCGTCCGGCAGGCGTTCAATCTCGCCTACGACCACGAGTTCGCCAACCGCAACATGTTCTTCGGCCAGTATGAACGTGTCGGCAGCTATTTTGAGAATTCCGAGTTGAAGGCGACCGGACTGCCGTCAGGTCTGGAACTGGAGATTCTCGAAAGCGTCCGCGGCGGCGTGCCGCCCGAGGTACTCACTGAGGAATACAAGAATCCGGTGAACCTCACTCCGGAGGATTTCCGCCGCCATATGAGCACGGCCCACAAGCTTTTCGCTCAGGCCGGCTGGAAACCGAAGGACAGCGTGCTGACGAACGCCGATGGCGAGCAACTCATGGTCGAGTTCCTGCTCGTGCAGCCGGACTTCGAGCGCCTCGTGCAGCTCTACCGGCAATCGCTCGAGAAGCTCGGCGTCAAGGTTTCCATCCGCGTGGTCGACAGCGCCCAGTATCGCCGCCGCGTCGACACCTTCGATTTCGACATCGTCGTGGCGCAGTTCGCTCAGTCCCTGTCGCCCGGCAACGAGCAGCGCGAGTTCTGGGGCACGGAGGCCGCCGGCAAGGAGGGCAGCCGCAACGTCATCGGCATCAAGAATCCCGCCGTCGACGCGCTCGTCGAGCACATCATCTTCGCCAAAGATCGCACCGAGCTCGTTGCCGCCACCCGCGCGCTCGACCGCGTGCTGCTCTGGAACCATTATCTTGTGCCGCACTTCTATTCGCCCTTCGAGCGTGTCGCGCTCTGGGACAAGCTCGGGCGTCCGGAAAATCTGCCCACGCATGCGTCCTCGTTGATACAGGTTTTGCAAGCCTGGTGGATCGATAAGGATGCCGCCAACCGCCTCGATATGGCACGGCAATAGTCGAATGAGTGTCGCTGACATGAGGATTGCACGCATGGTCCATCGCGCCCGACCGAGACGCAGCATTCATGCGACGGCCTTGGCCCTCTGCCTGATGACACCGGCCGGCGTCATGGCCGAGCCGCGCCATGGCCTGTCCACCTTCGGCGAGCTCAAATACCCGCCGGGCTTCAAGCACTTCGACTACGTCAACCCCGATGCCCCCAAAGGCGGACGCATCGTCACCATGGGCACCGGCGCGATCGAAACCTTCGACAGCTTCAACAGCTTCATCCTGAAGGGTGACGCTGCCCAGGGCCTGGGCCTCATCTACGACAGTCTCATGGCCCGCGCCGGCGACGAGCCCGACTCGGCCTACGGCCTGATTGCCGAGACCGCCGACGTCGCCGCCGATGGCATGTCCGTCACTTTCCGCATGCATCCTGAAGCGCGTTTCCACGACGGCAGCCCGATCACTGCCGAGGACGTCGTCTTCACCTTCAATATTCTCAAGGAGAAGGGGCACCCTTCGTATCGCATTGCTCTGCGCGATATTGAAAAGGCAGAGGCGCCCGAGCCGCACACCGTGCGCTTTACCTTCACGGGCACGCTCGTGCGCGACCTGCCTCTCACAGTTGCCGGGCTTTCTATCCTGTCCAAGGCTTACTACGCCACGCGTGAGTTCGATCAGACCACGCTCGACCGCCCGGTGGGCTCCGGCGAGTACGAGATCGGCGACTACAAGCAGGGCGGCGGGGGCTTCGTCAGCTATAAGCGCCGCAACGATTATTGGGCCAAGGACCTGCCCGTGAACCGCGGCCGCGGCAACTTCGACGAGATCCGCATCGAATACTTCCGCGATCGCACCGCATCGCTCGAGGCGATCAAGTCAGGCACCGTCGATCTGCGAGAGGAATTCACCTCGCGCGACTGGGCCACCGGCTACGACATCCCTGCCGTCAAGGAAGGCCGTCTCATCAAGCTCACGCTGCCCGACGAGACGCCTGGCGGCGCACAAGGGTTTTTCCTCAACACGCGCCGACCGAAGCTCGCCGATCCGCGCGTGCGCAAGGCCCTCGACTACGCCTTCGATTTCGAGTGGACCAACAAGAACCTTTTCTTCAGTCTCTACAAGCGCACCGAAAGCTTCTTCGAAAACTCCGACATGAAGGCCGAAGGCAAGCCCAGCCCCGAAGAGCTGGCGGTGCTCGAACCCTTCAAGGACAAGCTGCCGGCGGAGGTCTTCGGCGAGCCCTACCGTCCCCCCACATCGGACGGCAGTGGTTCCGATCGCCGCCTGCTGCGCGAGGCGGGGAAGCTTCTCGATGAGGCCGGCTACACCCTCAAGGACGGCAAGCGCATCAACGCCAAGGGCGAGGTGCTCGAACTCGAATACCTCTTCACCGACCCCGTATCGGAGCGTATCGGCGGTGCCTACCAGAAGAACCTCGCTCTCCTCGGCGTGAACTTCGTGCTGCGCCGCGTCGATCCTGCGCAGTACGAACGGCGCACCAAGGCCTTCGACTTCGACATCACCACCCGCCGCTATCGCATGGCGCTGACACCCGGCACCGAGCTGCTGAACCTCTGGGACAGCCGGCAGGCCTCCGTCGACGGCTCCGGCAATCTGTCCGGCATCCAGAGCCCGGCCATCGACGCCCTGATCGAAAAGGTTATCCAGGCCAAGTCGCGCAAGGAGTTGGTCACCGCAACCCGCGCCATAGATCGGGTGCTTCGGGCCGGCTACTACTGGGTTCCCCAATGGTTCAAGGCCTCCCATACCATCGTATACTGGGACAAATTTTCCCGGCCCGCCGTGAAGCCCAAATACGATCGGGGCGTTCCCGATACGTGGTGGTACGACGCTGAGAAAGCTGCGAAGTTGCGCACCAACTGATCGGGCCCGGTCCAGGGCAGGGGCCAAGGGAAGGATAAGCGCACGACATGGCTGCCTACCTGCTGAAGCGTCTTCTGCTCATCATCCCGACCATGCTCGGGATCATGCTGATCAGCTTCGCCATCATCCAGTTCGCGCCCGGCGGTCCTGTCGAGCGTGTCATCGCGCAATTGACCGGGACCGACACTGGCGCCACCAGCCGCATCGGCGGCGGCGGCAGTGACGGCCTGACCAGCGGCGGGCGCTCCATGTCGGGCCAGAGCGGATCGGATGCCGCGGCCTCGCGCTATCGCGGCGCCCAGGGTCTCGACCCCGAGTTCATCAAGCAGCTCGAAAAGCAGTTCGGCTTCGACAAGCCGGCGCACGAGCGGTTCCTGCTGATGATGAAAAACTACCTCGTGTTCGACTTCGGCAAGAGCTACTTCCGCGACGTCAGCGTCATCCAGCTCATCAAGGAAAAGCTTCCCGTTTCGATCTCGCTCGGCGTGTGGATGATGCTCATCACCTACCTGATCGCCGTCCCCCTCGGCATTCGCAAGGCCGTGCGCGACGGCGAGCAATTCGACACCTGGACGTCGGGCGTGCTCGTCATCGGCTACGCCATCCCGGGCTTCCTGTTCGCCGTGCTTCTGCTTGTGCTGTTCGCCGGCGGGTCGTTCTTCCAGTGGTTCCCCTCGCGCGGCCTCACCTCGGAGAACTGGAACCAGCTTTCGCTACTCGGCAAGGTCACCGACTACTTCTGGCATCTCACGCTGCCGCTGCTGGCGCTGGCGCTGAGTGCCTTCACGACGACCGCCTTCCTCACCAAGAACTCGTTCCTGGACGAGATCCGCAAGCAATATGTCATGACGGCCCGCGCCAAGGGGCTCACCGAGCGTCATGTACTTTACGGCCACGTCTTCCGCAACGCCATGCTGCTCATCATCGCCGGCTTCCCCGGCGCTTTCATCAGTGCCTTCTTCTCCGGCGCGCTGCTGATCGAAACCATCTTCTCGCTCGACGGCCTCGGACTGCTGAGCTTCGAGTCGATCATCAACCGCGACTACCCGGTCGTGTTCGCCACGCTCTACATCTTCGCGCTGATGGGACTGCTGGTGAACCTGCTGTCCGACTTCATCTATACGCTGGTCGATCCCCGCATCGATTTCGAGACGCGGGAGGTGTAACGGCCGTGGACGCCAGAACCGACGACAGCATCACCGTTCCCGCCACGTCCGCCCGCCGCAGCGTCGGCGACGCGTTCCGCTCACGCGCGCACCTGTCGCCCATCAACCGGCGCCGCTGGGAGAACTTCAAGGCCAACCGCCGCGGCTACTGGAGCCTCTGGGTCTTCCTGGTCCTGTTCGTGCTCAGCCTGTTCGCCGAGGTCATCGCCAACGACAAGCCCATCATCGCCCGCTACAAGGGCGAATTCCTGTTCCCGGTTCTGGTCGATTATCCCGAATCCAAGTTCGGCGGCTTTCTCGCCGTCACCGACTACAAGGATCCCGTGAACCTCGAGGAAATCAATCGCAACGGCTGGATGCTCTGGCCGCCGATCCGCTATTCCTACAATTCCATCAACAAGGATTATCCGCTTCTGAAGAACGCGGACGGCAATTGCCTAGGCTTTCCCGCGCCGCCGCCGTGGGCCACAGCCAAGGGGCTGTGCGAGGCTCCCGCCGACCAGCTCACCCGCTATCAGGCCGTCGGCAACCGCAACTGGCTTGGCACCGACGACCAGGGTCGCGATGTCGTCGCCCGCATCATCTACGGCTTTCGCATCTCCATCCTGTTCGGCTTGATCCTCACCGTCATCTCCGCTGCCATCGGCGTGACCGCCGGCGCCATGCAGGGCTACTTCGGCGGCCGTGTCGATCTCGTCTTCCAGCGTGTGCTGGAGATCTGGTCATCGATCCCGTCGCTCTACGTTCTCATCATCATCTCCTCGGTGCTGGTGCCGGGCTTCTGGACGCTGCTCGGCGTGCTGCTGCTGTTCCACTGGGTGGCCCTGGTCGGTGTCGTGCGCGCTGAATTCCTGCGCGGACGCAACTTCGAATACATCACGGCAGCGCGCGCGCTCGGGCTCTCGAACGCCAAGATCATGTTCAAGCATCTGCTGCCCAACGCCATGGTGGCGACGCTGACGTTCCTGCCCTTCAAGCTGTCGGGCTCCATCACCGCGCTGACCGCCCTCGACTTCCTAGGCCTTGGCCTGCCGCCCGGCTCGCCCTCGCTCGGCGAACTCCTCGCGCAAGGCAAGGCCAACCTGCAGGCACCCTGGCTCGGCCTCTGCGGCTTCTTCGCCATCGCCATCACGCTGTCGCTGCTGATTTTTGTCGGCGAGGCCGTGCGCGATGCCCTCGACCCGCGAAAGACCTTCCGATGAGCGTGCGCGCGCCTCGCCTGTCCGACACGCTTGTCAATGTCCGCAATCTGGCCGTCGAGTTCCGCTCGGGCTCGAGTGCAAACCGAGCCGTCAAAGGCGTCTCCTTCAGCATCAACCGCGGCGAGACCGTCGCCCTCGTCGGCGAATCCGGCAGCGGCAAGACCGTCTCGGCGCTGTCGATCCTGCGCCTGCTGCCCTATCCCGCGGCGCACCATCCCACCGGCGAGATCTTTTTCGAAGGCCGCGACCTGCTCAAGGCCGATGGCCCGGCGATGCGCGAGATCCGCGGCGGCCGCATCTCCATCATCTTCCAGGAGCCGATGACCTCGCTCAATCCCCTGCACACCATCGAGAAGCAGGTGGGCGAGATCCTGAAACTGCACGGCGGCCTTACCGACACCGAAGCCAAAATCCGCGTCCTCGACCTCCTGCAGAAGGTCGGTATCCGCGACGCCGAGAAGCGCCTGTCAGCCTTTCCGCATCAGTTATCCGGCGGCCAGCGCCAGCGTGTCATGATCGCCATGGCGCTCGCCAACGAGCCTGACCTGCTCATCGCCGACGAGCCCACCACCGCCCTCGACGTCACCATCCAGGCGCAGATCCTCGAGCTTCTGCGGCGCCTGCAGAAAGAGATGCACATGGCCATGCTGTGGATCACGCATGACCTCGGCATCGTCCGCAAGATGGCCGACCGTGTCTACGTCATGAACAAAGGCGAGGTGGTCGAGGAAGGCCGAGCCACCGACATCTTCGCGGCCCCCAAGCACCCCTACACACGCCAGCTTCTCGCCGCCGAGCCCAAAGGCAAGCCCCCCGAGCAGGATCTCAGCGCCCCCGTCGTCGTCGAGACCGACGATCTGAAAGTCTGGTTCCCCATCAAGCGTGGACTGCTCCGCCGCACCGTCGATCACGTCAAGGCCGTGGACGGCCTGTCCCTCAAGCTGCGCGCCGGCGACACGCTCGGCGTCGTCGGCGAGTCGGGCTCCGGCAAGACCACGCTCGGCCTTGCCATCCTGCGCCTCGTCTCGTCCAGGGGGCCGATCGCCTACGTCGGCCGCCGCATCGACACGCTCGGCTTCAAGGAGATGCGCCCGCTCAGGCGCGAAATGCAGGTCGTCTTCCAGGATCCGTACGGCTCCCTCTCGCCGCGCCTCTCGGTCAGCCAGATCATCGAGGAAGGCCTGCTCA
>CADEFX010000191.1 GCA_902826715.1 uncultured Hyphomicrobiales bacterium | reverse complement strand
GATATGGCCGGGAGGCGGCGTTTTGCTGTGGTGCAGACGCCGTCGCGTGAGTGCGGGTGAGGGCATGACGCTCGGCGGGCGCAGGTTCCTTTTGAGCATGGCCATCATAGCGGCCAGCATTTCGCTGGGACTGGGCCTGACCCTGCCCGGCATCCGCTTGACGCGCTTCTATTTCTTTTCGACCGAGTATTCGCTGATCTCGACGGTCTATACCCTCATCTCAGGCAACCAGATCTTCCTCGGCACCATCGTCTTCATTTTTTCCATCATGCTGCCGGTGTTCAAGCTCGGCTACCTCGTGGTGCTGACCACGATGCCGGACGACATCCTCCGCGAGTACCGCCATGTGACGGCGTTGGAGTGGCTCGGCAAGTGGTCCATGCACGACGTCCTGGTGCTGGCCCTGATGATCTTCTTCATCAAGAGCCAGGGCGTTTACGACGCCAAGAGCCTGCCCGGCGTCTATTTCTTTACCGCTGCCGTGCTGTTGATGATCCTTGCCTACACGTGGCTCAACCGGCTATCGCATCATGCCAGGCCGCAGAGATCCGCGGTGACCGAGCCGAGTGCCGGCGCGCCGTTTCGCCGCCCCGTGCCGGCCTGGCGCAATTTCCTGCTGGCGTTGTTCATCCTCGTCGCTGCAATTTGCTTCGCGCTGGGCGTGATCCTGCCGTCGATCCGCTTCACCACCATCTACGTGTGGACCAACGAGCATTCGATCGCCACCATCCTGTGGGCGCTGTATCGCAACGAGGAATGGTTTCTCTGTTCGGTGGTTGGCATTTTCTCGGTCGTGTTTCCGTTCCTGAAGCTGCTGTATCTGCTGACGCTCTGCCTGTCGCCAAGCCTGTCGGGCGACTTCCGGCAGAAGTCCATCGCTACGATCGAGTGGCTCGGCCGCTACTCCATGACGGACGTGATGGTGCTGGCGCTGATGATCTTCTACATGAACTCGTCCGGGTACACCGAGGCGCGCGTGATGCCGGGCATCTACTGCTTCGCAGCCTCGGCACTCATGACGATGTTCGCCTACGGCTGGGCGAATACGCCGGCGCAGCATGCCCGGCCCGCCACGCTGGCGCATCGGCTGGCCGTTGTCGAAGAGAGCGCGCGCAAGACCGGCTGAGCCCGCCCTGAAAAGCGACAGCCTTCGCGAGCGTGCGAAGGCTGATGCAATCCACGAAGATGGATCAGGCGCGGCAGGTCAGCGCGAGTAGAACTCGACCACGAGCTGCGGCTCCATCTTGACCTGGTAGGGCACGTCCGCCAGCGCCGGAACGCGCGCAAGCTTGGCGCTCATGCGGTTGTGGTCGGCGTCGATATAGTCGGGCACATCGCGCTCGGGGCTCTTGATTCCTTCCAGCACCAGCGCGAGCTGCCGGGAGCTCTCCTTGATCTCGACGAGATCGCCAACGCGGCAGCGGAAGCTCGGGATCGTCACCTTGCGGCCGTTGACCGAGACGTGGCCGTGGCTGACAAATTGGCGTGCGGCAAACACCGTCGGCACGAACTTGGCGCGGTAGACGACGGCATCGAGCCGGCGCTCAAGAAGGCCAATCAGGTGCTCCGATGTGGAGCCCTTTAAACGCACGGCTTCCTTGTAGATGCGGTTGAACTGCCGCTCCGTCATGCTGGCATAGTAACCCTTGAGCTTCTGCTTGGCACGGAGCTGCTGGCCATAGTCGGACAGCTTGCCGGCGCGGCGCTCACCGTGCTGGCCGGGGCGCGAATTGCGCCTGTTGATCGGGCTCTTGGAGCGGCCCCAAATGTTCTCGCCGTTACGGCGGTCGATCTTATGCTTGGCGCGGATGCGCTTGGTCATGTTTCAAACTCCGTCTTTAGATATCCACGGGCGTCACAACGCTCCTTCCTTTGCCGGCCGCACGAGGCGGGGCTGACAGGCACGGCGTTCACCAAGGTGGCCGTGCCGCAGGGGCGCAAAATGAAACGCGGGCTCCAGAAGCCCGCGTGTGTCAGCTTTTAGGCTGCAGCCCGGCGCGCGTCAAGCACAGGCTGGGTCATTTCTTCTTGGGGGTCGTGGACGACGTTGTCGTCGGCTGGGAGGTCGGCTGCTGGACAGCCTTCGTGGGCGCCTGCCCGCCGCTGGTGTCGGCCTTCACATAGGTCTCGATGGCGTCGGCAACCTTCTTGCGCTTGTCGTCCGGGCAGGCCTCCTTGCTGGGCTCGATCGGCTCCAGGAAGACCTTCAACTCGCCCTTTTCATCGACCACCCGGATCTTGCCGGCCACCACATGAATAGTCATGCGATGCAGCGTGGTGATGTAGAGCATCTGCTGATCGGACCACTTCTTCTTCGCGTTTTCGATCCGCATCAGGGTATCGAAATTGGCCGCTTGCGCTTCCCACATTTCGCAGATCTGGGCCTGGGCCGAATTGTAGCCGACACGGATGACGTCGCGGGCCGTCTCGATTGGGACGACCGCGCCTTCCTGCTTCTTTTTGTCGACCTCGATGACCTTGCCGTTGGGTGCGGTGAACTTGGCGGGCAGAACCTGCCAAGCATATGCCATGATGGCGTTGACGGACTTGTCGCTGAGCCCACCCGCCGATTGCGTCTGGCCGCTCGCCGTGGCCGTGAAACTGCATGCGATGGCGCATGCACCCACCACCAGCGACCGCACCATCACCAGCCTTCCCTTCATGATCTCAGCCCCTCACCGTTTCGCCATGTCGGAGTGCAGCAGGACGGCACCCGCCGCCGCTCTGCGCATCAATCATCCACTGGCGCCCCGCACCAGAGCCCCGAGTCTGGTCCCCCCATATCGGAAGGTCCATGGCTCGGCTTGAAAAAGGGCAAACTTATGGCGCCTTCCGGCCTCGCCCCTTGCCGTTCGCGAGTCCTGCGACAATCCCTCGCAGACTGCGCACTTCCTGCTCCGTCGCGTGCATCCTCACGAACATGGAGCGAATGCTTTGCACGGTGGTGGGGCGCTTTTCAGGCGGGTTAAAATAGCCAAGGCGCTCAAGCTCTTGTTCCAGATGGTCGAAGAAGCCTGACAATTCCCCGTGGGTCGCCGGCCGCGTATCGCCAAGGTTCATGCCGGCCGCCAAGGGCTCCTCATATGTCGTGACCCGGCCGAGCGAGGCTGCAGCCGACGTCTTCATCCACTCATAGCCCAGTAGCAATACCGCCTGGGCCAGATTCAGCGAGGCAAAGCGTGCGTTGACGGGAATCATCACGACGGCGTCGGCATCGGCGATCTCTAACGTCTCCAGTCCGTTGCGCTCCCGGCCGAAAACGATGCCGACGCGCTCGCCGCCGGCGATGCGGGAGCGCATCTCTGCCACGGCCTGCTCGGGCGTCAGAACGGGTTTTCTAAGGTCGCGCTGGCGGGCGGTGGTCATGGCCACCCAATTGAGGTCGCCGATGGCAGACGTGATTGAACCGTAAGCCTGGGCGTCCTCGATGATATAGTTCGCACCCGAAGCGGCAATGCGGGCCTTCTCGTTGGGCCATCCGTCGCGCGGTGCAACAAGCCTTAGATCGTCGAGACCGAAGTTGGCGCAAGCCCGCGCGACCATGCCTATGTTCTCGGCGAGTTGCGGTTCGACGAGAATGACGGCTGGTGTCTCCCCGCGCTCGGCGACCGCCTGACCGCGCATGTGGGCGCGGCGGATACCGTGCCGGAGCTTGCGCAAAACCCGGCGCGCCCAGAACCAGTAATTCTCGCCGCCCCAACCTTTGGCGAGCGTCTCGAGGCACGGGGTATGCAGCGTTTCCGTGCCCCGGCCGAGGAGACGCACCCCCGTCGTATCGACGACGATTTCTTTGTGGCGGGCAATGAAAGCGTCGAGCGTATCGATGCCTTGCACATCCATGCGGCGCTTGCAGCCAATGCATGTGGCCTTGTCCGCCTCGCACCTGAGTTCTGCGCAGTAGGTGAGGATAGGCTCCAGGGTCGCGCGATCGAGGCCCGGGATCGCCAGTTGCTGTAACCCCTGGTCGATAGTCTGCTGGTGGCATGCGTGTACGGCCCGGGCGACCTCAACGCCCGTCCCTGCCAGGGTCGGGGCCCTGGACATTCCCTGTCCGGCAATCTCGATCCGCAAGGCCGTTCGATCCTTGTTCGTTGAACCCGCATCCCTAGCGCGCTGCGCTTGCGGCAACAATAACCGGCAGGGATTTTACGTTTACCGGCCTTCCCTTAGGGGGGACCGGCCGCTATGTTGCGCCGCGATCATACACAGCGTTGGCGCGAGGCATTGCTCATGCAGAAGATCAAGGTGACCGGCACCGTCGTCGAGATGGACGGCGATGAAATGACGCGGATCATCTGGCAGTTCATTAAAGACAAGTTGATCCACCCCTACCTGGATCTGAACCTCGAGTACTATGATCTCGGCGTCGAATATCGCGACAAGACGAACGACCAGGTCACGGTCGACGCGGCCAACGCCACCAAGAAGCATGGCGTCGCGGTCAAGTGCGCCACCATCACGCCGGACGAAGCCCGCGTGAAGGAGTTTAACCTCAAGGACATGTGGAAGAGCCCCAACGGGACGATCCGTAATATTCTCGGCGGCACAATCTTCCGCGAGCCCATCATCTGCAAAAACGTGCCACGCCTGGTCCCGGGCTGGACTCAGCCCTTCGTCATCGGCCGTCATGCTTTCGGCGATCAGTACCGCGCCACGGACTTCAGGTTCCCCGGCAAGGGCACGATCACCCTCAAGTTCACCGGCGAGGACGGCAAGGTCATCGAGAAGGAAGTGATCAAAACGCCAGGCTCCGGCGTGACGATGGCGATGTTCAACTACGACGAGTCGATCCGCGACTTCGCCCGCGCCTCGTTCAACTACGGCCTGAACCGCAACTATCCCGTCTATCTGTCGACCAAGAATACGATTCTGAAGGTCTACGACGGCCGCTTCAAGGACATCTTCCAGGACGTCTACGAAAGCGAGTTCAAAGCCGAGTTCGACAAGCGCAAGCTCAGCTACGAGCATCGCCTCATCGACGACATGGTGGCGGCATGCCTGAAGTGGTCGGGTGGTTATGTTTGGGCGTGCAAGAACTACGATGGAGATGTTCAATCCGATACCGCAGCGCAGGGCTTCGGATCGCTCGGTTTGATGACGTCAGTGCTGCTGACACCGGACGGCAAGACGTGCGAAGCGGAAGCCGCGCATGGCACGGTGACGCGCCACTATCGTGAGCATCAAAAGGGCCGCGAGACGTCGACCAACTCGATGGCATCGATCTTTGCCTGGACGCGGGGGCTCGCTCATCGTGCCAAGCTCGATGGTAATTCAGAATTGGCAAAATTCTCGACTACGCTTGAAAAGGTCTGCATCGACACGGTCGAGTCCGGTTTCATGACCAAGGATCTTGCCCTGCTGGTGGGAGCAGACCAAAAATGGCTGACGACCGCAGGCTTCCTCGACAAGATCGACGAAAACCTCAAGACGGCGATGGCCGCTTGAGTCTGCGGCCTTGAATGGTCATTCCGGCAGGCGGGCGCCCCGCCGGGGCCCCGCCAGCACCTCATGCCGTCGCCGATAGCGCTCCGAGGGTCGTAGCGAGGGAATGACCGTCAGCAATAGCGTAAGGGCGCTGGCGGCCAGGTTGGTAAATCCAAGGCTCACCACCAGTGGTGCGTGCAGCGGAGACATGATGAAATCCGGCGGCTGTTGTCGCTGGCCTCAATAACACCGCCAAACGTAATCTTGTTCCGTTGCGCCCGCGTATTAAGCAATCGCGCTCGCGCACCGCGTCGAGCGTTCTGATATCACAACGGATTCAGCGTTCCCGTGCGCGCAGGGGCTGTTTGGGACGAATGGCCAGCGTCTCTCGGCCCGCTGCCGCCTGCATAACGGCGCGATACTCGTCCCGCTTCTCGTGAATCGATGCGATCACAGGCCCGGTCGGAATGCCAAGCCCGACCAGCGCCGCCTCAGACAATTGCAGGCTCGCCTCGATCGTTTCAGGCACCGCATCGGTTACGCCCAGGTCGTAAAGATGGCTCGCGTGTTCCGCATCCCGGGCGCGAGCCACGATAACGATGTCGGGCCGGAGCTCCCGCACAGCTTTGACCAGCTCGTCGATCTCGTGTTGCAGGTGAATGGTGATGATGAAGGCCGACGCTTCAGCAATACCGCAGCGTTTCAGAAATTCCGGATTTTTTGCATCACCATAGTAGATCGGGCGACCGAGCCCTCTCCATGTGGCGACCAGCTTGGCGTCGCGCTCGCTTACGAGATAGGGCACGCCATGGCGCGACAGCATGTCGGCAACGAGCTCGCCGACACGGCCGTGCCCGACGACGATGGCGCGCGGCGCGATATCGTCGGGCGGAGCTTCGAGCATGATCGGCTCGACGGGTGGCGCCGGGAACACCCTGCGGGCAAGGCTCCGGCCGACGCGATCGAGCACCGGGATCAGGACCATCGTGAAGGTTGTAATAGCGATGGCGAATGCTCCGGTTTCCGGCCTGACGATACCGTTGGCCAAGGCGAGGCCGATGGCGATGAAGGCGAACTCGCCGCCCGGCGCAAGGAGGAACGCACTCTCGATGGTGCTGCGTCCCGAGAGGCGGAAGGCGCGGGCAAGGCCGGCCACGATCAAACCTTTCACCAGGAGCAGTGAAGCCGTTGCTCCAAGCACGGGAATGGCATTGCGCCCGAGCCAGCCGATGTCGAGGCTCATGCCGACAGAAAAGAAGAACACGCCGAGCAGAAGCCCCTTGAAAGGCTCGACGGTCGCCTCGATGGCTTTGCGATATTCGGTCTCGGCAAGCAACAGGCCGGCGAGGAACGCGCCCAGCGTCATGGAGAGCCCCGCCGCAGCGGAGAGCAGGCCGCTGCCAACGGCAACCAGCAAGGTCGCCGCAACGAAAAGCTCGACGCTGGCACTCGCCGCAACCAGACGGAACAGTGGCCGCATGACGACCCAGCCGGCCGCGACAATGATTGCGATGGCGAGACCCGCCTGCCCCAGGGCTTGCAGAATGCCCGAAAGTAGCGAGCCCTCCTTGTCGCCGGCCAGAATGGCGACGAGAAAGAGCAGCGGCATCACCGCGAGATCCTGCAGAAGCAGGATGGCGAAGGTGACGCGGCCTGTAGCGCTGGTCAGGCGCCGCCCCTGGGACAAAACCTCCACGACAATGGCCGTCGACGACAGCGCAAGACTGGCGCCGATAATCACGGACGTGCTGGGCCTCGCGCCAAACCAGGATGCAACCAGAGCTATGGGGATGGCCGACAGCACGACCTGCAGCGAGCCAAGGCCGAAGACCAGGCGCCGCATCGTAAGCATTCGCGCGGTGGACAGCTCAAGGCCGATCAGGAAGAGCAGGAAGACGACGCCAAGCTCGCCGATGATGCCGAGCCCCTTCTCATCGCCGACCGTCAACCATCGCAATTGCGGAACGACGTCAGTGAAAGATCCGATGCCGTTCGGGCCGAGCGCCGTGCCGGCGAGCAGAAAGGCCAGCACCGGACTGACCTTCCACCGTTTCACCAGCGGGACGATGATGGCGGCCGTGGCCAGCACGATCATGGCGTCTTTGAAAACGGCTGGATCTACCGGCGTGGTCGTCATGGAACCTATCCGCCCGACGGCTGGTGAACGGGAGATGAACCATCGCCCGGAAGAATGCCTGCCAGCATCGCCTTGGCAATCTCATACTCTCCCATGACGACAGCGCTCGCACCGTGCTTCTTGAGGTGCTCGGTCTCTTCTTCGGAGTGCGAGCGCGCAATGATAAAGAGCGACGGGTTGATGGCGCGCGCGTGTGCGACCACCTGCCCGCCTTCAAAGGCGTCGGGGATGGCCACAAGCAGGCAGCGCGCGTTGGTGAGATTGGCGGCATTGGCGACCTCGGTTGATGCAGCGTTGCCCGCGATCGTCTCGTAACCCTGCTCCTTCAATTTGGCCGCCACGTCCTCGTTCTCCTCGATGAGCAGCATGGGAATGCCGGCCTCACGCACGCCGGCGCTGACGACGCTGCCGACACGCCCGTGCCCGACGAGGACGACGTGATTGCCGAGGGTGGTGGCAGGGATGGGCTCGCGCGCGGGCTCTACCGGCTCGGCAGCCTCCGTAGCCTTGGAGGCCGCGTCACCCGCCGGCTTTTTTGCCAGATACCAGTCGAGAACGGCGAAAAGCATAGGATTGAGCAGGATCGAAATAATGGCGCCGGCGAGGATCAGGTCGCGAGCGCGTTCAGGGAGCAGCGCGAGCCCGACGCCGAGACCTGCAAGAATGAACGAGAACTCGCCGATCTGGGCGAGGCTTGCAGATACGGTGAGAGCTGTGGACATCGGGTAGCCGAACGCGCGCACGATCAGAAATGCGGCAACCGACTTGCCGAACACGATGATGAGCACAGTCACCAGCACCGGCACGGCCTCGCGGACCAAGATGAGCGGATCAAACAGCATCCCGACCGACACGAAGAACAGAACCGCGAAGGCATCGCGCAGCGGCAGCGATTCGTTGGCGGCACGCTGGCTCAATTCGGATTCACTGAGGATCATGCCGGCAAAGAAAGCACCCAGCGCAAAGGACACATCGAACAGCGTGGAGGCGCCATAGGCCACGCCGAGGGCAATCGCCAGGACGGACAGGCGAAACAGCTCACGCGAACCGGTATGGGCCACGTAGTGCAGCGTCCACGGGATGACGCGCTTGCCGATCACCAACATGAAGGCGACGAATGCGGCGACCTTCGCCAAGGTGATGAAGATCGGCATGGCCGCGTCTGCAAACGATGCGTTGGCGCTGCCCTTGAGCGCGCCGGCGACCGCCGGCAGCATCACGAGCGTCAGCACCATGGCGAAGTCTTCGACCACGAGCCAGCCGACGGCGATACGGCCGCGCTCGGTCTCCACCAGCCGTCGTTCCTGCAATGCGCGCAGCAGCACGACCGTACTGGCAACCGACAGCGCCAGGCCGAAGACCAGACCGGCACCAATGCT
>CADEFX010000190.1 GCA_902826715.1 uncultured Hyphomicrobiales bacterium | reverse complement strand
CGCGTCACTGCCGCGATAGCCGAAGGCGCGTCACTGCCGCGATAGCCGAAGGCGCGTCACTGCCGCGATAGCCGAAGGCGCGTCACTGCCGCGATAGCCGAAGGCGCGTCACTGCCGCGATAGCCGAAGGCGCGTCACTGCCGCGATAGCCGAAGGCGCGTCACTGCCGCGATAGCCGAAGGCGCAGCGCACGGCGGATTCGCCATGTCCTTAACCTGAAGTGGTCGACGGCCAAGTTGCCGTCACTTGCCGGAAGTTGCACGGCGCTGGAGCCTAAGGGATCCCGGCTTTCCACGTGTGGCGCGCGCCTATTCTCATCTGCCACGAATTGGGCCTATAGCCCTGATGTGTTGCTGCCGGTGATCGTCGGGCGCGGGTCCGATGCACGCCGAAATCCATCAGGTGGTCCCATGTCGCTCCTGTTTCGCTCGCTTCTGCTCCTTGCCTTTTTGCTCACGCCTGCGGGGGCGTTCGCGCAAGAAGCGCCATTCGCGCATGCCATGCTGGCCAAGGATGCAGAGCGCTATGAGGCCTATCTCAAGCAGAACTGGAAGCCCGGCCGGCAGACTGCGGCGCAGCTGAAGCAGGCCGCGCAGAAGTCGATTTCGGACGGCAATGATGTCCGCGGTGCCTCGCGCACATTTGCGACGGCCGTCGTGACCGATCCCAAGGACAGCGAGGCATGGGCGGGATTGGCGCGCACGTTGCTAGCGATTCCCGCGGATACCGGGTCGGAGCGTTACGAATTGCCGGTGTACGCGGCTGGGGCCGCCTATATCGCCTATCAGCGCGCGCCAACGCCGGGGCAGAAGGCGACGGCGCTGACCGTCCTCGCCGATGCGTTGAAGCGTCGCTCGATGTGGCGTCCGGCGATCGACGCGTTGAAGGCAAGCGTGACGCTCGTCGATTCGGCCGAGGCGCGTCAGGCCCTCGACAAGCTTTACGCCGAGCACGGCTTCCGCATCGTCGACTACAAGGTTGACGCGGATGCAACCGAGCCGCGCCTGTGCATCAATTTTTCGGAGCGCCTGGTGAGCGGATCGGCAGACTACGGCAAGTTCCTGACGCTTGACGGCAAAGACCCGCAAACAGTCTCGGCCGAGGATCGCCAGCTCTGCATCGATGGCCTTGCGCACGCCAAGCGCTACGAGGTGCAGGTGCGCGCCGGGTTGCCGTCGGCGGACAAGGAGGCGTTGTCGAAGGCATCCGAGATTACGGTCTACGTGCGTGACCGATCGCCGTCGGTGCGGTTCACGGGCCGCAACTACGTGCTGCCCAATCGCGGCCAGCAGGGCATCCCGCTGGTCACGGTCAACGCCGGCAAGGTGGCGATCGAGATTTTCCGCGTTGGCGATCGTGCGCTGACCGGAGTCGTAGGCGGCGAGAATTTCCTGAAGCAGATGCAGAGCTACGAGCTCGAGCAGGTGCGCGACAAGTCTGGCCAGCGCGTGTGGCATGGCGAACTCGATGTGCCGTCGCGTCTCAACGAGGACGTGACGACGGCGCTGCCGATCAGCGACGCCGTGCCCAAACTCGAGCCGGGCGTCTATCTCATCTCGGCGCAGCCCGCGACCAAGACCAACAACGACAACCAGACCCTAGCCACGCAGTGGTTCATCGTTTCGGATCTCGGATTGATAGCGCTCTCCGGCGATGACGGTTTGCACGCGTTCGTGCGCTCGCTCGGCACGGCCGAAGCCGTCGCCGGCGTCAACGTGCGGCTTGTGGCACGCAACAATGAAGTTCTGGGCACCGCCAAGACCGATGCCTCCGGTTATGCGCGGTTCGACGCGGGCCTCAAACGCGGCGAGGGCGGACTGGCGCCGGCGTTGCTGGTGGCCGACACGGGCCAGGACTACGCCTTCCTCGACCTGGCGACGGCGGCGTTCGATCTCACCGATCGCGGCGTGAAGGGACGCGAGACGCCGGGCGCGCTCGATGCGTATCTCTACACGGATCGCGGCGTATACCGTCCGGGAGAGACGGTGAACCTGACCGGGCTGACGGTCGATGCGGCGGGGAAGGCGGCCATGCTGCCGGTGACGCTAATCGTGACCCGGCCTGACGGCGTCGAGCATCGGCGGGTGGTGCTGACCGATCAGGGCCTTGGCGGGCGTACCAGTACGCTGGCGCTGGCATCGACGGCCATGACGGGCACGTGGCGCGCCAAAGTGCACGCCGATCCAAAAGCGGAGCCGTTGGCGCAGGTGTCGTTCCTGGTCGAGGACTTCGTACCCGAGCGGCTCGACCTGAAGGTCGATGCCAACAACGCGGTGGCAAAGCCCGACGAGGCGGCGATGGTGGCCGTTCAGGGCCGTTATCTCTATGGTCCGCCGGCCGCAAACCTGGCGCTGGAAGGCGAGGTGATCGTCAAGGCGGCGGCTGGCGGCCTGCCGGGTTTCCCGAACTATCGCTTCGGCCTGGCGGACGAGCGCGTAACGGCTGTTCGCAAAACTCTCGAAGATCTGACCGAAACCGATGCGCAAGGCCACAGCAATGTGGCGGTACGCCTGCCGCAGATCCCGCGTACGGCCCGGCCGCTGGAAGCCGATGTGCTGTTGCGGCTGCGCGAGGCGGGCGGGCGTACGATCGAGCGCAAGGTCACGCTGCCGGTGATGACGCCGGAGACGCGCGTCGGCCTCAAGCCGCTGTTCAACGGCAACGAGGTGGGCGAGGGCGAGACGGCAAGCTTCGATGCGGTGCTCGTGGGTGGCGACGGCAAGGCGATCGACGGCAAGCCGTTCAAATGGGAGCTGCTGCGTCTCGACCAGCGCTGGCAGTGGTACAGCCGCGACGGCCAGTGGAACTATGAGGCCGTGACGACGGCGCGCCGCGTCACTGGCGGCACGGCCGAGGCACAGGCCGGCATGCCGGCGCGAATTTCCGTGAATGTCGACTGGGGCCGCTATCGCCTTGAGGTGACAGGTGCGGACAACGCTCTCTCCAGCGTTACGTTCAACGCCGGCTGGTACGCCGGCGACCAGATCGATAGCCCCGAAATGCTCGACATCGCGCTCGATAAGCCAAGCTACAAGGCCGGCGAGACCGCGCGCGTGAAGATTGCGACCAAGCAGGCGGGCAAGGTGAGCATCGCCGTGCTCAGCAATAAGCTGCTGGCCACGCATCAGGCCGACATTCCGGCGGGCGGCGGCGAGATCGCGATCCCGGTCAGCGAAAGCTGGATGCCGGGTGCGTATGTGACGGCAACGCTGTTCCGGCCGCTCGACGAGAAGGCGCGCCGCATGCCGGGTCGCGCCATCGGCGTGAAGTGGCTCGGCGTCGATACGTCGGCGCGGACGCTGAAGGTGGCGCTGGAGCCGCCGCAAAAGGTAAAGCCGGCAAGCACGCTGACCGTGCCGGTGAAGATCGGCGGTTTGGCAGCGGGTGAGGAGGCTCGCATCACGATCGCGGCCGTGGATGTCGGCATTCTCAACCTGACACGGTTCGAGTCGCCGGCGCCGGAGAAATGGTTCTTTGCGCAGCGGCGTCTTGGCACTGAGGTGCGCGATTTCTACGGACGTTTGATCGATGGCATGCGCGCCGAGCGCGGCTCGCTGCGCTCGGGTGGCGATGGCAGCGGCGGCATGAGCGTGCAAGGCTCTCCGCCGGTCGAGAAGCCGCTGTCGCTGTTCTCGGGCATCGTCACGGTGGGTGCGGACGGCACGGCGAACGTCGAGTTCGCGCTGCCGGACTTTAACGGAACAGTGCGGTTGATGGCGGTGGCCTGGAGTGCGGGCAAGCTCGGGTCGGCGCACACCGATGTCGTCGTACGCGATGCGTTGGCGTTGACTGCCACGGCACCGCGCTTCCTGACGTTGGGCGACGAGGCGCGCCTCGAACTCGATGTGCACAATGTCGAAGGTCCGGGGACAGCCTACCAGTTGACGGTCGAGCAGGAGGCGGCATCGGGACTGAAGTCGAGCCTTGCCGGGCGCAGCCTCGATCTCAAGTCCGGTGACAGGCGGCGCGAGACCGTCGCCGTCAAGCCGAACGAGATCGGCGCATTTGCCTACACGATCAGCGTTGCTGGACCAGGTGGCATCGACGTGAAGCGCCGGCTGGCCTTCGACGTCAAGCCGCCGGCCGGCGACATCCGCCGCACGATGGTGTCGGCGCTGGGAGCCAAGGGCGGCAAGCTCACGCTTTCGCCCGACCTGCTGCAGGACCTGATCCCGTCGACGGCGCGCGTTTCGGTGAATGTCGGACCGATCGCCTCTATGGACGTGCCGGGGCTGCTGACGCAGCTCGATCGCTATCCGTACGGGTGCGCCGAGCAGACGACGAGCCGGGCGTTGCCGCTGCTCTACGTCAACGACATGGCACGCCGTCTCGGCATGGCGAGCGACAGCAAAGTCAAGGAGCGGGTGCAAGCCGCAGTGGAACGCGTGTTCGAGATGCAGGATGCGTCGGGCGCATTTGGAGTCTGGGGTCCGAGGGATGGCGACATATGGCTCTCGAGCTACGTCACCGACTTCCTGACGCGCGCCAAAGAGGCCGGCTATGCCGTGCGTCCGCAGGCCTTCGCGCAGGCGCTCGACCGTCTGCAGAACTACATCGGCTACGCGCAGGACTTCGAGCGTGGCGGGGAGGCGCGGGCCTATGCGCTGTACGTGCTGGCCCGCAACGGGCGCACGCCCATCGGCGAGTTGCGCTACTACGCCGACACGCGGCTCGACCGCTTCTCGACGCCGCTGGCCCAGGCGCAGCTCGGTGCGGCGCTGGCGATGCTGGGCGATCGCGATCGGGCGGAGCGTGCGTTCCAGGCGTCGCTGGCGCAAATGTCGGCGGACGACAAGGGTTACAGCCGATCGGACTATGGCTCGGGCATCCGTGATGGCGCGGCGCTGGTGGCGCTCGCGGCGGAAACGGGGCTCGTGAAATCGGAGACGCCGCGTCTTGCCGGCGTGATCGCCAAGGCGTTCAGCACGCGCACCTACACGTCCACGCAGGAGCAGGCGTGGATGCTGCTGGCGGCGCGCGCGTTGTCCGAGCAGCGCAACGACACGCGGCTCAGCGTCAACGGCGCGGAGCACAAAGGTGACCTCAACAGGGTGCTGACGGCTGGCGAACTGAAGGACGGAGTGCTGACCATCAGCAACGAGGGCGACGCCGTCACCGATGCCGTCGTCTCCGTGATCGGCGCCTCGCTGACGCCGGAGCCGGCGATATCCAAGGGCTTCACGATCGAGCGCAGCTACTACACGCTGGACGGCAAGAAGGTGGAGTTCGGCAGCGCCAGCGGCGGGACGGCGAAGATCGACCAGACGACGCGCCTGGTGGTGGTGCTGAAGATAGAGGGCAGCGACACCGGCGGACGCGTCATGCTTGTGGATCGCCTGCCGGCGGGACTCGAGATTGAGAACCCGCGGCTGATCGACTCCGGCGACATCGGCACGTTCTCGTGGCTGAAGCGCGATGTGAACCCCGAGCACACGGAGTTTCGCGACGATCGTTTCGTGGCGGCGTTCAACTTTTTCGGTGAAAGTGAGCGGCGCGGTTCGGGCGCAAGCAGCAAGCCTTCGGCGACGGTGGCGTATCTCGTGCGTGCGGTGACGCCGGGAAGCTTCGTGCATCCGGCGGCGACGGTGGAAGACATGTATCGGCCGGACCGGTTCGCGCGCACGGCTTCGGGGCGTCTCGAGGTGGCTGCCAAGAGCCGTCAGTAACCAATGGCCGAGGATTCCGCATCCGCCTTGAAAAGCGCTCAGTGCAGCCATCATCGCGCCACAGATGATTCACGACAATGTGAGCGTTCTTGGAATTGGTTGCGCTGGCGCCTTGGAGATCTCTTGGCAAGTCGGCGCGACGAGCCCCCAATGGGGGAGGTGCCTCGAGTGGAGGCACCCCGGCGCCGCGGAAGGGGGAAGTATCGCTTCCGCGGCGCTTACACCAAGGGCGCTTTCGTTCTTGTCGCGCTGCTGCTCGCAGGCCTGGGTGCATTCCGGCTTGCCTGGAATGCGTTAGGTGAGCCGCCGATGGCGCGCGCGGAGGCGATGTCGGTCACGGTGCTCGATCGCCAAGGCCGCTTGCTGCGGGCTTTCACGACGGCCGACGATCATTGGCGGCTTCCGCTCGATGTCGCCGATACCGATCCGCGCTATCTGCAAATGCTCTTGGCGTTCGAGGACCGGCGCTTTCGGCGGCATTCCGGTGTCGACCTGATTGCGGTCGGTCGTGCGGCAACGCAATTGGCGCGCAACCGACGCATCGTGTCGGGCGCATCGACGCTGACGATGCAGGTCGTGCGGCTTCTGCATGGCGAGCATGAGCGCACAGGGCTCGGCAAAGTGCGGCAGATGCTGCGCGCATGGCAGCTCGAGCAGCGGCTGTCGAAAGACGAGATCCTGCGGCTGTACCTGGGGCTCGCGCCGTTCGGCGGCAATATCGAAGGCGTACGGGCGGCGTCGCTTGCGTATTTCGGCAAGGAGCCGCGGCGCCTGTCGATCGGCGAGGCGGCCCTGCTGGTGGCGTTGCCACAATCGCCGGCCATGCGGCGGCCCGACCGCTATCCGCAAGCGGCGCGACGCGCGCGTGACCGCGTGCTGGCGCGGGCGCTAGAAGCTCGCGTCATTACGGCCGACGAGGCAGCGCGTGCACGCGCCGAGCCGGTGCCTACGGCACGGCGCGAGTTTCCGAAACTGGCGCCGCATTTGTCCGAGACTGAAGTCGCGCGCGAGCCGCGGGGCCTCATCCATCGCCTGACCCTGGATCGCGATGTGCAGGCGCGATTCGAGAAGCTGGCGCGCGAGCACGCGCAGTCGCTGGGAGACCGGCTGTCGGCGGCGATTTTGGCGGTCGATCATCAGAGCGGCGAGGTGATCGCGCATGTGGGATCGGCCGGCTATTTCGATACGCACAGGCTCGGCGCGATCGACATGACCGATGCGATCCGCTCGCCGGGATCAACGTTGAAGCCGGTGATATACGGGCTCGCGTTCGAGCTGGGGCTGGCGCACCCGGCGACCCTGATCGAGGACAAGCCGACGCGCTTCGGAACTTACGCGCCGAAGAATTTCGACGAGGATTTCCGCGGCACGGTGACGATCCGCGAAGCGTTGGCGCAGTCGCTCAACATTCCGGCGGTCAAGGTGCTGGCAGCGGTTGGTCCGGTGCGGCTCGTCAACCGGCTGCGGCGGCTCAATCTCACGGCGGCGTTGCCGAACAAGAGCGAGGCGTCGCTGGCGATCGCGCTCGGCGGCATCGGCATGCGGCTCACAGATCTGGCGACGATTTATGCAACGTTGGCGCGGGGCGGCGAGGCTGTCGCGTTGACGCATATCCGCCGGCCGCCACAGCCCGGCCAGCGCCGGACACCTGCGCGGCGGCTCCTTACGCCGGTAGCCGCCTGGTATGTGGGCGATATTCTGAAAGACGCGCCGCCTCCCGCGAGCGCCAAGAGTGGCGGTATCGCCTACAAGACCGGAACATCCTACGGCTTCCGCGATGCATGGGCGGTGGGCTACGACGGCCGATATACCATTGCTGTGTGGGTGGGCCGCCCCGACGCCACGGCGACGGCCGGATTGACGGGCCGGGGTGCGGCGGCACCCATTCTGTTCGACGCGTTCGCGCGATTGTCGGAACGGCCGGCACCGTTGGCTGCGGCGCCGTCGGGTGTGTTGCGCTTGGCCGGTGCTGGTTTGCCACCGCCGCTGCGGCGTTTCAGGGATAGCGCGGAGGAGGTTGCGCAGGGCGCTTATCTTGAGCCGGCCGTGCAGATCGCGTTTCCGCCGGATCGTGCGGAACTGGAGAGCGACGAAGACGAGACGCAGCCGGTGATGCTCAAGGCCGAGGGCGGCGTTCTGCCGCTGACTTGGCTTGCCGACGGCAAGCCGATCGGCTCGGATCCTGCGCGGAGGGAACTTTCCTGGCAGCCCGATGGCCGAGGCTTCGTGCACATCTCCGTCATCGATGCGCGGGGACGCACGGATCGCGTGCAAATCCGACTGCGATAGTCGGTCCAAAAGTGCGCCCATGCCGCACGCGTCGTCATCGTCATAGTGCGATGCGCGATGGTAGTGTGCCCGCCATGAGGGGACCACAGCGCGGACATCTTCGAGAATTTGCTGGCGCCGCTGCCGGGACTGGGAGACGCGTGCGATGATGAGGACTTTCGCTCAGGCGTCGCTGGTGTTGCGAGGCGCGCGAGAGCTGAAGCCGTCCGGTGATCGGCTGTCCGCCGCCTTGGCTGCAGCTGTGCTGATCATCTGGGCATTGCACATGGTGCTAGCGGAGAACGCGGGCTCCAATCAGGGCGCGCGACAGGAGGCGGCGGCTGCCGGCCAGCCCCAGCCGACCACGTCGACTCCGCAGCGCGAGTACGTGATCGCCGGATACGGCGGGGCGCCCTACACGCATCCGAGTGATGTGCATTTCGGTAAGCCCGGTGTCACGGACATGACGGCGCGCAACATCAACTGGGAGGGGCGGGCGTTCAAGAGTCCCGTCTATTACGGCAACCGCACGATCGCCTGGGCGGGCAGCAGCCCGTTCGGTGCAATGCTCGACTTCACGCACTCCAAGACCATTTCGCAGCGCGCACAGGAGATCGAGGTTTCAGGGACGCGCAACGGGCAGCGAGTGCCGAGCCGTACCAAGGTCGACGACCTGTTTCGCCATCTTGAATTCAGCCATGGGCACAACACGCTGGTTCTCAACGGCCTCTTGAGACTGGCGGATCTTGCGCCGCGCTTCGGCCCCTATGTCGGCGGCGGCATCGGCGTGGCGCTACCGCATACCGAGGTCGGGTTCAGGGACGGGGAGTCTCGCACCTACGAGTACCAGTACGTGGGGCCGGCAGCGCAGGCGCTTGTGGGCCTGGAGCTGCGGCTGCCGCGTGTTTCCCTGTTCCTTGAATACAAGTTCGTCATCGCGCACTATGTGGCGCCGATGACGCAACGCGACGGTGGCTGGTTTCCCGAGGACTTCCTGCGCCAGCTCACGGGCTACTGGCGTGGCGAGAGTCCCGCCGGAGGCTTCCTGACGACGACACTTGCCAGCCACCAGGTGGCGGC
>CADEFX010000189.1 GCA_902826715.1 uncultured Hyphomicrobiales bacterium | reverse complement strand
CAGCACGTGATCGTCCTCGAACAGGATGGCGCCCTCGATGAACGCACGATCGGCCTCGCTCGTGCGACCCGATGACGTGGGCGAAGCTTTCGCCCGCGTCCGCGCCACGTGCGGTACGCGCACCTGCTGGCCTGCCTCGAGCCTCACGTTCGCCTGCACGCGCTTGCTGTCGACGCGCACCTGGCCCGACCGCAGCAGCTTCTGCAGATAGCCGTAGCCCACATCCGGAAAATGCAACTTGAACCAGCGATCGAGCCGCAGTCCCGCCTCATCGCGCTTGATCTGGATGGTTTCGACGGGCGCGCTCATGTGAGGGCCATTCGCATCAGCCACAGCCCCGCCAACAGCGCCAGGATCGACAGCAGCACCGAGGCGCCGATGTACAGCGCGGCCATGGCCGTCTCGCCCCGCTGCAGCATCAGGACCGCATCCATGGAGAACGCCGAGAACGTCGTGAAGCCGCCCAGAATGCCCGTGGCCAGGAACGTGCGTAGCTCGATGGAGCCGTCGAACCGCAACGCCAGCGCCTCGATCAGCGCCCCCATCAGGAACCCGCCGACCACGTTCACAAACAGCGTCGACCACGGAAAGCCCGCTCCGAGCCAACGCCCGAACCCCACGTTCGCGAGGTGCCGCGCCACCGTCCCGATCGCCCCGCCTGCCGCTGCATAAAGCACAAGTCGCATCACCGGCTCCGTACCAATCCGCGGGCAGCTATAGCGCCGAGGCGCCTTTCTAGCCAGCTTGGCGAAAACCCCAGCGACTCAATTGGTGAAATAGCGGTTGGCTGCCGCGCTCGATCCTAGGTCCCGGGTCGCGCTCGGGAGCAATCCTTGTAGCCCGATCACCGCCGCTGCGGCCCTCGCTTGCCCGGGATGACAATAGGAGGGTTATGCGAAGCCCGCGCCCATCCCAGGTTGTCATCCCGGCCAAGCGAGCGTCCATGCGGAGCATGGCGCGAGCGCGAGCCGGGACCCAGGGGCCACAACCCCTGTGCATAATCAGCTCTAGCCGCCCGCAATCCAACCACCAACCTTGCGCCCGATCAGCCAGCCAACGATCGCCCCCACCGCCGCCGTTCCCCAGAAAATCAACAGGTGCCCCGTCGCCACCGACTGCGGATCGGAGAACAGCCGCCCCATCAGCATCGACGCCAATATTGGATTGACGAACACCACGCCGAGGGCCGCGCCGGCGATGCCAAACACCAGCGCCATGAAGTTACGCATCTGTAATCCCCCTACTCGCCCTGCTGCCGCTTCTCGCGCCGCGCTGCCCAGTACGCCAGCCGCTTCCGGATCTCCCGCTCGAACCCCCGCTCCGGCGGATCGTAGAAGCGCTCGCGTCGCATCTCGTCGGGGAAGTAATTCTGCCCCGAGAAGCCCTCTTCCGCATTGTGATCGTACTCGTAGCCGCTGCCATAGCCCTGCTCGGCCATCAGCTTCGTCGGCGCATTGAGGATATGTTTCGGCGGCGAGAGGCTACCGTGCTCCTTGGCCGCCCGCATCGCGCCCTTGTAGGCGACGTAGGCCGCATTCGACTTCGGTGCCGTGGCGAGATAAATGGCCGCCTGCGCCAGCGCCAGCTCCCCCTCGGGCGAGCCCAGAAAATCATATGTATCCTTCGCCGCCAGCGCCTGCGTGATCGCTTGCGGATCGGCAAGGCCGATATCCTCGACCGCCATGCGCACGAGCCGGCGCGCCAGAAACAGCCGATCCTCGCCACCATCCAGCATCCGGCACAGCCAATACAGCGCCGCATCCGGATCGGACCCGCGCACCGCCTTGTGCAAGGCACTGATCAGGTTGTAGTGCCCGTCGCGGCTCTTGTCGTAGAGCGGCGCACGCCGCTGCACGAGACTCGTCAATGCCTCGCGCGACAGCGGCTTGCTCCCAGCCGCCACGGACGCAAACACCTCCTCTGTCATGTTCAGCGACGTGCGGCCATCCCCGTCCGCCATGACCTTCAAGGCCTCGCGCGCATCCGCATCGAGCGGCAGCGGCCGCCCCTCCAGCGCCTCCGCCCGCTGCAGAAGCTGCTCGATGTGCTCGGGCTCCAGGCGGTTGAGCGTCAGGACCGCCGCGCGACTGAGCAACGCGGCGTTGAGCTCGAACGACGGATTCTCCGTCGTGGCCCCGACCAGCGTGATCGTTCCGTCCTCCATGTGCGGCAGGAAACTGTCCTGCTGGGCGCGATTGAAACGGTGGATCTCGTCGATGAACAGCAGCGTGCCCTTGCCCACCCGTCGGCGTTCCCGCGCACGATCGAACGCCTTGCGCAGATCCTGCACGCCCGAGAAGATGGCCGAAAGCTGCTCGAACTCCAGCTTGGTCTCGTTCGCGAGCAGCCGTGCGATCGTGGTCTTGCCGCTGCCCGGCGGCCCCCAGAAGACGATGCTTTGCATCCGCCCGCTCTTGAGCAGGCGCGTCAGCGTCCCGTCCGGCCCGACCAACTCGTCCTGCCCGACAACCTCGTTCAAGCGTTTGGGCCGCAAGCGGTCGGCCAGCGGCCGCGGTGCGCCGGCTTCGAGGCCCGCTGCTGCAAACAGATCTGTCATGGCGCAATCATAACCGTCGCGCCGCGTTCAACCAAACGCACCGGCCAAGATGGCGCTCAGGCCTTGCACTCCAACCTTACCACTTGCGTCCCCGGACGGGCGCGATCCGCGCGGAGCGCGGCTCCGCCGCGACAGCGCGCCGAGCCGGGGTCTTTCCGGCCAGTGTGATGCACCGCCTTGTCACAATTAGCCGATGAAGATACCGGACGGCCGCACGTCGCGCCAAAGGCGCTAACGCACCGCCTCCGAGATCGCAACGTGGAGAGGCTGGCTCACCCCGGCACCTGCAGTTGCAGCAGCCGGCCGCCGCGTTTCACCGCCATCCGCCACATGCGCTGGCGCTGCTTCAGCATTCCTTCCAGCTCGGCAACATTCTCGACCGGCTTGGTGGCGATCGATACGACAATGTCGCCGGCCTTGAATCCGAGATTGGCAGCCGTCGAGCCATTGCGCACCGATAGCACCACCGCGCCGCTCTCCTCGTCCAGTCCCAGCTCATCGGCAACGGCCGGCAATAGGTTGGAGACGCGCGCGCCATCGAGCGGATGATCCCCTGCCAGATTGCGCACGTCGTCCTTGCCGGCCTTCGGCGGCGCCCGCAGAGTTACCTTCGCCGTTATTCGTTTGCCGACGCGGGAAATGTCGAGTTCGGCCGTGTTGCCGATCCCGCGCGTCGTCAACCGGTACATGATGGTGCGCGCATCGGCGGCCTCCACACCGTCCACCGCCAGAATCACATCGCCTTGCAGCAGTCCCGCCTGGGCGGCAGGACTGCCAGGATAGACCCGTGTCACGTACGCACCCGCGGCCCGGTCCAGCCGCAAAGCTTCGGCATTGTCCCGCGTCACTGCGTCCAGCCTCGCGCCGAGCCAAGGCCGCTCGAGCTTGCGCCCGGCCATGGCGCTTTCCACCACCAGCTTCACGAGGTTCGACGGTATCGCAAAGCCGATGCCGTGCGATCCGCCCGAGCGCGAGTAGATCGCCGTGTTGATCCCGACGAGCCGGCCCGACATGTCGACCAGCGCGCCGCCCGAATTGCCCGGATTGATCGCCGCGTCGGTCTGGATGAACACCTGGGCGTTAGACTGTGCGATCTCCGTGCGCGCCAGTGCCGAGACGATGCCCTGCGTCACCGTCTGTCCGACGCCAAACGGATTGCCGATCGCCAGCACCATATCGCCGACCTCCAGCGCATCCGAATTCTCGAACGCGAGAAACGGCAGGCGCGCGTCGCCTTCAATTTTCAGCACCGCCAAATCAGACTTCTCGTCCTGCTGCAGCACCTTGGCGTCGAACTCGCGCCGGTCCGCCAGCACCACGCGGATCTCGGTCGCGCTGCCAAGCTTCACCACATGCGTATTCGTCACGATCATGCCGTCGGGCGAGACGATCACGCCCGACCCCAGAGAATTCTGCGTGCGCTCCGTCGGCATGCCGAAGCGATCGCCAAAGAACCGCTTGAAAAAGGCATCATCGGCGAACGGCGACTGCACCTGCACCGTGCCGCGCGCAAACACGTTGACGACGGCGGGCGACGATCGCTTCACGATCGGCGCGAACGAATACTGTGCCGCCTCGCGCGACGGCGGCGGAACTTTATTCTGAGCCGCTGCCGGCCCGACCCAGGCCCCGGCTGCACCAAGACCGACAAGGATCACGCAGCCCCGCAGATGGCCTTGAAACAGCGCTGACATGCGGATTGCCCTCGTTTGATTCGCCGGCCGGTTCAGGATGGCGCGGACTATAGAGGACACCGGCACGCGTTTGAAGGCTTGCGGTGGTGCGGCCGCCGTCGCTCCGAACGCATTGTGTCGCAGGCTCCGCCGCCGTGCTATGGCCACACGTGCCAACGCCGCCGGAACTCGTCATGCTCCAATCCATGCCGTTGTTTGATCTCCTGGCCCTTCTCTGGTTCGGCGCTCTCATAGGCGCGTACTGGCTGGTGACGCGATACCAGCCGCTGTTAAACCGAACCATCGTCGCCGCCGTGCAGCGGCAGCGTGAGCGGTGGATGCGCAACATGGCGCTGCGCGACAATCGCATCGTCGATGCTCAGCTTCTCGGCAGCCTGAGCCAGGGCAACGCGTTTTTTGCCTCGACCAGTGCCATCGCCGTCGGCGGCCTCGCGGCCATGATGGGATCGGCTGAGAAGATTCAGGTGATGCTCGAACGCCTGCCCTTCGTCGCCGCCTCCTCGGCCGTCCTGATGGAGATCAAACTCCTCCTGCTGATCACAATTTTCATTTTCGCGTTCTTCAAGTTCGCATGGGCATTTCGCCTCTCGCACTACGCCGCCATCATGATCGGCTCGACACCCATCCTCGGCGAAACGAGCTCCGATGCCTGCGAAAGCCACGCCTTGAGCACGGCGAAGCTCATCGGCATTGCCGCGGAGCACACCAATGCGGGCATGCGCGCCTTCTACTACGCCATTGCCGCCATGGCCTGGTTCTTCCACGCCTTCGCATTCATGTTGGTGACGACCTGGGTGCTTCTGATCCTCATTCGCCGGGACTTCTTTTCGCGCTCGCGACGTTTGCTTGCAGCCGCCAAGTCCTGAGCTGGCAGCAAACCGCGGTCACTGCCGGCGCGCCCTCTCGCGATAGGCCTTGGGCGACACGCCGAACCACCGTTGCACCGCGCGCGTGAAAGCGCTGAGCTCCGAGAACCCGAGCAGCATGGCGATCTCGGTCATGGACAGGCCCGTGTCGCGCAGGTAGCTCTCCGCCATCTGTTTGCGAGCGGCAGCAGCCTCCGCCTCGAACGTGGTGCCGGCGCGTTTCAAACGCCCCTGCAAGGCGCGTGCGGAGATGCCGAATGCCGCAGCGATCGACTCGAGGTCCGTCCCTCCGCTGCGAAACCGTGCCGCGATCAGCCGCCGGGTCTGCTCGATGATATCAGAGGCCTGACGCTGCTCCTCCAGCATCCGGTCGCCAAGCTGGCTGATGAGCCCGTAGAGGCCGGGCGTCGCGCCCGGCGCTTGCCGGCTGAGCGTCTTGAGATCGAAGATCATCCGGTTGTGCGGACGATTGAAGCGCACGCGCGAACCGAAAACGCGCTGCACGACCTGCGGACACTCGAATGGCCTATGCTCGAACTCGACGGCGATCGGCTTCAGGTCCGCGCCGACGTTCTGCTGCAGGCGCATCACGAAAGCCCCCACCACCAATCCGGAGTATTGCAGCCGGGGCGCCGAAAAGCTCGAAGGATACTTCCACTCCAGGATGCCGCGGCCGCCCTTCTGCTCGAACGTCACCGATATGGGAGACATGACGAGCCCGGTGTAGCGCTCTACGCCTTCAATGGCATCACGCACCGTGGGCGCACTCATTACGAGATGGCCCAGCAGCCCGCTTGCACCGGCTGGAATGAACTGGGCAAAGTGCAGGCCGAGACATGCGTCGTCGGTCTTTGCCGCGGCATGCTCCAACAGGGTCGCGACGGCGTTGAGCGAGATCAAGGCCTCGGGATCATCCAGGTCGTCAGCGGCGAGGCCGACGGCGGCCAGCAAGGGCCGCAACGCGACCTTCCGCTTCGACAGGAACACGTCGAAACGGGCAAGAAGGCTAGCCCGAACTGTTGGCCCGGACGGAGGCACTGTGCCATACCTTGCTGTATGGACGGACGGATTGACAGCGACAATACGCCCGCCGTGACCTACGGTCAAAACAAGTGCGCCCAGTGTCAAGACCCCCGGGTTCCCTGCACCTACATCCCCCCATACACCGTCGGCTGATAATCGGCCCGACCGGCGCGCTTCACACAACATTGGGATGATTACGAGTATGCACGACATTAAGCATAGCTCTCTGGACAAATCGGCCCTGCACCTGCTGCACCGGGCCGGCCAGATTGCCGATGAGCTTTTCGCCGCCGAGATGTCCGGCACCGATCTGACGCCACGCCAGTTTGCCGTTTTGGCAGCGCTCGCACGCCACGACACCGCCAGCCAGACCGACATCGTCAGGGAGACCGGCATCGATCGATCGACGCTCGCCGACATCGTCAAGCGCCTTGTGGCGCGAGGCAGTCTTGTGCGGCGGCGTGCGCGGCACGATGCACGCGCCTACGCCGTGCGTCTGACGCCGGCCGGCCAGACTGCACTGCGCCAGGCCGAGCCCGCCGTCCAGCGAGTCAACGAGCGCCTATTGAAGGCTCTCGGCGCCCGGCGGTCCGAGCTTGTCAGCAGCCTGTCGGCCATTGTTGGCGCGTTCGACGGCGTGGATGCGAACGCGCAGCGCACCAAGGCCGCCTGACGGCCTTCCTTGGGTCGGCGGGTCGGCTCACGCCGGCCCGGGCAAGGCCCTGTTCAGGATGGCTTGGCAGTCGGCCTTCTCAAGGCCCTGGCCCCAGGTCTGGCGAAAATCGCCGGCGAGGCGAGTGGCGATGTAGGCGTCGGCGACGGCCGCCGGAGCATGCGCGCGCAGGAGCGCGCCGGCCGCCACACGCGCCAGCCCTTCCACCAGCGCCCGCGCCCGCAAGTCGAGCGTGCGCGGCTCGTGCAGGATCGACTGCACCTGTGCAAAGGCCGCGGCCAGCGTGCGATCCTCGCCCAGGCCGGCGCCGAGGTCCTCCAGCGCCATCGCCGCCACATCCGGCTCGCGCTGCAGCACGCGGAAGAGATCGAGCGCCATCACATTCCCGGATCCTTCCCAGATGGCGTTGACCGGCACCTCGCGATAGATGCGCGCCAGCATGCCCTCTTCGACGTAGCCGTTGCCGCCCAGGCACTCCATGGCCTCGTAGACCAACGCCGGTGCGATCTTGCACACCCAATACTTGGTTATCGGCGTCATCAGCCGGAGCCAGGCGCGCGCGCGCTCGTCCTCCTGCCGGTCGCACGCCCGCGCCAGCCTGAACACCAGTGCCGTCGCCGCTTCCACATCCAGCGCCAGGTCGGCCAGCACCTGCCACATCAGCGGCTGATCGATCAGTTTCTTGCCGAACACCGTTCGATATCGCGCGTGATGAATCGCCTCCGCGACGGCGCGGCGCATCATTCCGGCGGAGGAAATGGCGCAATCGAGCCGCGTCGCCGACACCATCTCGATAATGACCGGCACGCCCCGCCCCTCTTCGCCGATGAGCCACGCGCTCGCGCCCTCGAAATCCACCTCCGACGAGGCATTCGATCGGTTTCCGAGTTTGTCCTTCAGCCGCTGGAAGTGCAGCGCGTTGACCGTGCCGTCGGGCAGGAAGCGCGGCATGAGGAAACACGACAGTCCCTTGGGCGCCTGCGCCAGCACCAGGAACGCGTCGCTCATCGGCGCCGACATAAACCACTTGTGCCCTGTCAGTACATATTCCCGGCCCGGACCACCGCCACCTTGCGCCGGCAAAGCCTTGGTCGTGTTGGCGCGCACATCCGTGCCACCCTGGCGCTCGGTCATGCCCATGCCGACCGTGACGCCCGTCTTGTCGATGGCCGGCTTGAACGCAGGGTCGTACGCCCGTGACAGGATGCGCGGCAGCCACTCTTCGGCAAGATCAGCCTGCTGCAGCAGTGCCGGAACGCAGGCATTGGTCATCGTGATCGGGCAGCAGTGCCCGGCCTCCATCTGGGCGGCCATGTAGAACCCGGCCGCGCGCGTCACGTTGATGCCCGGCGGACTGGCACCGTTCTGCGCCAGATGCTCGTGCACCTTCGCGTGCAGCCCTTCCGCGCAGCTCATGGTCATCAGCGCGTGATAAGACGGGTGGAACTCCACGATATCGAGCCGCCGCCCTTGTCTGTCATACGTCTTGAGCTGCGGCGGAAAGGCATTCGCGAGACGGCTGTGCTCGGCCGCCTCCACGCTGCCGCAACGCCCCCCAAATCCGGTCAGGCTTTCGATGGCCCGTTCCCCGCCCTCGCGCACGACGGCCTCGCGCAGCGCCCTGTCCGTGGTGAACAGGTTGATGCCCTCGAACAGCGGGCTCTGGTTGGTCACCTCGCGGGCAAATGAGTTCGCACCCATGGGCCGGCTCCTCGGAAGCTGGATTCGCGTTCAAATTTACGCTGTTCGCGGACCGGGGTCAGTCATTGAACAGCCGTTGCGCCTCTGATACGCCTCACACCCGGATTGCATTGAGGCGAGCCCCCGCATGATCCCCCGTTATACACGCCCGGAGATGGCGAAAATCTGGGAGCCGGAGACCCGCTTCCGCATCTGGTTCGAGATCGAGGCGCACGCGGCCACGGCCATGGCCGACATCGGCACGATTCCCAAGGAAGCGGCAAAGACAATCTGGGATCGCGGCAGCAAGGCCACCTTTGATGTGGCCCGCATCGACGAGATTGAACGCACCACCAAGCACGACGTCATCGCCTTCCTCACGCATCTTGCCGAACACGTCGGACCCGATGCCCGTTTCGTGCACCAGGGCATGACATCGTCCGATGTGCTCGACACCTGCTTCAACGTGCAGCTCGTGCGCGCCGCCGATCTGCTGATTGCCGATCTCGACCGCCTTCTCGCCGCCCTCAAGACGCGCGCTTTCGAGCACAAGTCGACCGTCACCATCGGCCGCAGCCACGGCATCCACGCCGAACCGACCACCTTCGGCATCAAGCTGGCGCAGGCCTACGCCGAATTCGCCCGCGCCCGGGACCGCATGCAGTTCGCCCGCAAGGAGGTCGCCACCTGCGCCATCTCCGGCGCCGTCGGCACCTTCGCCAACATCGATCCACGCATCGAGGACTACGTCGCCCAGAAAATGGGGCTTGTGCCGGAACCAATCTCCACGCAGATCATTCCCCGCGACCGGCACGCGATGTATTTTGCCACGCTCGGCGTCATCGCCTCGTCCATCGAGCGGCTCGCCATCG
>CADEFX010000188.1 GCA_902826715.1 uncultured Hyphomicrobiales bacterium | reverse complement strand
GCCCATGACGATGACGTCGGCACGGTCGGCGTCGCGGAGCTCCTTGCCGATGGCGATCATGCGTTCCAGTGTTTTCTCGCCTGAGGCGGTCTCGGCGACGCTCATGTTCAGCGGCCGTTCGCCGGCAAGGCGGTCGAGCAGGCCCATCTGGCGCATGTAGCGCACATGCCGGCGGATCGAGCGCTGAGCGATGGCGATGACGCCGAACCGCTCGCCACCGGCCAAAGCGGTGAGCACGCCGCACTCGTTGATGCCGAATACAGGCCGGGACGTCGCCTCGCGGCAGACATGCAGGCCGGGGTCGGAATAGCAGGCGATGACGAAGGCATCGACGCCGTTGCTGCCGGCCACCAGGTTGCGCAGCGGCAGCGTGACGGTCTCGACGTGCTCCTGGGTCTCGATGCCGTAGGGGCCTTGCTCCAGGGTGCGGCACTCGATGTGCGGGCCGTCGGCGAACTGCACGGGCGCGAGGGCATCCGCCAGGCCTTTGGTCACAGCTTCATTGGAGTTCGGGTTCACGACCAGGATGCGGCCTCGTGAAGCCATGCTGGTATCCTCCACAATTTCCCGGCATTGTTGGCGCGGCCTTGGCGTGTCGTCCAGCGCATTTGCAGCGCATGACTCTGAAGAGGTGTCCCATGCCGGAAGCGTTCGATTGCGTGGTGCGAGGTGGGCGCGTCGGGACAGCGGTGGACGAGTTCGATGCGGACGTCGGCATCAAGGACGGCGTAATCTCCGCAATCGGCCGCAACCTGCCCGCCGGCACAAGCGAGATCGATGCGCGCGGCAGGCTGGTGTTGCCGGGCGGGATCGATCCGCACGCGCACATCGAGCAGCTCTCGTCCTCGGGTCTCGTCAATGCCGACACCTTCGAGAGCGCCACCACGGCGGCGGCCTTCGGCGGCACCACGACGGTGATCCCATTCGCCGCGCAGCACGTCGGCATGAATCTCATGACCGTGGTCGAGGACTACATGGCGCTGGCGCGCAAGGGGTCAATCGTCGACTACACGTTCCACATGATCATCACCGATCCGACGGAGGTTACGCTCAAGGAGCATATCCCGGCGCTGGTGCCGCAAGGTCATGCCACGCTCAAGGTCTTCATGACCTACGACCGGATGCAGGTGGGAGATGAGGGGCTGCTCGACATCCTGCTGGCGGCGCGGCGGGCGCAGGCGCTCGTGTGCGTGCATGCCGAGAACCACGGCATGATCTCGTGGATGGGGAAGCGCCTGGTTGAGAAGGGCTACACGGCGCCCAAGTATCATACGATCAGCCACCCGCGCGGGTCGGAGGCTGAGGCCATCAACCGGCTCATCACGTTTGCCGAGCTGATCGATCAGCCCATCATGATCTTCCATGTGTCCACGGCGGAGGGCGTTGAGACGATCCGGCAGGCGCGCGGACGTGGACTCAAGGTGTTTGCGGAGACGTGCTCGCAGTACCTGATCATGACGGCGGCGGATCTGGACAAGCCGGGACTCGAAGGCGCGAAGTGGATGTGCTCCCCGCCACCGCGCACCGAGGCGGATCAGGAGGCGATCTGGCACGGGCTGGCGCTCGGCGATCTGCAAGTCATATCGTCGGACCACGCGCCATACGCGTTCGATGCGAACGGCAAGCTGTCGGCCGGGCCTGACGCCACCTTCAAGCAGATCGCCAATGGGTTGCCGGGCGTGGAGGTGCGGCTGCCGCTGCTGTTTGATGCGATGGTGTCGAAGGGGCGGCTGGGCCTGGCGAAATTCGTCGAGCTGACGGCGACGGCGCCGGCCAAGATCTACAACCTGCATCCCCGCAAGGGGTCGATCGCGATCGGGGCCGACGCCGATCTCGTGCTGTGGGACCCGGGCCGCACGGTGACGCTGGCGGCCGGCATGCTGCACGACCGTACGGGCTATACGCCCTATGAGGGACGCACGATCACGGGCTGGCCCGAGACCGTCTTGCGCCGGGGTGAAACACTCGTGCGCGAGGGCAAGCTTATGGCGAAGCCGGGCTCGGGTGCGTTCCTGCCGCGTGCTGGCGGAGCCGCGGCGGCACCACGCAACCGCATGACGGCAGACATGGACCCCGCGCGCAATTTCGGGGCGCGTCTGTACTGAGCGCCATTATCCGAGAACAAGCTTGGGCAACCACAGCGTGAGGGCCGGGATGTAGGTGACGAGGATCAGCACGATGATCATCGGGATGTAGAAGATCATGATGCTGCGCGAGACGGCCTCCATTGTTACCTTGCCGATGGCGCAGCCGACGGCAAGCGTCGGGCCGACCGGCGGCGTCAAGAGTCCGATGCCGAGGTTCAGGATCATGATGATGCCGAAGTGGACGGGGTCGATGCCGAACTGCTTGATCACCGGCAGGAAGATCGGGGTGCAGATCAGCAGCATGGGCGCCAGGTCCATGAAGGTGCCCAGCACCAGAAGCAGCAAATTGACGAGAAAAAGAAAGGTGTACTTGTCGCTGGCGATGGTGAGGAAGAACTGGGTCACCTTGGCCGGCACCTGCATGATCGCCATCAGGTAGCCGAAGGCCACCGAGAAGCCGATCATGATCATGACCATGCCAACCGTGCGCACGACGCGGCCAACGAGCATCGGCAGCTCACTCCATTTGTAGTCGCGATAGATGAACATCGTGACGAGGAACGAGTAGATGCAGGCGACTGCCGCCGACTCGGTCGGCGTGAAGATTCCGGAGAGGATACCGCCGATGATGATGAAAACCGTGAGCAGGCCCCAGCACGCCTCACGAAAAATCACCAACGCTTGGCCGAGCGGTATCACTTCGCCCTTCGGGAAATTGTCGCGGCGCGCGATGTAGACGCAGAGCGCCATCAATGACAGCCCGAGCAGAAGTCCTGGGATGACGCCGGCAATGAAGAGATGAGCCACCGATATGGTGCCGCCGGCAGCCAGCGAATAGATCACCGCGTTATGCGAGGGCGGGATCAATAGTGGTTGCAGCGAGCCCGCGATGGTGACGTTGACAGCAAACAGCCTCGGATAGCCGTTCTTGATCATCTGCGGGATCATCACCGATCCGATGGACGCAGTGTCGGCCACGGACGAGCCTGAGATGCAGCCGAAGAACGTGGAGGCCAGGATATTGACCAGCGCGAGCCCCCCGCGCATGAAGCCAACGAACACCTTGGCGAGGTTGACGAGTCGCGCCGCCATGCCGCCCTCGGCCATGATGCCGCCGGCCAGGATGAAGAACGGGATCGCCAGCAGGGCGAAATCGTCCATGCCGTCGGACGTCTTCAGCATGACGGCCTCGAGCGGCAGGTCGATCCAGATCGCCGTTAGGATGGCCGCGAGCCCGAGAGCGTAGGCCACCGGCAAGCCGAGCAGACAAAGCACCGCGAAGCCGCCCATCAAAATCAGCATATCCATGGTGTGCTACTCGGTGGAAATGCCGCTGATGCTTTCGGGCGAGGGTTCGGCGAACAGATTAGAGGTCCACAATCGCTCGATGACGAACAGCGCCGTGATGATCCCCCCCATCGGCACGGGCAGGTAAGAGGCGCCGACCGAGTACCAGGGAAAGTCGGAGATCGACTGATGCCACGTGGTTTGGACAAGCTTTATTCCCCACCAGAACATGAACAGGTTAGTGGCCATCATGCAGGCTTCCACCAACCAGCCGACGGCAAGCCGCGCATTGCCCTGCAGCATCATTGGCACGACAGCTACGCCGATATGCAAATTCTCGCGGTAGCAGATCGCTGCGGCAAGAAATGAGAACCAGATCATCAGCAGCACGGCGGCCGGTTCCGGCCAGGACGAGGCACTGTTGAGGACATAGCGTGTAAACACGCCCCAGGGGATGATCAGCGTGATGATCACGAGGCAGCAGCCGGCAATCACGAGGCAAAGCCGATGCAGCAGATCCATGCCACGGACGTACAATGCTTTCATTCCGACCCCCCGTGAGCAAATCTAGGGGCCGGCGTCGGTTGCCAAACGCCGGCCCCTGCCTCACCCCCCTTTAACACCTACTTCACGTCCTGGATGCGTTGGATCAAGGCCTGATGCTGCGCGCCGTATTTGTCCCAGACGGGCTTCACCGCGGCCTGGAAAGGCTTCTTGTCGGCCACTTCGTTCACGACGGCACCCGCCTCCACCATCTTCTTCAAGGACTCTTTCTCCCGCTCGTACCAGAGCGCGCGCTCTTCCTGCTGCGCTTCCTTGGCCACCTTCATGATCAGATCCTGATCCTCCTTGGAGAGCGTGGCCCAAGTCCTCTTGGAGAAGACGAGGATCTCCGGAATCATAAGGTGGCCGGTCTTGGAGTAGTACTTGGCGTAGCGATAGTGCTGTCCGCTCTCATAGCTTGGGTAGTTGTTCTCGGCGCCATCGACCACACCCGTCTGCATGGCATTGATGAGCTGATCGAAGCCCATGGCCACGCCGTTGCCGCCCAGGGAATTCATGGTGTCGACAAAAACGGGATTGCCCATCATGCGGATCTTGAGGCCCTTCAGGTCGTCGACGCTGTCGATCGGCTTCTTGTTGTTGTAGACGTTGCGCGTGCCCGCGTTCATCCAGCACAAACCGATCAGGTTCGCGCTCGAGTCTGAGAGCTTCTTGAGCAGTTCGTCGCCGATGGCCCCGTCGATCACCTTCTCCATGTGCGCGTCGTCGCGGAACATGAAGGGGAGGTTGAAGATGTTGAGCTCGGGCACGATCGGGCCCATCGGGCCGACGCTGATGCGCGCAATGGCGAGCGCGCCGACCTGCGCCTGCTCGATCATCTCCTTTTCGCCGCCGAGCTGCATGGACGGATACATCTGCACCGACAGGCGGCCGTTGGTGGCCGTCTCGAGCTTCTTGCCCATACGCACGACCGCCTCGACCGTCGGATAGCCGAGAGGATGCACGTCGGTGGCTTTGAGAACCATTTTGGCCTGTGCCGCTGCAGGCGCGGGCAGCCCAATGCCCGTGCTCGTGGCGGCAATGCCGGCGACGCCGAGTTTCAGAAAATCACGCCGTTTCATTGCGTTTCCTCCCAAGCTTCCAGAGTTTGCCCCTTGTGGATTGCAGAAAAGCCGGGCAGTTGTTGGGCAACTTGTACGATGACCGGAGGAATTTCAAGAGAAATGCCGAAGCCTGGCAACGGCGCGCCGACGTTGCTGCGACGGTTGCGGCCGGCCCGCAACCTGACCGATCGCGCCGCGGCCGATATCGCAGCAGAAATTCGTGGCGGCCGGCTACCGCCCGGCGCGCGGCTGCCGACCGAGCAGGAGATGATGGCGACGCTCGGCGTCAGCCGCACCGTGGTGCGCGAAGCCGTGTCGGCGCTGCGCGCGGAAGGCCTTGTCGTCACGCGGCAAGGCTCGGGCGCGTTCGTGGCCGCAGATGCCACCCGCGTGCCGTTCCGCATTGATCCCGAGGCTATGGGGACCATCGCGGATGCTCTGAACGTGATGGAGTTGCGCCTGGCGATCGAAGTCGAGGCAGCAGCCCTTGCGGCCGAGCGGGCAACGCCGGCCCAGGTCGGTGCAGTCATGGGTGCGCACGCGGCCATGGCCGCCGCCATCGCGCGCGAGGACACGGCTGTGAATGAAGACTTTCTGTTCCATCGCGCCATCGCGAGCGCGACGGCCAACGCTCAATTTCCGCAGTTCCTGGAGTTCCTCGGGCGCCACGTGATCCCGCGTCAGCGGGTGCGAGCGGCGATTGCGAACCCGAAGGAGCAGCGCGAGTATCTCGCGCGCATTCAACGGGAGCATCTGCGCATAGGTCAGGCCATCAAGGGACGTGATCCGGCCGATGCACGCAAAGCCATGCGCGCCCATTTGCTCAACAGCATCACCAGGTATCGGCGCCTGGCCGAGCGCGATGGTCCGGCCTAGCCGGCCGCGCGGCTGACGTCAGCGCCACGTCGTGCCGAGATCCTGGGCGTGCTTCTCGATGTAGGCGCGCAATGTCTTGGGGCGATAGCGGCGTTTTTCGGAAAGCTCGGCCGCGGGGGCCTTGATCCGCTGCTGCGCCACCTCGGAAACGTCTGTCAAGGCGCTGTCGCGCGGGCCAAAGCGCCAGCGGCGTAACGATATGGAGGACAGGCTGAACGTGCGCCGCTTCATGCAGTAGACCGAGGCTTTGTGATCGATGTCGCGGCGATACCCCTCCAACGCCGTTTCATCGACCGCCAGTCCGCGGGCCCGGGCGCCTTCGACCACCCAGACCAGCGAGGCCTGCCACAGACCGTTGACATCGCCGCCGCCACCGACGGAAGCATGGTCGCCTGGAAACCAAATCTGTTGGTAGAGCGGTCCGCCCGCTCCAGGGAGGGCCATACGCGCCGTATTGAGCTCGTTAAGATTGGTCCAGCGCGACGGCGCGAACGTTCGCCGGCGCTCGTCGATGGCGAGCGCATGGCGTGCACTGCCGACCATCCGGCTTAGCGTGACGTCGTGAAAGGCGTACTTCTTGTTGAAGCGGCTGGCAAAGGGGATGGCGGAGGGGATGCCGAGCGAGCCGACGGTATCCCACAGTCCCATGTACTCGACATGCAGCGGGCTTTGGTCGGAGGCCTGGCCTGTGAAGGCCGCCGTGCTGTAGTCGTTGCGGAATTTCGCGCATGGCGCGGCATCGGGACCAGCCTCGCGATCGCGGTGCTTGTAGAGCATGACGGCTTCCCGGACCTTGGCGACATGCTGCTTGTGCAAGACCCCGCAGGTGCGGATCAGGCCGCAGAAGGAACGCGCGCTGTAGGCGCCGCGCGAGAAGCCGAATATGAAAAGCCTGTCGCCGGGTGTGTAGTTGAAGGTGAGAAAGCGATACGCATCCTCGATGTTCTCCATCAGGCCGACGCCGAAGGCGCCGCCGAGGAAATTGTTGATGGAGCCTCCGAACGCGACCTGCATCGAGCCGACGCCAGCGTCGTAGAAGACGACCTGATCGACGTCGTTGCCATCGGCCGGCAAGACAAGCTGCGCCGTCTTGACGACGTTGGTGGCAAATTCCGCGTCGGCGGTATTCCAGGTGCCGTCAAAGCAAAGAACAATATTCTTCATAGAAATGTCTCCTCCGAGCCGGGCGCATCCTAGTTGAGCGCGGCCGAGCTGCGAGGGAGGGGACGCAAAAAAGCAGACGGTGTGTCCCCGCACCATCACCGATGCGCGGGACGTTCACGCCGTCATGCAAGTGCCACAACGGTCCAGGCATTGGTCGACCTGGGCCAGTGATTGCCGATGACTCCGATGCGGTTATCACCGTCTTGCGACCGCGCATCAAACATCACGCTAGGCCTGCGTCGGAGGTAAGCGCCGAAGCGCTGTTCAACTGCAATTTCGCACCCGAAATGCAGTGCCTTTGTTCAGTGGTTCCGATCCAGTACAGAACCGTTTTTCTTGCCGGAGGCAGGGGCGCCACGGTGATGTCTGAAAGAATTTAATTAAACAATATCAACAATCTGCAGCGCTGCGGCTCGACTTTTGTCGGGCGACCAAAGGCTAAGTGGTCAGGCGGCGGCGGGCAGGCCCAGATGCCATCAGAGCGATTCGTAGCGCTCAGGAAGGCTCAGGGAGGACCAGCGCATGGCGACCACGACGATGGACAACCGAGCGACCAAGCGAGGGATGACTTCGGAAGAACGGCTGGTGATCTTCGCGTCCTCGCTCGGGACGGTGTTTGAGTGGTACGACTTCTACATCTACGGAACGCTCGGCGTATTCCTGGCCAAGTACTTCTTCTCCAACGTCCCCGCCAACGTGGGCTTCATCTTCACGCTGCTGGCCTTTGCGGCTGGCTTTGCCGTACGTCCGCTGGGTGCGCTGCTGTTTGGACGCATCGGCGACATCGTCGGTCGCAAGTACACGTTTCTCGTGACCATGACCCTCATGGGCGTGGGCACGTTCTTCATCGGTGTGCTGCCGTCCTACGCGCAGTGGGGTATCATGGCGCCAATCGTGCTCATAGCCCTGCGCCTTGTGCAGGGGCTCGCCCTGGGGGGTGAATACGGCGGTGCGGCCATTTATGTCGCCGAGCATGCGCCACAAGGCAAGCGCGGCTATTACACATCGTGGATACAGACGACCGCAACGCTCGGGTTGTTCATGGCGCTGCTGCTGGTCCTCGGCGTGCGCAGCGTAATGGGTGAGGCGGCGTTTGCGGACTGGGGCTGGCGGATACCTTTCCTGCTGTCGCTGGTCCTCCTGATCGTTTCGATCTGGATCCGGCTCAAGCTCAACGAGTCGCCCGTATTCCAGCGCATGAAGGACGAGGGCAAGACGTCCAAGCGGCCCCTGAGCGAGGCGTTCGGCCAGTGGTCAAATGCCAAGATCGCGCTGTTGGCCTTGCTGGGCGCGACGGCGGGCGAAGCCGTCATCTGGTACGGCGGACAGTTCTACGCGCTGTTCTTCCTGACCCAAACGCTCAAAGTCGACGCGACGACGGCGCAGATCATGGTGGCCGTTGCGCTGGCGATCGGCACGCCATTCTTCATCCTGTTCGGATGGCTGTCCGACAAGATCGGCCGCAAGCCCATCATGCTGACGGGCTTCCTGCTGGGCGTCCTTACCTATGCGCCTGTCTCGCCCATCAACATCTTCAAGGGTATCACGCACTACGCCAACCCCTCCCTGGAGAAGGCGTTGGCCAACGCGCCCGTAACGGTGGTGGCTGATCCGTCTGAATGCTCGTTCCAATTCAAGATGACCGGAACGGAGACATTCTCGACATCGTGCGACCGCGCCAAGGCAGCGCTGGTTGCAGCATCGGTCAACTATGCCAATGAGGCCGCGCCGAAGGGTACGCCGGCCATCGTGAAGGTGGGCGATGAGACCATCCCGACGACGGATCCGGACTTCGCCAAGACGCTCACCGCTGCGATCGCCAAGCATGGCTATCCGGCGAAGGCCGATCCGGGCCAGATCAGCTATGTGCCGGCCGTGGCGCTGCTGGCCATTCTGGTGATCTACGTGACGATGGTCTATGGGCCAATTGCGGCGTGGCTGGTTGAGCTGTTCCCCACCCGTATCCGCTACAGCGGGTTGTCGCTGCCCTATCATATCGGCAACGGTTGGTTCGGGGGATTCCTGCCCGCCACCGTATTCGCCATCGTGGCGGCGACCGGCGACATCTACTCGGGGCTTTGGTACCCGGTCGCCGTGGCCGCGATGAGCTTCGTCGTAGGTCTTCTGTTTCTGCCAGAGACCAAGGACGTCGACATAACGCGCGATGCATGAAGACGTGGATAGGAGTGAGCGGGGGGCGCCAGCCGATGACGCGCTGTCATCAATAGACTGGGCTCAGTGTCCCGCACGTCCGGGACACTTTGTCAGAAAAAGTAATCCCCGCTCTCCGCCACGCTTTTATCCTGTGCCCATCCCGGATCTGACCACCCAGGGCGCAGGCAAGAGCTGGTT
>CADEFX010000187.1 GCA_902826715.1 uncultured Hyphomicrobiales bacterium | reverse complement strand
GACTTCGGGGGCGGTTGTCGAAACGCTGATCGAGAGTTTCACGAATTCCAAGCGCAATGCGGCACCCTACCCCCACTGGTTCCTCTCCAAGTGCCTGCCGAAGGCCGCAGCCGACGAAATCACGGAGCTGCCGTTTCCCGCACCGGAGCTGGACGGCGTCTCCGGCAAGCGCGAAGTCCACAACGCCACGCGCAAGTACTTCGATGCCGAGAACAAGGCGAAGTACTCTGTGTGCAATGCATTCTGCGAGGCGTTTCAGGATAGGCGCGTGACTGACGCCATCCAGAAGACGTTCGGGTCCAAACTTTCGGGCTCCTACCTGCGCGTCGAGTACGCACAAGATATCGATGGCTTCTGGCTCGAGCCGCACACCGATCTCGGCGTGAAGGTGTTCACGATGTTGCTTTACCTGTCGAAGGACGCAAGCCACGGCGACCTGGGCACCGACATCTACGACCCCGGCAAGAAGCCGATCGGCCGGTCGCCCTTCGAACCGAATGGCGCCATGGTCTTCGTGCCCTCCGACGTCACGTATCACGGGTTCGAGCCGCGCCGGATCGACGGCGTCCGCAAGTCCGTTATCATCAATTACGTGACAAACGATTGGCGCGCGCGCGAGCAGCTGAGCTTCCCCGATCGCCCCATAAGCTAAATCTGAGGAATGAGATGCTGCCGTGGCTTGCCGCGGTGTTCACTCTGGGGCAGATTAGCAGCGTATCCAAGCATGGGGAGCATGGGTCATGCGGTTTATTCTTGCGCTTCCACTTACTCTCATCACATTGCAGCCGGCGCTGGCGCAGACGCAATCCACGCAGGCCAACAACACGGAACTTTGCCGGGCGACGAGTGATTTCGAACGCTCCGTGGCGGCGTGTACGCGCATCATCGATGCGCCCGGGGTCACCAAGGAGTGGATCGTTTGGGCCGGCTACAATCGTGCGCTGGCCTACGATGCCAAGGGCGAGAACGACCGCGCCTTGATGGAATACGACATGGTGCTCAGCCACGAGCCCGGCTATCTGTTGGCCATCAACGGACGGGGCCTCTCGTATTTCAAAAAGAAGGATTTGCCGAATGCCAAGGCCGCGTTCGATCAGGTTCTGGCGTTCAATCCGGAGTTTGTCGATGCGCAGTACAGCCGCGGCATCGTCAACTTCGACATGGGTGAGAACGACAAGGCCATCGTCGACTACACCTCGGCGATTGCGTTGAATCCAGGCCATGCGGCCGCCTATAGCCGCCGTGGCCAAGCTTACGAAAAGAACAGGGAGTACCAGAAGGCGATTGCAGATTACCGCAAGGCTCTGGCTGCGAGCGGGGAAGGCAACATCCATCAACAGGCGCATGCCTACTCACGGTCGCGGCTAACGGTTCTTGGCGCCAGCATCACTGCGCCCGGCAGCACGGCCACCACGACCACCACGGATACCAGCACGACGACGACGGCAAGCGCCAATACAAAGTCCGAGGAGAGGTCCGCAACGAAGGCCGCCCCGGTGGAGGTCAATCTCGGGCGGCGCGTGGCCCTCATCATTGGCAACACCGCCTATCAGAATACCGAACCCCTGACCAATCCCAGCAACGACGCCAAGGCCGTCGCCACGTCTCTGCGACGCCTCGGCTTCCAGTCGGTCATCGACGGCACCGACCTCGATGCAGAGAAGCTGGCGGGCAAGGTGCGTGACTTCTCGCGTGCCTTGAAGGGCGCAGATCTCGCGTTGTTCTACTATGCCGGCCATGGCGTGCAGGTGAATGGCCTCAACTACATGATGCCGGTTGATGCCAAGCTTGCCGAGGAGTCCGACGTCTATGCCGAAACGGTCGAACTCAACGACGTGCTGAAGCACATGGAACGACAGGCGAAGACGAACATCATCATCCTCGACGCGTGCCGCAACAATCCCCTTCAGCGCAATCTATCGCGCTCGATGGGGACCCGCTCGGCAGCGGCCTCTCAGGGTTTGGCCGAAGTCCGATCTGGTGTCGGCACGCTGATCGTGTTCGCCACACAGCCCGGAAATGTTGCTCTTGACGGCGCAGAGAAGCACAGCCCGTTCACGGCTGGCCTGCTCAAGCATATCGAAACGCCGAATATCGATATCGCCATCATGCTCCGGCGGGTGCGCGACGACGTGATCGACAACACCAAGGGACAGCAGGTGCCGTGGGAGCATTCCTCGCTCCGCGGCGCGCCCATCATGCTGAAAGCCGGCCCCTGAATCGGGCGACTTTGTCATTCGCTGTTCAAACGCGAGGCCGAAGCCACGGCCTCGCTTTTTTGATTCAGTGCTGTAGCGTCCGATAGCGCACCGGCCGCCCGCTTAGGCCTTCCGCAGCCGTCAGGATGGCGTTCACGTCGAGCCCGTAGTGGCCGTATAGCTCGCCGAGCGAGCCCGACTGGCCAAAATGCTCGACGCCCAGCGCCCTGACGCGATGCCCCGCCACGCTTCCGATCCAGGACAGCGTTTCGGGATAGGCATCGCACACTGTGATGATGTTGGCGTCGCGCGGCAGGGCCGACAGCAAATCCTCGACGTGAGCACTCGCCTCCCGATGGCCGTGCTCGCGGGCGCGCTGCGCGCCGTGCCATCCCGCCGACAGCCTGTCGGCCGATGTGACGGCCAGCACGCCGGCGCCGCGACGATCCTCCGACAGCAAGCCCGCAGCCTCGATGGCCTCGGGCGCCAGCGCCCCCATGTACACGATCGCCAGTTCGGTCGAAGGATCGGGTTGGCGCAGCCAATAGCCGCCGTTGATGATGTCGTCGCGCAACGCGTCGGTCATTGCGCGCTGATGCTGCTCGATGGGCCGCGTCGACAGGCGCAGATAGACCGATCCTCCGCTCGCATCGCGCTCCCACACGCTGCTCTTGCCCTCCCGTTGCACATAGTCAAACGCCCAGCCCATGATAGCGACCAGCTCATCGATGTAGGCCGGCTCGAACGAAGCCAGGCCATCCTGTGCCATGCCGATGAGCGGCGTGCTGATGGACTGATGCGCGCCACCTTCCGGCGCCAGCGAGATGCCCGACGGCGTCGCCACGACGATGAAGCGGCTGTCCTGATAGCAGGCATGATTGAGCGCATCGAGACCGCGGCAGATGAACGGGTCATACAGCGTGCCGATCGGGATCAGCCGTTCGCCATAATGCGCGTGGGAAAGACCCGCAGCACCCAGCAGGAGGAACAAGTTCATCTCGGCGATCCCTAGCTCGATGTGCTGTCCCTTCGGGCTCATCTCCCAGCGCTGCGGCGACATCAGCCCGCGCTGCTTGAACACATCCTCCTTGCTCTCCATGGAGAACAGGCCCCGCCGGTTGACCCAAGGGCCGAGGTTGGTGGAGACGGTGACGTCCGCCGACGTCGTGAGGATGCGATCGGCGAGCGGTCCGCCCGCGCGCGCCAGCTCATCGAGGAGGCGGCCGAAACCGGCCTGCGTTGCCGCCTTCCCTTTGGTTTCCAGCCTGGGCATATCCGGAACGGGAACACGCGGGGCCGAAAGCCGCCGCGTTCCCTTCTGCACGAACGGCACATTCTTGAGGTACGTTTCCACCTGTTGGCTCGGAATGGAGAGCCCGGCAAACCTGTCCCATTCCTCCCCCTGATTGACGCCCTGGCTGGCCCGGAACTCGTGCATCTGCGTCTTGTTCATCAGGCCGGCGTGATTGTCCTTGTGACCCTGGAAGGGCAGGCCGAACCCCTTGATCGTGTAGGCGATGAAGCACACCGGCTGATCTTCCGGCGCGCTCGCGAAGGCCTCCAGGATGCTCTCCAGGTCATGCCCGCCGAGATTGGTCATGAGGCGCGCAAGCTCGCCGTCATTGCGCCGATTGATGATCTCGAGCGTTTCGCGATGGCCCGCCAGCTCATCCTCGAGCTGGCGGCGCCAGCCCTTGGCACCCTCGAACACAAGCGCCGAATAGAGCTGGTTGGGGCATTCGTTGATCCATTGGCGCAGCCGTTCGCCGCCCGGCTCCCGGAAGGCGGCCTCCAGCAGCTTGCCGTATTTGATGAAGACGACCTTCCAGCCGAGATTGTCAAAGAGCCCGGCCACTTTCATGAAGAGCTGATCGGACACAACCGAGTCCAGGCTCTGGCGGTTGTAGTCCACAACCCACCAGCAGTTCTTGAGGCCGTGCTTCCAATACTCGAGCAGCGCCTCATGGACGTTGCCCTCGTCCATCTCGGCATCGCCCATCAGCGCGATCAGACGGCCCTTGGGCCAATCCTTCGCCCAGCCTTTGGCATGCACATAGTCCTGCACGAAGCTGGCAAAGCCGGTGGTGGCCACACCAAGCCCCACCGATCCGGTTGAAAAATCCACGTCGTCCTTATCCTTCGTGCGCGACGGATACGATTGCGCACCTCCGAACGCGCGAAAATTCTGCAACTTGTCCAGGTCCTGGTTGCCCAGCAGATACTGGATGGCATGGAAGATCGGGCTGGCGTGCGGCTTGACCGCGATCCGGTCCTCGGGCCGCAGCACGTGGAAATAGAGCGCCGTCATGAGCGTCGCCAGCGACGCCGACGAGGCCTGATGTCCTCCCACCTTCAACCCATCGCCGCGGTCCACCTCATGGTTGGCGTGGTGGATCATGTAGGTCGAAAGCCACAGGACCTTGCGCTCGAGCTCGCGCAGCATGGCGAGCGTCGCTTCGCGGTCTTCGCCCGCTTCTCTCGTGACGATGTCCTGCACGATCCACCCCGGCTTCCATTGACCCTTTTCGCGATGGTGAGAATACCCCGCGCGCCCTGGCGAAGATTTGCAAATTTCGCTAGGAATATAAGACATATTGGCAGTAGTAGCTACAAGATCGGCACCGCGTGCAAAAAACCGCCCCTCCCGTGCTCGACATCATTGACCGCCGCCTCCTGGCAATCCTGCAGGAGAATGGCCGGCTCACGGCGACGGAGCTGGCGGAGCGCGTGGGCCTGACGACGAGCCCGTGCCTGCGGCGGCTGCGCCTGCTCGAGGAAGCCGGCGTCATCCGCGGCTACTCAGCCCTGCTCGACCAGGAGAAGGTGGGCCTGCCCGTCAGCGTCTTCGTATCGATCAAGCTCGAACGTCAGCAGGAGGGCGCCCTGTCGCGGTTCGAGGCCGCTGTGAAAGACTGTCCCGAGGTGCTGGAGTGCTACCTGATGACCGGCCCGCGCGACTACTTCCTCCGCGTTGTCGTGCAGGATCTCGCCGACTACGAGCGCTTCATCAAAGAGACGCTGACCCGCATCGCCGGCATCGCCAACATCGAGAGCAGCTTTGCGCTGACCCAGGTGAAGCACACCAACGTGCTGCCCGTCGCCAGGGAGCAGCGCATCAACCGCCGCGGCAAGCGGGGACGATAGGGCACTCTGCCGAGCAAGAGGTCACGCATGCTCCTCGACCGTGCGGGACCGCGCAGCACGCGACACCAGACGTGACACCAGGCGGGCCAGAAATCTCACCATCACACCCGTGACCAGGCCGATCAGCAGAAGCAGGATCGACTTCGGCCCGAGTTCGCCGACGAGCGTCGCATAGGCGGCGTTAGCGGCTGCCGGCGCCCAGATCTCCATCTGCCCGACCAGCGTGTCGAGTACATACTTGGCAAACCTGACCAGCGTCCCGAACGTCTCCAGGTGGAAGAGGTTCAGGTACATGTAAACCAACATCGCCGCCACCAACTCCACGACCAGGAGCAGGATCACTTGCGCGACGGCCAATATCGGCCGCACAACGGAAACAATGGCGTTGCCGAGCATTCTGCTGCCTCCCCACGCGACCTCGCGCGGCGCAAATGCCCCGACGGTCGCTTCGCTTGGCCCTGAGCGAATATCGCGATCTCACACTAGCATCCTACAGCCTTCGATCCAGCCGGGCGCCCGGGCCGGCGCAAAGCGCCTGACATTCACGGCCTCATCCGCTAAAACGCAGGCCGGAATGAAACCGCACACGGGAGATGCACAATGGCAAAGGTAGCTTGGATCGGTCTCGGCGTGATGGGCTATCCAATGGCCGGTCATCTCCTCAAGAAGGGCGGTCACGACCTCACCGTCTATAATCGCAATGCCGCCAAGGCGCAGGCCTGGGTCAAGGAGCACGGCGCCGGCAAAGCCGCGGCCACGCCGGCCGAGGCCGCCAAAGACGCCGATTTCGTGTTCAGCTGCGTGGGCAACGACGACGACGTCCGTGCGGTCACGCTCGGCAAGGACGGCGCGTTCGCCGCCGTGCGCAAGGGCGCCGTATTCATCGACAACACCACAGCGTCGGCCAACATCGCACGCGAGCTTTACGCTGCCGCCAAGGAAAAAGGCTTCGGCTTTCTCGACGCGCCCGTCTCGGGCGGACAGGCCGGTGCACAAAACGGCGTGCTGACCGTCATGGTCGGCGGCGACCAGGACGCCTACGCGAAAGCCGAGCCCGTCATGGGGGCCTACGCGCGCATGGTGAAGCTCATCGGCCCGTCGGGCTCGGGGCAGCTCACCAAGATGGTCAACCAGATTTGCATCGCCGGCATTGTGCAAGGCTTGTCGGAAGGCCTGCACTTCGCGCAGAAGGCGGGTCTCGACATCCCGGCCGTCGTAGAGACGATCTCGAAGGGCGCGGCGCAATCCTGGCAGATGGACAATCGCTGGAAAGCCATGATGGAGGGCAAGTTCGAGTTCGGCTTTGCCGTCGACTGGATGCGCAAGGATCTGTCGATCGGCATCGACGAAGCGCGCCGCAACAAGGCGCACCTCCCGGCCGCCGCTTTGATCGACCAGTTCTATTCCGAGGTCCAGGCCTTGGGAGGTGGCCGCTGGGATACCTGCAGCCTTATCGCGCGCCTCAACAATCCGAAAGCCGCCTCCAAAGGCTGAGCCCCAAGGACGACGGCACACTCGCGGCGGACGCCGAACACGGCGCGGCGCTACTTCTGCGCCGCTTTCTCGGCCTTGCGTCCGCGCACGAATGACAGCGGCAGTTCGGTCGTTGCCTTGATCTGCTCCATGGCGAACGCGGAGGACACCTTCGAGACCTCGATGCGCGAGATCAGTTTTTTGTAGAACGCATCGTAGGCGCCGATGTCCGGCACCACCACGCGCAGGAGATAATCCACATCTCCCGACATGCGATAGAACTCGACCACCTCGGGAAGATCCACCACCGCGGCGTGAAACCGTTCGAGCCAGTTCAGATTATGCTGGTCGGTCTTGATCGCGACGAACACCGTGACGCCGACATTCACCTTGGCCGGATCGAGCACAGCCACGCGGCGGGATATGACACCCGCCTGCTCGAGCTTCTGGATGCGGCGCCAGCATGGCGTCGTCGACAGGCCCACGGCCTTGCCGATATCGGCTACCGGCATCGTGCAGTCGCGCTGCAGCAGCGTGAGTATTTTCACATCCATGTCGTCAAGAGGGGGCGGGTAATCGGGATTGAGCAATTAATTCTCCCATAGCGCTGCATATCGGCATCATTACGCCCCATACCACGCCATATCGGGCTTTCGTAGTATTTTTTACTGGCCCGCCGGATACCGCAGCAGGCGCTGCACCTCCTGCTGCAGGCATGGAATGACCTCGGCCTCGAACCAGGGGTGCTTTGTCACCCAGGCGTTGTTCCGCCAGGAGGGGTGCGGGAGGGGGATCGCGCGGCAGCGCCCCGGACGGCCATAAATCTCCCGCCATCGCTCGACCGTACGAGTCATGGAGCCGCCTGCGCCGCTCAGGTGCCAGCGCTGGGCGTGATGACCGATCAAGAGGATCAACTCGAGCCTTGGAAGCTCCGCGAACACACGTGCCCGCCAGAGGGGCGCACACTCGCGTCGCGGCGGCAGGTCGGCGCCCGCAGCATCGTAGCCGGGAAAGCAGAAGCCAACCGGCACGACGGCGACCCGGCGCGTGTCATAAAACTCGTCCTCGGTGACGCCCATCCAGCGCCGGAGACGGACGCCGGACGGATCGGTGAATGGCTTGCCGGAGGCGTGCACGCGTATCCCTGGCGCCTGTCCGCAAACAGCAATGCGCGCCGTAGTCGACACGCGCAGCACGGGACGCGGCTCATGCGGAAGCGGCGGTCCCACCGGATTGTCGCGGCACACACGGCAGGCCCGGATCTGGGCAACGAGCCGATCGAGCGAGCGGGCCATCTGGCCTTAGATCTCGATGATCATGCCGTCGTCGGCGCAGGTGACACCCGGGGCGGTCACCTGCTGCCGGTTCTTGAGCATGGCGGCGTTCATATGCGTCAACAGCACGCGCCGCGCACCAATCCGGGGCAAATGCTTCTCGATCGTACGCCAGCTCATGTGATAGCGCACATCGGCATCGAAGCCGTAGCATTCGATGATCAGAAGGTCGGCTTGGCGCCCGGCGTCGACCAGATCCTCGACCCATTCGCTGTCTCCCGAGAACGCGAGGGTTAGGCCATCGACCTCGAACCTCAATGCGTAAGGCGGCGCGCCAGATGGATGCGACACTTCAAAAGGGGTCACCTTGATGCCGGCGACATCGCTCTGCTGACGCTGACGAAACTCGGCAAAAATTAAGGCGAAGCGGCGATCGACTTGCGTCGAGCGCGGAAACAAAGCTTCGGCGGCGGCAACGAAGCGTGCCTCGATACCTTCGGGCCCGATGACCGTCAGTGGAGTAGTGCGCCGGGCCACGTGCTGGGCGTGCAGCATCCACCAGACCAGGCCGGCAAAATGATCGCCATGCAGGTGGGAAATGAAGATCGTCTCGATGGAATTCGGATCGAGGCCCAGTCTGTTCAACCCGATGATGGCCGTCGCGCCGCAGTCGATCAGGAAACGGCGAGTGCCCGTTTCGACATGAAAGCACGTTTGCAGTCGCCCCCCAGAACCGAACGCGTCTCCGCACCCAACGACCGTAATCTTCATCTTCACCTCGGCCCGGCTTCCTGCCTGACTAACATGACCGGCAAGAGCTACGCCTTGGCGCTGGGGCGGCCCGAAACCTCCGCATGCCACCGGTCGAGGTTCTGCAATCCTTCCGGCCTCGGAATGCGGGCCGGCTTCATGAAGTCGACGGCGATCAGAGCCGTTATATCGGCGACCGAGTAGTCGTCTCCGGCGATGAAGCGCCGGCCACCCAGCTCGCGATCCAGGATCGAAAGCACCTCCAGCGCCCTTGGCTTGTTCACCTCACCCCAGGCAGAGACCTGAGGCACTTCCAGATGCGCCATCGCCGGATGCAGATGGCGAAAGGCCTGGCTCACCGGCAGCATCAGATTGAGCTCCATGCGCCGGTTCCACATCTCGATGGTGGCGCTCTGCAGCGGCCCCGTACCAAACAGCGCCGGTGAAGGCTTCGCGGCCTCGAAATAGCGGCAAATTGCGATCGTTTCGGCAATGGCGGTTCCGTCATCGAGAACCAGAACCGGCACCCGCTGAAAAGCATTGAGCTTCGTAA
>CADEFX010000186.1 GCA_902826715.1 uncultured Hyphomicrobiales bacterium | reverse complement strand
GCTTCGCGCGCCGCCGCCGCCCGCATGACGTCCATGACGATGAACGCATCGATGGCGCTGCGTTCCGCGGGCGGACGCAACATCAGGCCCTGGGCGGCGGCCAATCTATCGTCGTTCGGCATCGACATTCTCCTAGCGCGCTGCGCCTGCGACCTCCAAGCGCGCTAAGCCTGGAACTCCAAAGGCGCGCCGCCACCTGCGACAGACCGGCGCGTGCGCCGCGCCCGCCTTCAAATCGCCACCGCCGCGCCACAGCATCACGTCGAGTTGGCGGTTATCGGAAATGAGCCCGGCACCGGCTGTCGCACCTGACGAAAACGGGAGGCAGCGACCATCCGGGCTTATAGTGTCGTGGCGGGACGTTTGCCAGCATTGCCTGTGCGATCAGAACACGTTTGCGCCGCCGCGTTGACCGTCGGTTGGACCGCACGTAGCCTCGCGCCGACCACGCGTCGAAGTCGCGACAGACCCATTTGAAAGCTCATGCGCGCGAACACGCACTATCAACAACCCCGCTCCCGGATCAGGACCGCACTTGCCGCCGGCACGATCGGTCTGGCGGCTCTCGCCGCCGGCGGACCGCGTGCCGAGGCCCAGAACCTGAGCCTGGTCCGCGACACCGAGATCGAAAACCTGCTCAAGGACTATTCGCGCCCGATATTCCGGGCCGCCGGGCTTGGAACGGGCCGCATCCAGATGCGCATCGTGCGCCACGAATCGTTCAACGCGTTCGTGCTCGACGGAGGCAACGTGTTCATTCACACGGGCGCCCTGCAGACGTCGGAAACGCCCAATCAGGTGATCGGCGTCATCGCGCACGAGGCCGGTCACATCGCCGGCGGCCATTTGGCCCAGTTGCGCGAGCGCATCGCGCGCGACCAGACCAAGAGCCTGCTCATCAAGCTCTTGGGCATCGGCCTGATGGTCGCGGGCGGCGCCAGCGGCGGACAGGGCGCGGCGGGTGCCGGTGCGGGCGTCATGATAGGCGGCGACGAGATCCTCATGCGGTCGATCTTGGCTGACCGCCGCGCGCAGGAGTCCTCGGCCGATCAGGCCGGCTTGCGGTTCCTGACGACCACGCGCCAGTCCGGCAAGGGCATGCTCGACACGTTCGAACGGTTCGCGCAGCAAGAATATATTTCCGCCTCGGGTGCAACGCAGGACGCGTTCGCGCGCAGCCATCCGGTCGCGGCCAACCGGCTGGCGCAGCTCCGCGACGCTGTGGCCAAGAGCCCGTTCGCCAACGAGAAGGATCCGCCCGCGCTGCAGCTTCGGCACGATCTGATGCGCGCCAAGATCGCGGGCTACCTCGAGCGGCCAACCATCGTGTTCAACCGCTATCCCGCGAGCAACAACAGCCTGCCTGCCCGATACGCCCGCACCATCGCCACGTTCTTTCAGAGCGGCCTCGAACCGGCCCTTCCCCAAGTCGACGCCTTGATCCGCGAGACCCCCAACAATCCCTACTTCCACGAGCTGAAGGGCGATTTCCTCATGCGTTCAGGCAAGGCGCGCGAGGCTATTCCGCCCCTGCGTTCCGCGTTGAAATTCTTGAACGACGCCCCGTTGATCAGCGTCCGCCTGGCCCAGGCCATTATCAGTGCCGACAACGTGGCCGGCGTCGACGAAGCGATCGCAATTGCCCGCAAATCGTTGATCGAGGATCCTAACCCGCAGGCCTACCGCATCCTGGCGCAGGGCTACAGCAGCAAAAACAGGCTCCCGGAGGCCAATTTGGCCACCGCGGAGGCGTTGTTCCTGGAGGGCGACATCAAACAGGCACAGATTTTCGCCAAACGCTCCCAGGTGGGGTTAAGGAACGGATCGCCGGAATGGATTCGCGCTGGCGATATCGTGAATTACAAGATCCCGACGTAACGGCTAAGAAAGCCGGACAAATCCTCAGGAGCCGAGCGCCCGATGCCAAACATCATGAGCACCACCACCGTCTTTCGCCGGGTCTCGAAGCGAACTGCAGCGTGGGCGGTTGCCGGCTTGATGGTCACGGGCGCCGTTGTGGGCGTGGCTTATGGCCCCGCTGCTGCCGGGGACAAGGCGCCCATCGGACGGTTGGCTCAGGCCGCGACGCCGGGCTCTACCGCGCCGGCAACCAGCCCCTTCTCCGCTGAGCAGAAGGCCGCCATCGGGCAGATCATCAAGGAGTATCTGCTGGCCAATCCCGAAGTGATGATGGACGTCCAGAACGCGCTCGAAGCCAAGATGGAGACGCTGCAAGCCGAAAAACTGAAGCTGACGCTGAAGGAAAGCGCCAACGAGATCTTCCGGCGCCCCAACGCGCCGACCGCCGGCAATCCGAACGGCGACATCACGGTGGTGGAGTTCTTCGACTACAACTGCGGCTATTGCAAGCGTGCCTTCACCGACATCGCCAAGCTGGTCGACAAGGATCCGAAGGTCAAAGTGGTGTTCAAGGAGCTGCCGATCCTGTCGAAGGGCTCCGAGGAGGCCGCCAAGGTGGCGCTCGCGGCGCGCTTGCAGGGCAAATATTGGGAAGCCCACCGCGCGCTAATCGCGCTCCGCGGTGAGGTCAACGAAGCCTCGGCCCTGCGCGCCGTCGAGAAGGTGGGTGGTCTCGACATGGCCAAGCTGAAGAAGGACATGGACGCGCCCGAGGTGAAGGCCGAGATTGAGACCGTCCGCAACCTGGCCCAGAAGATGGGCATCAACGGCACCCCGCACTTCCTCGTCGGCGACCGGGCCATTGCCGGCGCGCCGCAGAACCTGCTCGAGGTCATCAGTGGCCATGTGGCCGAGCTGCGCAAGACCGGCTGCTCGGTCTGCTGAGGTAAACGCAGGCCTTCACCGGACGGCAGGCGCGGACTTTCGCGCCTGCGAGAAAGCTGATACACGGGCTGCTGGTTCGTTTTTCCCGGCCTCACGCCGCGCAAATGGCTGATTGGCGTAGCCGGGTCTTGTATGGACAACAGCGACACCCGATGGCGAAGCCGGTCTACGTCCTCAATGGGCCCAACCTCAACATGCTCGGCCGGCGCGAGCCCGCCATCTATGGCCGCGAGACGCTGGACGACGTGCGCGGCCGGGTACAGACGCACGCCCGGTCCTTGGGCCTCGAGGTCGAGTTCCGGCAGAGCAATCACGAGGGCGAGCTCGTCACCTGGATTCAGGACGCGCGCGAAGCGGCGTCCGCCATCGTTCTCAATGCCGGTGCGTTGACGCATACCTCCATTGCCATCCTCGACGCACTAACTGCCGCCGAGCTGCCGGTCATCGAGGTACATCTCTCCAACATCTACAAGCGCGAGAGCTTCCGGCATCATTCGTATGTCTCTCCCGCAGCCACGGGCGTGATCTGTGGCCTCGGTCCCAAGGGCTATCTGCTGGCCCTGGACGCATTGGCTGACATTCTCAATCAGGGAACCCGCGCGACCAAGCGGCGGACCGGGTAGGGGCGGAACGCGCCCGAACGTGCGGACGGAAGACATGGCCAAAGAAACAAAAGAACGCGATAGCACAGAGAAGGCGCTCATCCGGGAGCTGGCCGAGCTGCTGAACGAGACCGGCCTCAGCGAGATCGAGATCGCGCGCGAGGGGCTGAAAATCCGCGTCGCGCGCCAGACGATGGCGAGCGCGGTCGTGCATGCGCAGCCGGCACCCGCGACGGCCGCGACACGTGGCAGCGAGGGGTTGGCACCCCCAGTCAAGACCGGACCCGATCCCGCCAGCCATCCCGGCTGCGTCAAGTCACCCATGGTCGGGACCGCTTACCGGTCACCGGAGCCCGGCTCGGCACCGTTCATCGACATTGGAACCCGGGTCGTGCAGGGCCAGACGCTGATGATCATCGAAGCCATGAAGACGATGAACCACATCCCCGCGCCCAAGGCCGGCACCGTCAAGGAAATTCTCATCGAGAACGGCCAGCCTGTCGAATTCGGCGAACCGCTCGTCATCGTTGAATAGGAGCAAGTAGCGAATAGGGAATGAGGATAGCGCATGGGATTGTCTGCCACTCGCTATTCGCTACTCGCTATTCTCTGAGGCAGCATGTTCGACAAAGTCCTCATAGCCAACCGCGGTGAAATCGCACTGCGCATCCAGCGCGCCTGCAAGGAGCTGGGCATCGCCACGGTCGCCGTACACTCGACGGCGGACGCCGATGCCATGCACGTTCGGCTGGCCGACGAAAGCGTCTGCATCGGTCCGCCTCCCGCCTCCGAAAGCTACCTCAACATTCCGCGCCTGCTCGCCGCTTGCGAGATCACCGGCGCCGATGCCATTCACCCGGGCTACGGCTTCCTCTCGGAGAATGCGCGGTTCGCTGAGATCCTGGAAGAGCACCAGATCACCTTCATCGGTCCGACGTCCGAGCACATCCGCATCATGGGCGACAAGATCGAGGCCAAGGAAACAGCCAAGCGTCTTGGCATTCCCGTCGTGCCTGGTTCGGATGGCGCCGTCACGAACGAAGCGCAGGCGATGAAGATTGCCAAGCAGTTGGGCTTCCCCGTCCTCGTCAAGGCCGCCTCCGGCGGCGGCGGCCGGGGCATGAAGCTCGCGCGCACGGCCGAGGAACTCGACATGGCCGTCAAGACGGCACGCTCCGAGGCAAAGGCCGCCTTCGGCGACGACAGTGTCTATCTCGAAAAATATCTCACCAAGCCCCGCCACATCGAGGTCCAGGTCTTTGGCGACGGCAAGGGCGAAGCCATTCATCTGGGAGAGCGCGACTGCTCGCTGCAGCGGCGCCACCAGAAAATCTGGGAGGAGGCCCCCTCGCCTGCTCTCAATAGCGAGACGCGCGCCAAGATCGGCACGACCGTCCAGCGCGCCATGCAGAAGCTTAAGTATCGCGGCGCCGGAACCGTGGAGTTCCTTTACGAGGACGGCGAGTTCTACTTCATCGAGATGAACACGCGCCTGCAGGTCGAGCATCCCGTTACCGAGATGATTACCGGCCTCGATCTCGTCATCGAGCAGATCCGTATCGCCTCGGGCGCGCCGCTGACCCTGAAGCAGGAAGAGGTGACGTTCCAGGGCCATGCCATCGAATGCCGGATCAACGCGGAAAACCCGAAAAACTTCCGCCCATCGCCGGGCAAGATCACCTACTGGCATCCGCCGGGTGGCCTCGGCGTACGCGTCGACAGCGGCGCCTATCAGGGCTATCGCATCCCGCCCAACTACGACAGCCTCATCGGCAAGCTCATCGTCCACGGCAAGAACCGCAATGAATGCCTGATGCGGCTGAAACGCTGCCTCTCCGAGTTCGTCATCGACGGCATTGAAACCACGACGCCTTTGTTCACCGAGCTTGTGCGGCATCCCGATATCGCCAACGGCATGTACGACATTCATTGGCTCGAAAAATTCCTGCAGCAACCCTAAATACAGGGCTGGTTTCATTGCTTCGCGACCGGGATAGCCTGCTCCTATGACGTCGCGCGACGACATCGCGATCGAGATCACACCCCAGGTGCTGCTGAAGGCCTATTCCTGCGGCATCTTTCCCATGGCCGAAGGCGCCGACGACCCGGCGCTCTACTGGATCGAGCCGCAGCACCGGGGCATCCTGCCGTTGGACGGCATACACGTCCCCCGCCGCCTTGCCCGCACCATCCGGTCCGCCCAATTCAAGGTGCGCGTCAACTCGGACTTCGAGGGTGTCATCGACGGCTGCGCGGACTCGCGCCCCGGCCGCCGCTCGACGTGGATCAACAGCCGCATCCGCGAGCTCTACCGCGCCCTGCACGAGCAGGGCCATTGCCACACGGTGGAGACTTGGCTCGATGGCAGGCTGGTCGGCGGCCTCTACGGCGTGGCGCTTGGCTCCGCCTTTTTCGGCGAGAGCATGTTCTCGACCGAGCGCGACGCGAGCAAGGTGGCGCTCGTCTACCTCGTCGCGCGCCTGATCCGCGGCGGTTTCACACTGCTCGACACCCAGTTCGTGACCGATCACCTGCGTCAGTTCGGCACCGTCGAAGTCGACCGCAGCGACTTCCACAAGCTGCTCGAGCCGGCGCTTGCACGAAGCGCTGAGTTCCTGGCACTTCCCCTCACCGCGACGACGGACGAGGTCTTGGATATCATTTCCCGCGCTCGGGTGTTCTGAGAACCGCGCCTATCGCCGCGGACGGCGGCGGAACGTGTCGTCCTCGGCCGGAGGATCGGCACTTTGCGGCTGGCCCTTCTGTACCGGTGCCGTTCCCTTGGCGACGGGCGTCACCGTGCCACGAACAGGCTGCACACATTCCGTCAGCCAGACGTCGAACACCGGGTGCTCCACGGCATTGAGCCCCGGGCTCTCGGCAAACATCCAGCCGGAAAAGATGCGGTTCTGCTTGCCGTCCAGCATCACCTCGTCGACCTGCACGAAGGATGTGGTTTTCGGCGGCTCCGTTGGCGCCCGGGTGTAACACATGCGCGGCGTGATGCGCAGAGCCCCGAAATTGACCGTGTCGCCGAGCTTGACCTCGAGCTTCTGAATTCGCGCCGTCACCTTGTCGAGCGCGGCGAACACGGCAACGCCGTTCTCGATCCGCTGGCCGGCGGCGGGAAACGCGCCCAAACATAACGCCAGCCCCGCCAGCATCGTGCGTGGCAGCCATGTCCCTGAAAGGAATCCGCTCATGCGTTCGACGACAACCCGCACTGCCGTTTTATACCCGCCCGTGATGCCCGCGAAAGATGGCACCACCGTGGAGCCTTCAACGCGACAATTCCGCTATTCCGGCTTCCAGGCTTGATAGTCGCCCGTTGCCGCAGGGCGCTTGCCCGTACCCAGGATCGATCCCGACGGCCGCCAAGCTTCGGGCGTGCCCGTCGTGTTCTCGCGATGCGGCTTCTGCCAGGGACGGGCGGTGTACTTCTCCTCCGTCGGCGGCGTATCCACCGTGTAGTGCATCCAGCCATGCCATTCGGGCGGGATCTTGGATGCCTCTGCCAGATTGGCGTAGATCACCCAGCGCCGGGGCACATCCAGCGGGCCGACGCCCCTGGACTGGACGTAGTATCGATTGCCTTCGCCATCCGTGCCGACGTAGCGCCCGCGCAAAGCGGTGTAGATGCGGTTGGACCACGTATTTCCGCCCCACCAGCTGAAGATTTCGGTGAAGAGTCCCATGAGCCCGCCGCCCGTGTGAAATGGTTGTGCAATGCCCGCTTATGACATCCCCGGCGCCGGAAAGTCCAGAGTCGGGGCAAGAGGCAGTTGGGCCACAGTGTGAGGCTTCGGAATCGGACTACCTTTGCCGAAGGTGTCCCGAGATGCAGATCCGCTCTTGTTGTCCACATTGGACCTGAGCGGCACCGGTTGGAAAAACCCCAACAAAGACGCGGTTCCCCGACACCATCATCCACCGGTTATGCACGTCGTCAGAATGCGGCATCTACATCTAGTGGTGAGTCCTACCTACACCCACAAGGACTCGTGACGAGACTCGCGAATCGTCATAGTTTGGTCGTCATTGGAGCACGCGTTCTGTGCCCTTCAGTCAGGCGTCCCTGCCCGCTGGCAGGTCTTCAAAAAACAACCGACGGCAAGCCGATCCCCCTTGGGGAGCGGGCGTAACTTTTGTGCCTGTGCGCATCACGATCGATGCGCGGGACGTAGCGTAACGCGCGGCATCGATGCTGCGGCGGGGGCGTGACCATGGCCGTGCGGGCCGCGGTGATGAGGGACGACTAACGATCAATCGCGCGCCATCTGTTTCGCGTCGGCGCTCCAGACCTGCGAATGGGGCAACAATGAAAATTACGCGGCGGTTCACGGAAGCCGGAAAGTCACCTTACGAATCGATCAAGTTCCGCCGCGCTACGACCGAGATCAAGAATCCGGACGGGTCCCTCGTCTTCAAGCTGGATGCTTTTGCCGTCCCTGACCACTGGAGCCAGGTCGCCGCCGACATCCTCGCCCAGAAGTATTTCCGCAAGGCTGGCGTGCCCAAGCGCCTGCGCAAGCTGGAAGAGACGCAGGTGCCGTCGTGGCTGTGGCGCTCTGGCCCCGATGAGCGCGCCGCGGCCGAGCTTCCCGAGAAGGAGCGATTCGTTGGCGAGGAGGACGCCCGCCAGGTGTTCGACCGCCTCGCCGGCACATGGACCTACTGGGGCTGGAAGGGCGGCTACTTCTCCAGCGAGGACGATGCGCGCGCCTTCTACGACGAGCACCGCTACATGCTGGCCATGCAGATGGGTGCCCCCAACAGCCCGCAGTGGTTCAACACCGGCCTGCATTGGGCCTACGGCATCGACGGCCCGGGCCAAGGCCACCACTACGTCGACTACCGCACGGGCCGCCTGACGCGCTCCGACAGCGCCTACGAGCATCCCCAGCCGCACGCCTGCTTCATCCAGTCCATCGAGGACGATCTCGTCAACGAGAACGGCATCATGGACCTGTGGGTGCGCGAGGCGCGCCTCTTCAAATACGGTTCCGGCACCGGCTCCAACTTCTCCAAGCTGCGCTCGGAGAACGAGAAGCTGTCGGGCGGCGGAAAGTCGTCGGGCTTGATGAGCTTCCTTCGCATCGGTGATCGCGCGGCCGGCGCCATTAAGTCCGGCGGCACCACCCGCCGCGCCGCCAAGATGGTGGTCGTCGACATGGACCACCCCGACATCGAGGCCTACATCGACTGGAAGGTGAAGGAGGAACAGAAGGTCGCCGCGCTGGTGACCGGCTCCAAGATCTGCCAGAAGCGCCTCAAGGCCGTGATGAAGGCGTGCGTCAACTGCGAGGCCGAGGGCGAGGCCTGCTTCGACCCCGCCAAAAACCCCGCGCTCAAGCGCGCCATCAAGGAGGCGCGGCGCGATCTGGTGCCCGATAACTACATCCGCCGCGTCGTCCAATTCGCGCAGCAGGGCTTCAAGGACATCGACTTTGCGACCTACGACACCGACTGGGACAGCGAAGCTTATCTGACCGTCTCGGGGCAGAACTCCAACAACTCGGTGCGGGTGACCGACGAGTTCCTCAACGCCGTCACCGAGGACAAGGACTGGCAACTCACCCAGCGCATCACCGGCAAGATCGCCAAGACGCTCAAAGCGCGTGCGCTGTGGGATCAGATCGGCTACGCGGCATGGGCGTCGGCCGATCCCGGCATCCAGTTCCACACCACCATTAACGACTGGCATACCTGTCCAAAGTCAGGGCCGATCCGGGCGTCCAACCCGTGCTCGGAGTACATGTTCCTCGACGACACGGCGTGCAATCTCGCCTCGCTCAACCTGATGATGTTCCGGGGAAGCGACCGGGCGTTCGACGTGGCCGCCTTCGAGCATGCCTGCCGGCTGTGGACGATCGTGCTCGAAATCTCGGTGCTGATGGCTCAGTTCCCGTCGCGCCAGATCGCGGAGCTTTCCTACCGCTACCGCACGCTGGGCCTGGGCTTCGCCAACATCGGCGGGCTGCTGATGGCGTCGGGCCTCTCCTATGACTCGACCGAAGGCCGGGCGATCTGCGGTGCAATCTCCGCGATCATGACGGGCGTGTCCTATGC
>CADEFX010000185.1 GCA_902826715.1 uncultured Hyphomicrobiales bacterium | reverse complement strand
GTTCGTACCAGCGACGGGCGGTTTGCCTATCTCCCTGAAGTCCCAGGGCGCCGAGGAGGACCAGTTCGGCGGGATCGAACGTGGCCGCCATGGCCAGCGCGCCTTCGTGCAAGCCCGCATCCACGGCACGCTGGTAGTATAGTCGCGCCGTTGCGACGTCGTTTTCAGCGAGCAGCTCATTGCCCTTGGCGACGTAGCGCAGGGCGCGCCGCTGCTCTTCCGTGCGCGCGGGAACAGCGGGTTGCGTCGACCGGGCCGTTGATCCGGTCGCGGCCCTGTCGGGCGTTGTCGAGACCGAAGGACCGATCGATGCCACGGCCTTCGGTTGCGGCTCGGGCTTGTCGGTTCCGGCCGACAATGCGCTCGAGACGACGAGCGTCGCCTTGGCCTCCGTCAGAACCACGCCTTCGACGGTGACGAGCGCCACAACGATTTCCGATCGGCCCGAGAGCCCCACAGGCACGGTAATGCGCAGGGTCGGCAGACCCGCAAACGGCACCGCCCAGGCTCCCGGCGCGATCGAATGGCCTTCCGACAGCGAGACCGCGGTTGGCAGGCCGCGAATGCGTATGAACGTGTTCTTGGGCAGTGCATCGGCGGGGCCCACCTGGATCGGTAGTGGGGTCTCGTTGGCAGGCTCCGCCAGAATGAGCGTGCCGATGTTGATGGCAAAGGCCGGCTGGCCGCGCATTTGTGCAAGGATCAGGAGGTCATTCAGTGCGCGATGCGGAGCGGACGGCGATGCATGTCGCGCCGGCAGAAACGTCACGATGTTGGCCGCTGCGGCCGCGTTTGGGACGCCGGTGGCAAGCGCCAGCGCGACCAGATATCCGGGCGCTCGGGCCACGGATCGCCCGGGCCGCGCATCATGCACGCGGTTGCAGGCCACCGATCCGGCGTTGCCCTCAATGCTGCCACCCGTCGTGCTCTGCACGCCACCCCCCGAAGTTGCGCACGGCCATGGGCCGTGTCGCAATTCCTGCTCGCCTATTGCTTGGCTTGCTGCCGGCTCCACTCCAGGAATCTCTGAAACAGCCGCTCCTGCTCGTTGGTATCGCCCGGCGCGGCGCGCGCCGCTTGCTTGCGTGCAAGATCAGGATCGATGCGGACCGATGATGTCTGCCGCGACCGCGAAGTTTCGCCATCGATCCATTCCTGTGCCGCCTGAAAGCGCTTCCAGCCCTTGACCGGAGTTGAGATGTTGGTCTCCCGCCACTTGGCGTGCCGTGGCGGCTTGCGGAATTCCTCGAATTTGCTGAGGAACGCATCGGTGAATTTGGCCACGCGCCGGTATCTGTCCGTATTCGACGGCCACGCGTAGCACGCGAGAATGGCGCCTACGGCGATGGTATCCACGACCTGCCCTTCCGGAATCATTCCGGGATAGTCCTCGTGCGTCAGCTTGGCCGGGAAATAGCCCGTCTCGAGTGCCTCGGTGTAGGGCACGGGTAACAACTTCATGTTGGGCTCGGCCTGGAGCTTGGCGTAAGCAGCCGTCGGCTTGCCGCCGATCAGCACCGTGGCGGCGATCTCGCCGGACTTCACTTTCAAGAAGCCGTCGGCTTGCCCCATGTTGACTTCCTGAGGCTTGACGCCCAACGCCTCGAATATCAGTCGCGTCGAGAACTGCGTGCCGCTTCCCGCATCGCTGTAGTTGACCTTCTTGCCGTCCAGATCCTTGATCGAGTTGATGCCGGGGCCGGCCAGGATGTGCATCTCCTCATTGTAAAGCTTGGCGATGTAGTGCATCCGGTCGTCGATGTTGGCACCGAACTCCGGTGTCTTCTTGAGGAAGCTCATGATGTCGGACTGCGTGATTCCCAGATCGACGCCTTTCAGGTGCAGAATGTCCTTCACATTCTGGAAGGCGCCTTTGCCGACGACGGGAAGAACCCGCAGATTGTCGGCATCGTCCAGCACGGCCGACATGTCATAGGCGAAGAAGAGATAGGTCCCGTTCGGATTGCCCGAGATGACCGTGACCGTGTTCTGGTTCAGGCGTTCCGAGAGAACCTGTTGGGCCGGCGTTCTGGTGAGCGGCGCGCGCTTCTGTTCCTGGCTCAGGGCCGTACCCGTCACAAGGCCCGTCGCCAAGCCCGCTGCGAGTACAAAAGCATCCAAACGCATCGATCAATCCCCTGTCTTGTCGTCTCCCACTAACGAGATCCGAGCTGCCTGAGCTTTTCTTCGGCCTCCGTCGCCCCAAGCTCGCGGGCACGCTCGTACCAACTGCGCGCGGCTTGCATGTCCGGTTGCACGAACCGGGCGCCGATGCGCGCCAGCTCTGCCGGGTCGTACGTCGCTGCCAAAGCCAGCGCGCCTTGCGCCAGGCCGGCTTCAGCAGCTCGCTGATAGAAGAGGCGCGCCGCCGCGACGTTGCCTTGGCCGAGCTGCTCGTTCCCCCGGTTGATGTATGGCAAAGCGCGCTTCTGCTCGTCGGTCATTGGTGCGCCTAGAGAAGTCTGCGAACGCGGCGCCGGCTCACCGCTGCGCACTATGGATGACGACGGACCAAGGGACGCGACGTTCTTGGATTGCGGCTCCGCGTCGCCCGGAGCAATCAGTGCCGTCGAGGCGACTACAAGGGCGGATTTGGTCTCGGCCACCACCTGTCCGTCGACGGTGACGAGAGCCACGGTCACCTCCGATTTTCCCGACAGCCCGACCGGGAGCGTGATCTTGAGGTTCGGCAGCGCGATGATCGGGACGGCCCAGGCCCCCGGCGCGATCGAATGGCCTTCGGTCAATGCGGCGGCCGGCGGCAGCCCGCGAATGCGGATGAAGCTGTTGCGTGCAATGGCGTCCGCTGGTCCCACTTGAATGGGAAGCGGCGTCTCGCCGGCCGGCTCGGCCAGAATGACCTTGCCGACGTTCAGGGTTGCCTGTCGTGCCTGTGCCAAGCGCAGAGCGGGCACATGAGGGCTGTTGTCATGGCGCGGCGCAAGATCCGGCAAGGCGTTTCCGCCCGCAGCCGCGGCTGCATCGATACCGCCAGCCATGCCCATGCCGGCCACGACCGCCGCCATTGCATATGCGCGATGGAGCCTCGTTATCAGGTCGCCCCTCTTGGCTAGAGGGTGCCGCATCGTCGTCTCCTTGTAACCGCAGCCAGGCCCCGCGTCCGGCTATTGCTTCCTCTGCTGTTTGCTCCATTCGATGAATTGCTTGAACAGCCGCTCTTGCTCGGCGGCATCGTTGGGTGCTTCGCGGGCCGCCTGCGAACGCGCGAGTCCGGCATCGACGCGCGCCGGCCGCGCCGACGCAGGATGCTGGGTGGCGGCTGTCGTCTGGTTCAGCTTGTCCTGGAGCGGCTGGAACCGCTTCCAGCCCGGTACGGTAGCGGCCAGGTTCACATCCTTCCACTTGGGATGATAGCCGGGCTCGGTTTGCAGTTTCGGGAAGCGTTCGAAAAGGTAGTCGACGACGCGCAGCATGCGACGGTGGCGATCGGTCTCGGCGGGCCAGTCGTACACGGCGAGCAGGGCCGGCACTGCGATCGTCTCTATACGCTGGCCCTCCGGAATGAGCTGCGGGTAATCCGCATGCTCCAGGTAGGCCGGCATGTAGTACTCGAGCCTGTCGGTATACTCGATGGGCAGGAACTTAAAGCCGGGCGGAAAACCACCTTTCAGAAACGGGGCCAACGGCTTGGACGAAATCCAGAACGTTGCGGCAAACTTGTCGCCCTTTCTCATCTCCGCCATCGCGTTCTGATGGGGCTCGAAGGTCGCGTTGATCTTGATGCCGAGGCGCTCGAAGATGATCGGGCCGCTGTAGGCGGCGGCCGTGCCTTCGGTGTTGAAGTTGACGATCTTGCCGGCCAGATCCTGTAGCGAATTGATTTCGGGCCGCACAAAGATATGTGCTTCGGACGGGAACAGGCTCATGAGGTAATTGATGCGCTTGGAGATACCGGCGATCTCCGGCGTCTTCTTGAAGTGTTCGAGGACGTCGCCGTAGACGATGGCTGCATCGACCCCGCGCAGGTAGAGCAGATCAAAAATGTTGTCGAACGGGCCGCGCGTGACGATCGGCAGGACGCGCATGTTGTCGCCGTCGTCGAGCACGCGGGCGAGTTCGGCCGCGAACTGCAGGGGTGCCCCTTCGGTGCGCCCGGCTGCCAGCCCTACGGTCCAGGAATTGATGCTCTCTTTGCGCTTTTGCTCGGTCGACGACCGCAGCAGCGGAGTTCGCGGCTGCGCCTTACTGCGCGCGCCCTTGGCGCGTGCCTCGGCCTGCGCCAGGGTCTGAGCCTCAACCGGCAGCAGATATCCAATTACGCAGAAGATCGATGCCAAAACGGCAACGCGGCTGAGCCACGTACGCATACTTCGATGTCTCCGCTTCCTTACTTACCCCGACAGAAAATCCCAACAGCAGGATAGCGTGGTCGCATGGACCGCCGTGCAGCACCTCTTATCGCACACGCACGCCATCTCGCCTTGCTGTCACAACACCTGGAGGACGCAGCAGACGCACCCTCGCACGTTTTGTCTCTACCCTCCGTCGTTACGGACGAAGATACGAATAGCCCTTGCCCTGCAGCTCCATGATCCGCACGACGCCCGATGGCATCACCTTGGCTTCGCTGATCAGCGAAATCTGCTTGTTCTCCTGCTTGCTCATGTTCGCTTGCGTATTGGCGCAGGCGATGAACGCCACGCCAGGCGCTTCGAGCGCCATCGCCGCGATGCGCTGTTTCACGGGACTGGTGTCGTCGCGCAGCATGTGGAGACCGGGTCCGAACGTCACGATCTCGATCGCAACCTCTTCGCCCTTGGCCTTGTAGTAGTCCACGACATTGCGGGCATTGTTGAGTGCCAGATTCATCAGTTGCGGATTGTTCTCGGCCACCTGAATGGCGAGCTTATGCGTCGTCTTCGCGCTCCCGGACTTGGCCACCTTTTTCTGCGCGGACGTCCGCGTCAGCGACTTGCTCTCGGTTTGCGCCCAGGATGCGGCGGGAAGCGCCACGGCGGCTCCCAGGACGACAGCGGCAGCGGTGAGAAAGATTTTGGTCATGGGTGTCCTACGGCTCCGGCTTCACGGCGTGACGTACGGCCGCTGGGTTAAGCTCAAGCGAACGAGACAAACATGCAATACCGCAGGTCCAGCACGCCGAGCTATCGCTAATCCCATGCGCCGCGATTGAATTTGTCTTGCCCCTTGTGCCAGTAACCCTAAGCACGTCCTGGCGTCAGCGACCTAGCATCGTGCCAAATTGTCGTCGGTTTTGTGACCTGAAAGGGGAGAAACGATGGCAAAATTCGTCCGGCGTCAGAACGTGGGCAGACGAACGAATCCGACTGGAGTCCTTGACATCTCGGGGGCGCAGCGGCACAAGCGGCGCCGCACAATACACTTTCCATCTTACCTGCGTGGTTGGCAGTGAGTGAGAGGAATCCCACCGCATGTCTCAGATCACCCTGATATTTCCCGACGGCGCCAAGAAGCCATACCCCGTGGGCACGACCGGCCTTGCGGTCGCCGAAAGCATCTCCAAGTCGCTGGCCAAGCGCACCGTGGCCATGATGCTCGACGATGTGCTCTCGGATCTGGCTGATCCCATCCGGGCCGACGCGGCCATCCGCTTCATTTCCCGGATTGATCCTGAGGCCCTCGAGCTTATCCGGCACGATGCCGCCCATGTGCTGGCCGAGGCGGTGCAGGAGCTATGGCCCGGCACGCAGGTGACCATCGGCCCAGTGATCGAGAACGGCTTCTACTACGACTTCGCCAAGCAGGAGCCGTTCCACCCCGACGATCTGCCCAGGATCGAGAAGAAGATGCGCGAGATCATCGCGCGCAACGCACCCTTCACCAAGGAGGTCTGGAGCCGGGACAAGGCCAAGGCCTTCTTCAGCGACAAGGGTGAGATGTTCAAGGTCGAGCTGGTCGATGCCATCCCCGCTGGCGAGGACCTGAAGATCTATGCCCAGGGCACATGGGCCGACCTGTGTCGTGGCCCGCACATGACCTCCACCGGTCAAGTGGGCAACGCCTTCAAGCTGACGAAGATCGCGGGCTCCTACTGGCGTGGCGATGCCAACAATCCGCAGCTGCAGCGAATCTACGGTACCGCATGGGCCAAGGACGAGGATCTAGCGCAATATCTCAAGCAGATCGAGGAAGCCGAGAAGCGCGACCACCGCAAGCTCGGCCGCGAGATGGATCTCTTCCATTTCCAGGAGGAGGGGCCCGGCGTTGTCTTCTGGCATGCAAAGGGCTGGACGCTGTTCCAGCAGATCATCGCCTATATGCGGCGGCGTCTCGCCGCCGACTATGACGAGGTAAACGCGCCGCAGATGCTCGACAAGGCGCTGTGGGAGACCTCCGGACATTGGGACTGGTACCGCGAGAACATGTTTGCGGCGCAGTCCGCGGGCGACGAGGCCGAGGACAAGCGCGTATTCGCGATCAAGCCGATGAACTGCCCCGGGCACGTGCAAATTTACAAGCACGGCTTGAAGAGCTATCGCGAACTGCCGATCCGCTATGCCGAGTTCGGCTGCGTGCACCGCTACGAGCCGTCGGGCGCCATGCATGGGCTGATGCGCGTGCGCGGCTTCACCCAGGACGACGCGCACGTTTTCTGCACCGAGGCCCAACTCGCCGCCGAGTGCCTAAGAATCAACGATCTCATTCTCTCGGTCTATGCCGACTTCGGCTTCACCAGCGATCTTGTGGTCAAGCTCTCGACACGCCCTGAGAAGCGCGTCGGCTCGGATGCGTCATGGGACCACGCCGAAAACGTGATGTCGAAGGTGCTGGCGCAGATCGCCGCGGAGTCCGGCGGCCGCATCAAGACCGCGATCAACCCGGGCGAGGGCGCGTTCTACGGACCGAAGTTCGAGTACGTGCTGCGCGACGCCATCGGTCGCGACTGGCAGTGCGGCACCACGCAGGTGGACTTCAATTTGCCGGAGCGCTTTGGCGCCTTCTACATCGATCCGGACGGACAGAAGGTTCCGCCGGTGATGGTGCACCGCGCGATCTGCGGTTCGATGGAGCGCTTCATCGGCATCCTGATCGAGCACCATGCCGGGCATTTCCCGCTGTGGCTGTCGCCCGTACAGGCATTGGTCACCACGATCGTTTCGGATGCGGACAGTTACGCCCAGGACGTTGCGGCCGCTCTCAAAGCGGCCGGTCTTCGCGTCGAAACCGATCTCCGGAATGAAAAGATCAACTACAAGGTGCGCGAGCACTCCTTAAAAAAGGTGCCGGTCATGCTGGTGGTCGGCAAGCGAGAGGCCGAGGAGCGCAAGGTCTCCATCCGTCGTCTCGGGAGCCAGGCCAGCGAGGTCATGACGCTCGATCAGGCCGTGGCGATGCTGGCCGACGAGGCCATACCGCCCGACATCAAGCGCGGCGAGGCGGCCAAGCCATCCTAGCGGGTCGGCTACAGGCTCCTCGCCTGATAAGCCTGCGTGCTCTGGATGCCCTGCTCGCGCACGTGTTGGTCGAGCCGCTCGATGATCTCTTGGGCGGCACGGCGGCCGATGAGCGTTGGCTGCATGTGCTCTGGAACCATGACCGGAGCCAGCGCCATGCCGATGGCGGCAATGGCCTGCAGATGGCGGCGGGCAGACATGATGAGCTTTCCCTGCGTTCCCCGTGCCGCCGAAGCGGCCATACACATGGGTCGCAGGGAGACCAAAAATGGTTCACGGCCGAAGCCGAGAAACTAAAGGGGCAGCCCGGTTCGGACATTCATGCCGGCTTTTGCACGCCGTCCTCAACCGCGCCCGCGATACGGCGCCACGTCCTGGTTTGGCAGCCACACGCCGCCCGGCAACTCGCCGGTCTGCCAGAACACGTCGATGGGAATGCCGCCACGCGGATACCAGTATCCGCCGATGCGCAGGAAATGCGGTTCGAGCAGACTGGCAAGCCGTTTGCCGATGCCGACGGTGCAATCCTCATGGAAGGCGCCATGATTGCGGAAGGCGCCGAGATACAACTTCAGAGATTTGGACTCCACGAGCCAATCGCGCGGCACATAGTCGATCATCAGGTGGGCGAAGTCGGGTTGGCCGGTGATCGGGCACAGGGACGTGAATTCCGGCGCCGTGAAGCGCGCCACGTAGTGCGTGTCCTTGTGCGGATTGGGGACGCGGTCGAGCTGTGCTTCGCCCGGGCTCGCGGGCAATGGCGCCTGGCGTCCCAGCAGGACAGTGCCGGATATCTTCTTGGCCATGGCTAGCTTTGCTCACCTAGCACTAAGGGCTCACTCGTTTCCTGGCATGCGAGCCCAGTTTCGACTTTGTGCCGGAGCCTTCTGCATCTAGGCTCCCGCGCATTCGATCGGGGAATAATATGCAGCAGCCGGCCCGGCAATACCGGTACTTTGAATTCGTTATGGTTGCCTTCGTTGTCGTGCTCGTCTGCTCGAACCTCATCGGCCCGGCGAAGGCAGCCCAGATCGAATTGTGGTGGATTGGCCCCGTCACCTTTGGTGCCGGCGTGCTGTTCTTCCCGATCTCCTTCGTCTTCGGCGACATCCTGACCGAGGTCTACGGCTATTCCCGCGCCCGTCGGGTGATCTGGTCGGGCTTCGCCGCGCTGCTGTTTGCCGCTGTCATGGCGACCGTCGTCGTCGCCTTGCCGCCCGCCCCCAATTGGCCCAACCAGAAGGTCTACGAGATCGCCTTTGGCAACACATGGCGCATCGCCCTGGCGTCCATGTTCGCTTACTTCTGCGGCGAGTTCGTCAATTCCTACGTGCTCGCGAAGATGAAGGTGGCAACCAACGGCCGTTTCATGGGGGCGCGGTTCGTCGGATCGACGGTGGCGGGCGAAGCAGTCGACTCGGCCCTTTTCTACCCGCTGGCATTCTACAACTCGGGCATCATGCCGAACGAGTTGGTGATCACGCTGGTGTTCAGCCAGTTCATCACTAAGACGCTGGTCGAGATCGCGTTCCTGCCGATCACGTACCGCGTCGTCGCCTTCCTCAAGCGGGCGGAGCAGGAGGACTACTTCGACCGCGACACGGACTTCAATCCGTTCACGGTGGCGCATTGACGGCGGTCAGCCGCGCGGCCTGCCGCTCCGCTGCCAGATCAGGTAGGCGACGGTCACCAGCGCCGTCAGCGCCATCGTTCCGATGATGTCAGGGCGGGCGATGTAGTCGGCCCAGAGCTTGAAGCCGTAAACCGAGCCGCCGCGTGCCACCAGGAAGCTGTTGACGACCACGATGACAAAAACGACCGCCGCCGTGAGCGCGATGGACGCGTCCACGTCGGCAACCCTCCTGATCAGCGGTGACATCGGTCTACCCCCGTTCTATGGCGGTCGGCGCCCCTCAGCGCCGACGACGCACTAATTCAGCATTAGTCTGATTCGCCGGGTGGTGTTTGAAATACACTTCTCGCTCAAGCCCTTGCGGCCAGACATCTCGCTCGCAAGGTTCTTCGCTCGAACCCACCAATATTCATTCGCGGCTTATCACCTGCTTCGGTGACGCAGCAGAACGGAAAGGGTAGCCGGCCGGCGACGCCGGGTTGGCTCAGGCGGTCTGGTTGAACTTCAGGATCGCCGGGAGCGTTCGGGCGAGGATCGCCAGATCGAGCAGCATCGACCAGTTGCGGACGTACAGACCGTCCAGTTCGACACGGC
>CADEFX010000184.1 GCA_902826715.1 uncultured Hyphomicrobiales bacterium | reverse complement strand
TGTCGCGCAGCGTCTGCGGACCGGCGAGGCCGAAGCGCGCGCGCAGGCTGGCGAGCCAGCCGTTGTTCGTGAGGCGCTGGGCGTCGGTGCCTTCGGGCTTCGGACTGGAACTGTCGGTACTCATGGCGTCTGGTGGATCAACTCCTGTGGGCTTGGAATGGTCTTACGCCGCCTGGGCGTAAGGATCGGCGATACCGAGCGCGTGCAGAATCTCGACCTCGAGGCCTTCCATGACGGCGGCCTCGTCGTCCTGCTCATGGTCGTAACCGATCAGATGCAGCAGACCGTGCACGACGAGATGCTGGAAATGATGCTTGGGCGCGATACCGGCGTCGTCCGCCTCCGCACGTACGACCTCGGCCGCGAGCACGACATCGCCCAGCATTTCGCGCCCGTCCTCAAGCCGACCGGCGGTGTCTGTGGCCGGAAAGGACAGCACGTTGGTCGCCGTGTCCTTCTGGCGGTAGTCGCGGTTGAGTCGTCGCACGGCGTCCGCCGAGCTCAGCGCCACGCAGGCGCTCGCTGCCGTGAAGGTCAGCGCCGGATGCCGCGCCAAGGCTGCTGCTGCTTCCATCGCCGCGGCTTCCGCCTCGGCAAGCCAGCCCCAGTCGCCCGACTCATGCACGATCTCGAGTAACAATCGTTCCGGAGGTTCGGCGGCCGCACAGGGATCGCTGCCGTCGCCGGCCGCTTCAGAAATGGCAGGCATGAACGTTCACCTGGTCCTGTCCCGGCCCCCTACGTCGGGCTGGGCCGGTGCATTGTCATAGGCTTCCACGATCCGCGCAACCAGATCGCGCCGGACGACGTCGGCGCCTGTGAAATGAATGGGTTCGATGCCTTTGACGCCGTCGAGCAGCGCCACAGCCTCCACGAGGCCCGATTTCTGGCCCGGCGGTAGGTCGATCTGGCTCGGATCGCCCGTCACAATCATCTTGGAGCCTTCGCCCAGGCGGGTCAGGAACATCTTCATCTGCATGCTGGTGGTGTTCTGCGCCTCGTCCAGGATAACGCAGGCGTTCGACAGCGTGCGGCCGCGCATGAAGGCCAGCGGCGCGATTTCGATGATGCCCGTCTCTAGGTCGCGCTCCACCTTCTCGGGCGGCAACACGTCGTCCAGCGCATCGTAGAGGGGGCGCAGGTAGGGATCGACTTTCTCGCGCATGTCACCCGGCAGGAAGCCGAGCCGCTCGCCCGCCTCCACGGCCGGACGCGACAGGATGATGCGATCGACGATGCCGCGTTCCAGGCATGATGCGGCGAAAGCGACGGCGAGATAGGTCTTGCCCGTACCGGCAGGCCCCACGCCGAACACGAGATCGGTGCGCTCCAGCGCGCGAATGTAGCTGCTCTGCATCGGCGTGCGCGCCGTGACAATGCGGCGCCGCGTGCGGATTTGCGCCATGCCGTCCTGCTGCGGCGCGCCCGAGCGTGCGTGGCGGATCAGGCCGTCGACGTCGCCGGGGCCGATTGGCTGGCCTTTGACCGCGCGCTCATACAGTGCCAGCAACACGTTCCGGGCCATTTCGAGCCGCGCCGCATCGCCCGTCAGTGTGATGATGTTGCCATGCGCGTGAGCGCCGATGTCCAGCCGTTCCTCGATCATGGCGAGATGTGCGTCGTATTCACCGAGCACATGGGTGAGAAGGCGATTGTCTTCGAAAGGAACAGCGATACGACCGCCCGTTGCGCCACGTTGTGGCACCTTGGCCGCCTTCGGCGCGGCCGATCCGCGAGCACCCGTCAAATCGTAACCTCCCAGCGTTTCAACGCTCGGCAATTAGCTTCGAATCGCAATCTAGCATGTCCTTTGCACGCAAAAGCAGGCGCAAGGGCAGTTATGCCGCCTTTATGACGCCAGAAAGACTATTGGGTCCAGCGGCCGCGATTTCAACCGGCATGATGTGGCCCAGAAGTTCGGGTGCGGCATCGGCATGGACGGCCTGAAGATAAGGCGACCGGCCAATGAGCTGGCCAGCACGGCGGCCGATACGCTCAAACAGGACAGGAAAAATTTTGCCAATGCAGCCAGAATTGAAGGAAGATTGTTGCTGGTTCAGCAGGCCTTGCAGGCGGTTCAGGCGATCCGCCTTTACCATCTCGGGAAGCTGCTCCATGTTGGCCGCCGGCGTGCCTGGCCGCGGGCTGTACTTGAACGAGTAGGCCTGAGCGAATCCCACTTGGCGCACGACGTCGAGCGTTGCCTCGAAGTCCGCCTCCGTCTCTCCGGGAAAGCCGACGATAATGTCGGTCGAAAGTGCGATGTCCGGCCGCGCCCGGCGGATGCTGTCGGCCAGGCGGAAATAATCGCGCCGCGTGTGTTTGCGATTCATGGCCGCGAGGATGCGGTCGGACCCGGCCTGGAAAGGCAGATGCAGGTACGGCATCAGCTTCGGCTGGTCGCGATGCACAGCGATGAGATCGTCGCTCATGTCCCTCGGATGGCTCGTCGTGTAGCGCATCCGCTCGAGTCCCTCGATGTCGGCAATGCGGTCGATCAGGCGCGCGAGCGTCCAGGCTTCACCGTCCGGACCTTCGCCGTGATACGCATTGACGTTCTGCCCGAGGAGCGTGATCTCGCGCACGCCCAGCGATACGAGTCGCCGAGCCTCTGCTTCCAAGGAAGCAACGGGACGCGAGAACTCTGCGCCCCGCGTATACGGCACGACGCAGAACGTGCAGAATTTATCGCAGCCTTCCTGTACCGTGAGAAAAGCCGTTGCCGCCCTTGGGCCCGTTCGCGCGGGCAGATGCGCGAACTTGTCGTCCTCGGGAAAGCTCGTCTCGACTACCGGCGCGGTGCCGGCCGTCCGGCGCGTCACCAACTCGGGCAGGCGGTGATAGCTTTGTGGGCCGATGACGAGATCGACCACCGGTGCGCGGCGCACGATCTCGACACCCTCGGCCTGCGCCACGCAGCCGGCGACAGCCACCATCGTCTCCTTGCCGGCTACCTCGCGTTCCGCCTTGACGTCGCGGATGCGGCCGAGATCCGAATACAGTTTCTCCGCGGCCTTCTCGCGGATATGGCAGGTGTTGAGCAGCACCAGATCGGCGTCTGACAGCTCGCTCGTCTCCACGTAGCCCTGGGCCGACAGCGCCTCGTGCATGCGTTCGGAGTCATAAACATTCATCTGGCAGCCGAATGTCTTGATGAAGACGGTCTTCGGCTCCGCGCGCGGAGCCGCCGTTGTCACCCCTTGGCTATCCGATGGATCGCTCATGCAACTCACCAATCCGCGCACCGCCGCCGTCAGACCGTATCTGCTAGATACATGCCATGTTGCAACGCACCAATAATTTCGTCAAACAGATCAAAATGCTGGATACCGGAAGGTTAACCCTACGCCGTTTGGAGAGCCCCGAACGCGAAGCTTGCCATCTCAGTAACCGGTTAACTCCGCTGCCGGCGGATGGGCGTGCCGAACAATTGCAGTCTGTGCCCCACGAGCTTGAAACCCAATTCCCGCGCCACTCGCTCCTGCAGCCGCTCGATCTCCTCGTTGCGGAACTCAATGACCTTTCCGCTTTCCACGTCAATGAGGTGGTCGTGGTGTTCGCGCGGGGTCTCCTCATAGCGCATGCGGCCGGCGCCGAAGTCGTGCCGGGCCAGGATGCCCTTGCGCTCCAGAAGCCTTACCGTGCGGTAGACCGTTGATAGCGAGATGCGGTCGTCGATGGCATTGGCCCGCCGGTATACCTCTTCGACGTCGGGGTGGTCGGCGGCATCAGACAGAATGCGCGTGATGATGCGGCGCTGGCCCGTCATCCGCAGGCCGAGTTCGGCACAGAGTCGCTCGATCCGGCTCAATGTGGGATCGGGTCTGCCGGCCATGGATTCGGGTCGAACCTCCCGTTCGCAAGTTTGCCTTATAGGTGACGCCCCTCGCGGCGTCCACTGCACCTGGGACCGGGAATCTTAATTCTGTGACTCAGGAGCGAGCCAAATCCAGTCTGCCCGCGGACCGTCCGGTCCATGCGGCGTGATCTCCAGCACTCGTTCGGCCTCCGTCATCGGGCGCGGGCTCAGCATGGAAATGGTGATGACGTCGGTTGCGCCTCGTTTTCTAAGGCGATCCGGCAGGCCATCGTAGTAGGCCACATGAAAGTCGCCAACCACGATGACCAGGACTTCATCGGGGTGGTCGCGCATATATTCGGTCGCCGTCCAGGCCATCGTGTCGTCCCACGCGGACTGCGCCAAGAAATAGTTCTCGGCCTTGTCCTCCGAGTCGGCGATATCGCGCGACATCACGCTTTTGAAGCGGTGGAAGTAGCGGTCGTTGCCGCGGCCTCCCGTCGCAAAGTCTTTTGGTAGATGCTCCCGATCTTCGGCGCTCAAGGTGTTGAGACCTTGCTTTGCGATCTGCCCGGTCACACGGCGACTGACGTTGAGCGCAACCGTATTCTGTGCAGCCGCAGGGAAAAGTATCTGATCGCGATAATGTTCGAACGAGCCCTTCCAGCCCACGGCCCGCAGGAACTCCTCGTCCCTCGTGCGTCCTCGACGGAAGTTATCGAGATGCGCCTGATTTGACCGGTCGACGAACTCCATGCCGACACTCACGGCCAGCCCGCGAGACCGAAGCTCCGACATCACCATCAATTGATAAGCCTGATGAATCGAATTGCGATGCCGCTCGCCAAGCAGCACGACCGCGCCGGGTTGCACACCCGCAAGCGACATCGACACAGTGGACACCTGCAGCGTCGTTCCGGAGAAGATTATCGGATTCGAGCGCGGGTCAGCCCGTGCCGGGGTTGCCATCAAGAATGCAAGAGCGACAAAGCAATATGGCAACATCAATCGGAGCCTTCAGATTGCAAATTGGTGCCGACCGGCATTGCCGAATTCCGTTCAACTAGCACAATCGCGCAAGTTCACATCGCGTTGGCATCGCCCGCAGCCTCACGGCTCGATGTAGGCGTGAACCTGAATCAGGATGACGATCCCCGGAACGCCGATGGCATTCACGATCAGGATGCCGCGGTTGGGGTAAGGCGGCTTGAAGCGCTTGGTCCATTCCTCGTTGAGCACCGGCACGTGATCGGCGCTGGTCAGGAAACAGAGCGCCTGAATCACGTCCGCGATCTCACCCCCGGCGGCCTTGACTGTTTTCTCGAGATTCTCGAGCGCCAGCGCGATCTGGCTCCGCGCATCGCCGGTTTCGAACGTCCCGTCCATCTTGAGAGGCACAGCCGTCGTGCGCAGATGGCCGTTGGCCATTACCGCATGCTCGGTCGGGCGGCCAAACTCCGGGAGTCCCGTATGCACCACGCGCTTCATCGTCTCGTCTCCTCGCGGCTCGACTGATTACGCGCCCTAATCCCGGCTTAGCCCCTTGGCCTCCAGCTCCCGCAGATACTCCGACCACCGCTTGTCCTTCTCCCGCCCGAGAAGTTGCAGATAGTCCCAGGTATAAAGGCCGGTGTCGTGCCCGTCGCTGAACACGATCTTCACCGCGTAATTCCCGATCGGCCGCAGGTCGTTGATCGTCACGCTGCGCTTGCGTCCAACCGTGACGCGCTGGTCGGGCGAATGACCCTGCACCTCGGCGGACGGGCTCATCACGCGCAGCATCTCCGCCGTGAGCACGATGGCGCTGGCGCCCTCAGCGGTGACGCGCAGCTCGTCCTTGCCGTTGCTCACCTGCAGGGCCGGCGGCTTCGTGCGTGTGCCAAGCGAAGCCTCCAGCTCCGCCCATGCGCGCTTGGCGATGTCGCGGAAAATCTGCGCATGCAATCCATCGGGCTGCGCGGCAACAATGGGTTTGCCCTCATCCGAGGTGGTGCGGATGTCCATGTGCAGCGGCACCTCGCCCAGGAACGTCACGCCAAGTGCGTCGGCCTCTGCGTGCGCGCCACCGTGGCCAAAGATGTCTGTGCGCTCGTTGCACTTCGGACAGAGGAAGTAGCTCATGTTCTCGATGATGCCGAGAACGGGAATGTCCACCTTGCGGAACATGTTAAGGCCCTTGCGCGCATCGATCAGCGCCAGGTCCTGCGGCGTGGAAACGATGATGGCGCCGGCAAGCGGCACTTGCTGCGCCATGGTGAGCTGCACGTCGCCCGTGCCCGGCGGCATGTCGATCACGAGCACGTCCAGTTCACCCCAAACGACATCGCGCAGCATCTGCGTCAGCGCCGACACCACCATCGGCCCGCGCCAGATAATCGGCGTGCCTTCCTCGACCATAAAGCCCATCGACATCGCCTTCAGCCCATGTCCTTCCATGGGCTTCAGCGTCTTGCCCTGCACCACCTCAGGCCGGCCCGAAAGGCCCAGCAGGCGCGGCTGCGAGGGACCGTAGATATCCGCATCGAGAATGCCGGCCTTCAAGCCGATGGCCTGGAAGCCGAGCGCGAGATTCACCGCTGTCGTCGATTTGCCGACGCCGCCCTTGCCCGATGCCACAGCGATCATGTGTTTGATGCCGGGCACGCCGGTCGCCTGCCGGCCACCGCCGGCCTGCGGTGCCGCCGCCGGCCGCTGGCCTGTGCTTGAGGCGCCCGACGCTCTCGCCCGCGCCTCAGCCGCTCGCGCGCCGTCCGGTGCCTGTCCCCGCGGCGGCGTGGCGCCCGCCGTCGGCCGGCCTGCGGCCTTCTCCGCGGTCAACACCGCCGTCACACCGGCGACGCCCTTGATGTCCTTCACCACCTTCTCGGCGGCTTGCCGCAGCGGCTCCAGCTCTTCCGCGCGCTCGGCCGGGACCGTAATGGAGAAGTAGACCCGGTCATCCTTGAGCAGCACTTCCGAGATCAATCCGAGATCCACGAGGTTCCCCTGCAGGTCGGGACCCTTCACCCGCCTGAGTTGATCCAGCACTTGGTCTTTGGTCACCGCCATCGGGCGTTGCTCCCGGAACTTTGATTGCAAGGCGCCATCAACCCTTGCGGAGGATCGCCCACACGCGCCCTTATCCCGTGCGGTATATGGCAGAGCGAGGGGTGGAAGTCACGGGTAGGGCCCTTGTGCGGTCAAGCACCGCCTCGCCGCTTGTGTGCCTCTCCACTCCTGCTTAAATGCCGCCGCGCCAAGTCTCCGGCGCCTATCGTGCAAGGACTATGATGGCGAGCGCGCCAGTCACCGGAGTGATCATTGCGGGCGGACTTTCGCGTCGCATGGGCGGCGGCGACAAGACGCTGCTGGATCTGGGTGGCGGAACCATGCTTGGCTGCATCATCGAACGGCTGCGGCCACAGGTCGGCGCCCTCATCATCAATGCCAACGGCGATGCCTCCCGGTTCGCTGCCTTCGGCCTGCCCGTCGTTCCCGACGAGATCACCGACTACGCTGGCCCGCTGGCCGGCATGCTGGCCGGCATGCGCTGGAGCCTTGCGCACGCACCCGCTGCCCGCCACATTGCCACCGTTTCCAGCGATGCGCCCTTCCTACCGGCCGATCTGATCGCGAGCTTGTCCTCCGCTATCGAAAATCGTTCGGATGCCATCGCGCTCGCGCGCTCCCCTGATGGATTGCAGCCGGTCATCGGCCTATGGCCGGTCGCACTTGCCGATGACTTGCAGGCTGGGCTTGCCGCTGGCACGCGCAAGATACTGGCCTGGGCTGAGCGCCACGCCACCGTGCAGATCCCTTTCCCGCAGGTCGATATCGGCGGCCACACCGTCGATCCGTTCTTTAACGCCAACACGCCGGAGGATTTCGCGCTCGTCCGCGAGCTGCTGGGCAGAGCCACGCCATGACCGCGACGATCAAAGGTCCGGGCGGCGCCCCCGTCATCGGCGTTGCCGGCTGGAAGAAATCGGGCAAGACCACGCTCGTTGAGCGCTTGGTGGCGGAATTTGTGCGCCGCGGTCTCAGGGTTTCCACTGTCAAGCACGCCCACCACGAATTCCAGATTGACGATGGGGCCACAGACAGCGCACGCCACCGCCGCGCCGGCGCCGCGCAGGTCGCCATCGTCTCGAGCAATCGCTGGGCCGTCGTCACCGAACTGCGCGATGTGCGCGAGCCGAGCCTTCCCGACGTGCTGCAAAAGCTCGAGCCATGCGATCTCGTCCTCGTCGAAGGCTACAAGGCCGCGCCCATATCCAAGATCGAAGCGCGGCGCCGCGAAGGTCACGCCGGCCGCCCGCTCGCGGAGAACGACCCGAACGTCATCGCCATCGCCAGTGACCACGAGATCGCGGACAGCAACGTTCCACGCTTCGCGCTCGACGACATCTCCGCCATCGCCGATTTCATCTTGAAGACCGTCGGCCCGCGGAGATGACCGTCGTGCGCATCTTCGCCGCGCTTCTCGCTGTTGCTCTCGCCGCGACAGGCGCCTCCGCGCAATCCGCTAAACCGAAAATCCCCCCCGCTACCGATCCCGGCGGCATCGCCATCGCGCTCATCGCCTATGGCATCGACTACACCGACCCCGAGATTGCGCCGCGACTCGCCCGCGATGGCGAAGGCGAGATCATTGGCTGGGATTTCGTCACAGGCGATAACAAGCCTTTCGCTGCGGCGCCGGAAGCCGGTATCGACGGCACGCGCTTGGCCAAACTCATGCTTTCCGCATACGCCCGCGGCCGCTTGGTCCCGCTGCGCATCGCGCCCTCCGATCCTGCGCAGTTCGCCAAAGCCGTGCGTTTCGCGCTTCAGTCACCGGCCCGGATCGTCGCTATCCCGATCTGGAACGTACGGCCCGACGTCATCGACGTGCTGAACGCCGCCGCCGCCCACGCCCGCGACCGTCTGTTCGTCATTCCAGGCGGCGAGACCACCACGCTCCAACGTTCCGGCAACCTGCTGTCGGCCGCGGCCCTTCTCCAAGCGGAGACGAGCGCGCTCTCAGTCTTGACTGCAGTTGATGTCTGGGTGCGGCCGCGCGGCGCTGCGATGTTCGGCGCCCGGCCGGGCAGCCCACCGGTGGACGCGTTGGAAGCCCACGCTCTTGCCGCTGCCGCCGCGGCCTGCGTCCAGCACGGCGGACCGGTGCTCGATGGAGCCGACGTGCGCAGCGCCGTACTGGCCCGCGCCCATCCGCAGACCTTCAAAGAGGCCATTCTTCCGGTCCTGGACCCGCAATGTTTCTACGGCGGCCAGAGGTTTTAGCGGCTGAGAGCATCCATTCCATCGTCCTCACCCCCTGACTGGGAGGGATAAGGTGGGGGATGGCAGAGACGCAGATGCCGACACTCGTTCCCACGGCCAGACAATGAGCATACATCTAACCCCTCCCCACGAGTGGGGAATTAGGCCGAGTTCAGGCCGCCACCTTCATTGCCCATTTTTCCGGCAATTTGCCGTTTCTTTGGTATCGCGAACCTCCCAACGCCTGTGATTTGGTCATTCTGGGGAGTCAGGGCGTTCGGGATCTGGTCGCCATGGGTGACAGACTAGAGCGAAGCAGGTTGTTGCCGCCGGGGCTGCGCCTCGAGCACGTATTCGAGCGGCGTGTTCGACACGATGCCGCCGTCCCAGTACCAGCGCCCGTCGATCTCGATCGGCGGGAAGGCCGGCGGCAGCGCGCCCGACGCCATGACGTGGCGCGCGTCGAGGCGCGTCGAAGCGCTGTCGAAATAGACGAAGTTGGCGCTCGCGATGTCGACGGCGCCGAGCGCCACCGCCGCTTCAGGCGCATTCAGCAGGTCCCAGTCGATCAGCGCATCGAGCGTCGCGCGCAGCTCGCCGGTGTCGTAGTAGCCCAGCCGCTCGGGCGGCACGTCGATACCCGGCAGCGGCGGCGGCAT
>CADEFX010000183.1 GCA_902826715.1 uncultured Hyphomicrobiales bacterium | reverse complement strand
GGTGTCTTAAGACCGTCGTTAATTGCCATGTGATTCTCCTGAGGGTTGCTGGCAGATCAACCCCAAGGCGAGCACATAGTTCCTATGCAAACGGAAGTAGTGGTGGTTCCAATACCCGAACCCAAAGCAAATCATTCGACAAAACTTTTGCGCGAGATCGAAGATCGAGCAGGCGTGCTCCGTCTAACCCCTCCACCTCGCCACGTGCTGGTGGTCTTGCAACGGACACAAACACGTTCCCCAGCCCACGCACTGAGGAATGGGTTTCGACATACAAGGCATTTTCTCGTCTGAGCTTCATTCGCTCTTTCCAAGTCGGACTTTTCGAGTTTCCGCAAGGGCTGCACTCCAAGTGGATTTATTGTTGCGTCGCTAGTCTCGCAGTGCGGATTAAATCCACCATCGCCGCCACGATCATGTCAGGGGTCGCCGGTTTGCTTAGGTGAGGCGCGCCTTCACATGCGCCTTCCACCTTCTCGTACCCGCTGTAAATCATGAAGGGGACGCCCCGCTCTTTGAGGCGTGCGCAGAGGATTGAGCTGTCTCCATCTGGAAGCGCGTGATCCAGAATGGCGCCTGACAGGCCATCATGCTCAACGAGAAGCACGGCGTGTTTGAGGGTGTTGGTCGATGTGATGTGGGCTCCGCTAGACTCGAAGGCCATGGCAATGTCCATGGCGATTAGGGGCTCATCCTCCACAACGAGAAGAGTGAGGCCGTCAAGAATAGGGTGATGCACAAGTGCTCCATTGGCGCGGCTAAGCGCACGGAGCCAGAGGCACGCGGCGCTGTCTGGCCGCTTATGTCCCAAGCCGTCGATCAATCCTCAAACGCGCAACAAGCGCTATGACCGACTGAGGGAAGGCAAAGCCCGCGTAGCTGGGGCGGGCTCGGTGCTGCGTATGCAGTTAACGTACACTACAACTGATAGGTTCAGACTAATGCATGTTAGCGGCTCATTTCGCCGCTCGCTTGGCGCACTGCTTTGCCGCCCCTCCGAGGTGATACTCCGAGCAAGCCTTATCTGACAGATTGTTGACACACTCAGCTAGCGTCGACCCACGCACCTTGGCGAAGCGAAAGCCGTTCATCTCCTCACCTAACCACGCGATCCAGCCGCCGTCCCAAAAGCTCTCGATGCGGCAGTTGATCTGCGGGCCCGAGACGGCAGCAGGCCCGCCCCCGTAAGATTAAATGTAGTGCGACGCGGGGGCGTCTGCTTCAGCCAATGACACTCAATTGCCCTCAAGATCACCGAGAGGCCAAGCACTGCCCCGCATCGTAGTAGCATCTGCGGCCGCCGCGAGAGGACCAGTTTGCCGGCACTGAGTTCACGCGCACGGTGCTCGCCAAAGTCATTCCCAACCTTCCCAGCAGCGAGGGGACGCGCGGACTCAGCGCTTCGGGTTCATCGCAAGCGCCTATCGGCGCGTTCAGTGGACGACGCTGGAACGTTCAGCCTTCCGGACCGTTCAGCAAAGGACTCCCAAAAACAGGTGCCCACACCGACACTCGCACAGGTGTTGAGGGTTGGACGCGGCATGAACGCGGACACAGACAGATGACCCGAAACAGCAGAACAATTTTGCCCTCCACCAAAGCGAGGTTGGGTGGTTGGGCAGCCGTAAGTGCGGTCGCCCTCGCCGGCGCCGCTTTGATCGTCAATCGTCGAGCGGCAAGCGCGGAAAAGAGGCACCCACCGAAGGGCTCCTTCGTGAACGCTGCAGGGATTCGGCTGCATTATGTGGAACGAGGCCAAGGCCGGCCAGTCGTGTTCCTGCATGGTAATGGCATGACGGTCGAGGACATGTTGATTAGCGGCGTTCTCGGGGCTGCGGCAGACCGCTCCTTTCGCGCCATCGCCATCGATAGGCCGGGGTTCGGCCACAGCGAACGGCCGCGTGGCACGGCTTGGACGGCATCGGCGCAAGCGGAACTTTTGCCGCGAGTGTTTGCGCTCCTCGGCATAGATAGACCGATCGTGGTCGGCCATTCGCTAGGAACGATGGTAGCTTTGGCTTTGGCACTCAATCACCCAGATCAGGTAAGTGGACTGGTGCTGGCTTCGGGCTACTACTATCCGACGGCACGTGCCGATGTTGTACTGGTGTCGCCCCCGGCCACTCCAATCCTCGGTGATCTGCTCTGCTACACTATCGCGCCTTTGATGGGAGAGATGATGGCGCCCCGCATGGTCGCCAAGATGTTTTCGCCACAGCCCGTGCCGGCAAAGTTCGAGAAGGCGTTTCCATTCGGCCTTATGCTGCGGCCCTCGCAGATTCGAGCCTCCACCAAAGACGCCACCCACATGATCCCCGATGCATCCTGGATGGCAGGCCGGTATCCCGAATTAGGCTGCCCCGTCGCAATTCTTGCTGGAGACGCCGATGCAGTCGTCGACCTGAAGGCGCAGGCGCAGACGCTTCATGCTGCGGTGCCTGGGAGCATACTCGATATCTTCGCCGGCATCGGCCATATGACGCATCATGCAGATCCGGCTCGCGTTGTTCGCGCCGTCCGATTGGTATGCGGCACCACCCAACCCGCCGTCGAGATGCCGATGCAGAGCGCAAGTTCTTCCTGACACTTTATAGCTCAGCGCGCGCTTGCGGTAACAGGACAAGACCCGTTTCGAGAATAGTGCTTTCCAAGGCGCGCAACGAGCGTTCGCCCTGATACAGTCCCCTAATGAGTTGGACGCGATATGGGCTTCAAATAGCGCCCTTGCTTTCGGGGCGGGAATAGCGAAATTCCAACGAAAAAGTCTGCGTGGATGCCGCGGTGTCGTGCGCCCACGCTAACGGACGAACGGTTGCGTGCGATATCGCACAAACAGGATTCGAGCTATAAGGAAGCCAGCCGGACCCTTTTTCCAGGAAATCCCTTGAGCACACCTCATTTGCCGTCGCCTCCCGCCCGGCCTGACCGACAAGATACGCTCACAACTGGCCGAGGAGCGCCGGACAAGCATTGACAATACCCGCTTCGAGTGGCGGCAAGTCGCCCGTCAGGCGGCGGTGTTGACCATTGTCGCGGGGCTTTCGGGTCTGGTCGGATGGCAGCTGTCGGACACCGCAGCGCACAAGCGCAGCGTGGCGCGCGACATTGTCGCCGCGCATGCGCGTTCCCTGTTGCAGGACAGTACGGTACAGATCGCGTCATCGGAAAGTCATAGCGTTAAGCCTTGGTTTAACGGCCGCATTGAATTCGCGCCAACCGTCAAGGATCTGACTGCGGAGGGTTTTCCCTTGGTCGGTGGCCGGCTTGACCTTATTGACGGCCGACGCACCGCGGCGCTGGTGTACAAGCGGCGCTCCCACATCATCAACGTTTTCATGTGGCCCGCGGCCTCGAACGAGGTGCTTCCCACGTCGTCCGTGAGTCTGCAGGGTTACAATGTCATATCATGGACAGCGGGCGGCTTGTCCTATTGGGCCATTTCCGATCTGAACGCGAAGGAGTTAGGGCAACTCCAGGCTCTTCTCTAATGGGTCGACGCTGCCGACGTGATCGGAGCGGTAAATTGGGGACGCGACTGGTGCGCGCATGCATCTGGTCCCAGGCGATCGGCCCGGCGAAAACCGTCTTGACCGGATGCAGTTGGAACAGGAAGCTCGTGACGACTCCGAAGTTGCCGCCCCCGCCGCGCAGCGCCCACAAGCGCTCAGGATTGTTTTCCTTGCTGGCGGTGGGCAGGTATGCGAGCGCGGCCCCCAGCGTTACGGCGACCTTGGGTCCAATGAACTGCATTTGTTGGCGCCGCACGATTTGCTGCGTCGCAACTGACGAAACTGCAGTCGGCCAGCACGACATCGGCTTCGAGCAGATTGTCGATGCCGAACCAACGGGACTTAGGCCCGGGTCACAGTAGGGGCTGGGATCGAAGCAGCGAGGGGACGTCTCGATTGCCGGAAAATGCAACGACAACGGCCATTATCTGCAAGGGAAGGTTGGGCCGCAAACGTCCTCTCTTCGCATCAGGATGACGCCGAACGCAGGGTGAAGCGGGCTTGTTCGAGGCAGTGCCAATCCAGATTTAGTGATGTCCTCAAGGCCACCGTGTCGAACCGCTCCACCAAGCCCTTTAGTCCGTCTTTCGTTCCGGGCGCGTCCGGCTTCTCTTCGTCCGTCCTCTTTGTCAGCGCCCAAGACAGCAGGAGTGCGATCAGGGCGCCTACAATGCATGATGACCACGTGCCAATTTGGCGCCAAGAGCCGAAATCACGGCAGTACGGATGGCACTTGTCAGAACACCCACGGCATGCCTCCTGGCTTAAGCAAAGCTGCCGGCCTTCGCCGGCAGCTCAGTTGGTTATCGTCTGTAGCGGTCCCGCTCGGCCCTTACCTCATCGCGGGTGTAGCCGGGCGCATTGGGGTCGTAGCGGGTCCAGCCGCCTTCCTTGTAAGCTTCACGGCGAACGGGGATATCGACGGGGTCATAGCGGTTGAGGATGTCGCGTGCCATTTGCGCCCGATTGTCGGCAGCCTGCACAGTCACCAGTGTGCCGCCACGGCGGATGCCTTCCGAATACACGTGTGCGTCCTCCTCGCTGACCCCGTAGTTGGTCAGCGCGCCAAGGATACCGCCAGCGGCCGCACCCGTGGCAGCGCCCGCCAATGTGGTGGCGAGAACGCCGGCCGCAACCAACGGGCCAACTCCTGGGATCGCGATCACGCCCAGCGCCGTAAGAAGACCAGTTCCGGCGCCAGCAACGGCGCCAATTGAGGCTCCCGTAGCGGCGCCCGAAGCGTCGTCAACCAGCTCGCCGTTGTCGCGGAAGCGCGAGGCCAGGCTCACCTCACTGTCCGTGAAGCCTGAGGCCTCGAGCGCACGGACTGCCTCTTGAGCCTTGCCGTAGTCGTCATAGAGATGCGTGACGGTCGTGGTCATGAACGGTGTCCTTTATGGGTTGGAAACAACATTGCCTTGGAAGTCCAGAGCCACGTTGACCTGCTTTTCGCCTTGCTTGGCCGCCGCGCGCCAAATGCCTTGATCGTCTTTCTTGAGGCCCGTGACGTTGGCGAAACCGGCCTTTTCGATCCGATCCTTGGCCTGGGCTTCAGTAAAGCTGTTGGCGCCAGCGACCGGTGGCTGCTGCGTGCCGCTCTGGGTCGATGTGGAGGGGGTGGAAGTCTGAGCCGCGACTGCGCCCGGCACGAGGGCAACAGAAGCGACCACGACTGCTGCTTTGACGAAGCGCATGGACGTCTCCTTTGGATACATGAAGTGCGCTCTAAAGCTTGGTCGCAGGGAATTAGTTCCTCGCGATCAGGAACTGTTGCGGGTTGCGCCGGGTTGGTGGGCACGCAGTAATTCCGGAGGTGGTCTATGGACTCAAATCGTATTGAAGGCTCTTGGGCGGAGCTGAAAGGCAAAGCCAAGCAACAGTGGGGCAACCTGACCGAAAGCGAGCTGACCCAGATCGGCGGCAAAAAGGACGAGCTGATGGGCCGCCTCCAAGCCCGCTACGGCTACGGCAAGGTCAGGGCCAAGCAGGAGGTGGAGAGCTGGCTGGAAAGCGTGGGTCAGTCGGGCGAGTCCGTAATAGCCCAGGTGAGCGCTGCCAAGGACAGCGCCAAGCAGATGGCCGACAACTTCAGCAGCGCGATGCAGAAGTCGGTCGAGAACAATCCCATTGCCACGCTGGCCATGGTTGGGGCCGTGGCCTTCGTGATCGGCGCTATCTGGAAGTCTTAGGTTCTCGGTTCGAGTGAGCGCCAATTTAACTAGGAGACGACGGACATGGCTCAGTACACCGGTGACTACACGGCCAATGGCCGTTCCGCTGAGACCACCCTTCAGGACAACATGGTCTATGCGTCCGTTTGCAAGGCCGCACGCGAACAGCCGCTGGCAATGTTGGCTGGCGCAGTCGCCGTCGGCTTTATGGCGGGTGCGCTATGGAAACTGACACGCAACCAAACGACAACCGAGAAACTGGCGAGCCAGTTTTCATCCTATGCGGAGCCGCATATGCGCAATCTGCGCAAGAGTATCTGGGGCTGATGTTCTGTCGGCAGGCGCTCGTAGCCCGGCGCCTGCCCTCCACACCGGGGGGAGCAGCGATATTTCAAGCCCTAATTCAATCCGGCTGAATAACAACCATCAGCCGCCTCCCGGCGCAATGGACTGGCTGCGGCACCATTTCACGCAACTCGGCACACTCGCTGCCCACCCCACCGCGTTCTTCATCGTCTGCCCCTATGGCGTTCTCTGGTTCCTGTTCGAGCGCGAGACGCTCAATTGGCATGCCGTTGCCACTTTGGCGACGTGGATGATGACCTTGTTCATCCAGCGGTCCGAGCACCGCGACACGTAAGCGATCCATGCCAAGCTGGACGAGCTGCTGCGCAGCGACCCGAAAGCCGAAACCGAGCTTGCCCGGCTGGACGACGAGGAGCCAGAAGCAATCGAGGACATGCGACGAAAGAGAACTGAGCGTGGAAAGAAGCCATAATGCCAGTGCGTTTGGTAGGTTGTCGTACGGCGTGGCCGTGGGTCGCAAACGCGCCCGACATCTTCAATCGCGCCACCCTTCCACAAGCCTGAAGGCCAGATAACCGCCTAGGGCAGCGGCCAAGCAAGAGAAAATGTCATTAGCAATGCGCCAAGGGACTAGCCCTGCGCCTGCCGCAGCAGAAAGAGCTGCGCCTATGGCAATTCCGACAAGTATAGTGCGCGCGTTCATGGCTCGGCCCTGATCTCAACGGCGGGGGCGAGGAATGCGTCGGGCCGAGAGGGCCCGACGCCAGATGAGTAATGTGTCGATCAACGAAGCGTTCCGAGACTAGTTTGCTTTGCGTTTGCGCTGCGCGGGCTTGTCTTCCTTTTCGTCGTCATCATCCTCTTCATCGTCCGCATCGGCGCTTTCATTAATGCCCGACAGTGCGAGCTGAGAAAGCTTTTCGTCAGTCTCCTCCTCCTCTTCCAACGTTTCCTCCAGCAGCGTCACGGCTTCGTCCATTTTCAACTGCTCGGCCCAAGCGCAAAGCGTGCCGTACCGGGCAATCTCATAGTGCTCGACCGCTTGTGCGCAGCCGATCAGTCCTGCATCCAGGACTGGGCCACGGTCCGCTTCGCCAATCAGCTCTTCCGTCTCCTCGACCAACCCTTTCAGCGCCGGGCACTCCTTGCCTTGCGCCTTCTTGCCGAGGAGCTTGAAAATCTTGTTGAGGCGCTCGACCTGGCCTTCGGTCTGCTCGGCGTGTTCGGTAAAGGCGGCCTTCAAGTCCTCCGAACTTGCCTGCTTCGTCATCTTCGGCAGCGCTTTGAGGATGGCGTTTTCGGCGAAATAGACGTCCTTCAGGGTCTCTTCAAATAACTCGTTCAGCGTGTGCATGGGGCGTCCTTGTGTATGAAAAGCGGGATGGGCCGTCGGTCACGGCAAGCGATCTGCGCGTGAGCGCATGCAAACTAAGATCGGCGCACGGCAATAGTTCCTCGCTCGCAGGCGATCAAGGAGCCAAGACAGGGGTTTCGCGTTGGATACCGGCAAGCCCGGAGGTAAGCCAGTGCAGCAATCGCTCGAAGATCACGCCGAACATGTGGTGAAGCTCGCCAGGGACCGGCACATGACACTGGCGACAGTTGAGTCCTGTACGGCAGGGTCGCTTGCGCACCTGCTGGCCCTGGCTGAAGGTGCAAGCGAAGCCGTGCACGGCGGCTTCGTCGTCTACACCAAGGAGAATAAGATCGCGGCCGTCGGCGTGCCTCTTGACCTGCTGGCAAAGCACAGCGCAGTCAGTGCTGACGTTGCGCTGGCCATGGCAAACGGGGGGCTGGAGCGGTGCCCTGCCAGTCTCGTCGCTGCGATCACCGGCGTGGCGGGACCCGAACCTGACGAGGACGGCAATCCGGTTGGGCTGGTGTATGTGGCGGTCGTCGCCCGTGATGGCCGCCAACGTGTCGAAAAGCTGGAGCTAGGCAATCAGTCCAAAGGTGATATTTGCCGTGCCGCCGTACAGGCCGCCCTCAGGATTCTCGAAGATCTGCTGGCGGCTCACGTGCCCTGATCAAAAGCGGTTGGCGTCAGAGTGTGAGGGAGCGGCAGCGCTAACCCGCATTGCTGCGGGTGCCATTGCCCTGCACGCCACCGCTCCCCGAACCGGAAACTCCAATGACGGGGTGCATGATCCTTCCGCCCAACAACGCAAATATGTCAGCTCCGTAGGGAACAGCCAAGAATCCAGCCACGTTCACAATTAGCGGCGAGATAGTGTGTCATGCGGGCCAGAAAAGATGCAGGACAAGAAGCTGATTGAGGAGCTGGAGGAGGCTTCGACCAAGTTGGATATGGCCATGGAGGCGGGCGGAAGAGGCGTTTGGCCAAAGGCCCAGCCCTGCTTGGTCGAAATCAAACGCGTGGTGAGCCGTGTGCTCAAGGCAGTTGAGCGCATCAAGCGGGCATCGTTCCTGCCGTGCTAGCGCCGGTGGATGGCATCGCCATGCCAGGGACGGAGATCGCGTGCGCCATCACGGCATGATCCACGAACGCGATGTCGCCCGGGAAGATGCCGACACCCACCATACTGTCACCGACCACACGCACGGCGAAGGTTGCGGCCGGATGCGCGATCAACAGCTCTTTGAAATCCAGCGGGTGGTCGAGATGGTGGCGGCTGGTGACGGAAAGCCCGCCGAGAACCGCGCGATGAAAACTGGCACCGCAACATGAACTCGGCTTCGCACTCAACTGGTTCGCGCATCGCCCCCCGCATCCGCCCTGACTTGGCACTTCAACGTGGTCAGTCAAGAAAGCGCTGATGGCGCCGCTCCCGGGCTTCGCAACGCGCGCCTAGCCTCAATCGCCCTGATCTGGCTCGGGCGTGTTTGTGACGTCGCGAGTTTTGGCTCTCACGCGCTCTGCCAACTCCGCAACGGTGGCCTGAAGTTCGGCAAGTGCTCGCTCTGCTTCGACCCATTGCTCCTGCTTGATCAGCGCTGCCGCGGCGCTCATCGCCTCCAGGCGGTCATGGGCATCTCAAAGCAGACTGGTCCCCGATGATCCTTCGCTCGAATAGAATTTCTGGGTCACTGTCTCCTCGATGGGCTCGGCGGTTCTTAGGGACTATTTCCGTGGCCATGGGTCTGCGGCCGAAGGGCAGGTTCATCAGCATCGACGGAATTAGCGCCTACTTTTCCTTGAGCTGTTTAATGTCGATGTCCTGAATCTTGCGCCAAATCTCGTCTTCGCGACGCTCCAGAAGGTCCGCTATCTCCGTGACCGGCCTTCCTCTTTTGAAGGCATTTTCAAGCACCATGAGATCCTTCTCGGACCATGGCCTTTCTTCGTGATTTTGCTTCTCTGTCATTGCATCAATCCATGGCGCTTGGTTCATCCCTGTTGCACTGAGTAAGCTTGCATCGCTGCACCGAGAAATAGTGCGTGAACGCCGATGGAGAATAGGATGCGGGACCCAAGCTTTTTCATCCGTAGACCCGTTAAGGCTGCTTAGAGGTGCTAGGATTGGTATTAGTATTAGTGGAGGTACCGGAGGTCGGAGATTCGGTGACAGGCGTTGAGGTGCGCGAGGTATCGCTGGGCATCAAGCGATCACCGAAGAACCACCAGCCAAGAGCCAAGGCCACTACCGCGCTCAGAATGACGGGAAGCATAGCCATGCCCTTACGGGGTTCGGCCACTCCGTCGCGAAGGGGTGTCTTAAGATCGCCGTTCATTGCCATATGATTCTCCTGAGGGTTGCTGGCAGGTCAACCCTAAGGCGAGCACATCGTTCCTG
>CADEFX010000182.1 GCA_902826715.1 uncultured Hyphomicrobiales bacterium | reverse complement strand
GCAGGAGATGCTGCGTTGCATCCGCTGCGGCGCCTGCATGAACCACTGTCCGGTGTATGCCGCCATCGGCGGCCACGCCTACGGCTGGGTCTATCCCGGTCCCATCGGCTCGGTGCTTACGCCGCAATTCCTTGGCGTGAAACGGGCTGCCGATCTGCCTAACGCCTCGACGTTCTGCGGGCGGTGCGAGTCCGTCTGCCCCATGAAAATTCCCCTGCCGAAGCTGCTGCGGCACTGGCGCGAGGCGGAATTCTCCGAGGGCGGCCAATCTTGGAGTTATCGCACCGGACTGCGAGTGTGGGCTTTCGCCGCGCGCAAGCCGCGCGTCTACCATGCGGCGGCCCGGCTCGGGATGGCGCTGCTGGGTGGCCTCGGCAGGCGGCGCGGCGCATTCCGATGGCTGCCGCTCACACGCGGCTGGACGCGCCACCGCGACCTCCCCGCACCGCAGGGCCGCACCTTCCAGCAGCTGTGGGCCGAGCGCCGGGCGGGGGTCGAGCAATGAGCGCGAAGCCGCCCGAGAGGGGAGCGCGCTCTCAGATTTTGGCACGCATTCGCGATGGCTTGGACGTCGCCTCGGACGACGGCGCGCGGCGCGCTACCGTTGCCGCGCGCCTCAAGGCCCCCAAGGCGCATTTGATTCCCGATCGGGTCGCCAAGCCGGGAACAAATCTGGCGGCGCTATTGCGCGATTTCCTCGAAGGGCAATCGGCAACAGTCGTGAGCGTGGCCACGCCCAGCGATGTCCCGTCGGCCGTGACCAACTTCCTGCGCTCATCCAACCTCCCGCAGCGTGTGCGCATGGGCGCGGACCCGTTCCTGGCGACGCTCGACTGGTCACGGGAGCCGACGCTCGAGCGCCAGCAGGGGCGTGCCGAGGCCGACGACGAGGTCGGGCTCAGTCACGCGACCGCGGCCGTCGCCGAAACCGGAACGCTGGTACTTGCATCCGGCGACACGAACCCCGTGACGCTCAATTTCCTGCCCGAGACGCACATTGTCGTACTCACGGCCAAGGATATCGTGGGACCATACGAGACGGCCTTCGAGCGGATGCGCGATGCCTATGGCCGCGGAAGCATGCCGCGAACCCTCAATCTCATCTCCGGCCCGTCGCGGACCGGTGACATCGGCGGCAAGCTGGTCATGGGCGCGCACGGGCCAAGGCGCATGTGCGTCATCATCGTCGAGAAGGCCGATTGAGGCCGGCGCCTATTTGCGCTTGCCGGCAAGGCACGTCTGCAGGCACCGCTGCAACTGCGCATTGCAGTTCGGCGAACCCTTGTCGCGGATGAGGCAGTTGCTGTGCTGGCGCCGGCAGCCTTCTGTGCAGGCTTCGCCCTGCACCCGCTTGAGCGGTACATCCGGGCGCATGCTTCCGGGCGCGGGGCCAAACCAAGCCTTCGACAGGCCGCTGGTCTGTCCCAGCAGTGCCACGCCTAAAATCAGGCCCAAGATGAGGTAACGAAACACGATCAACGCTCCTCGCGACCGGCCGAGCCGGGCCTGTCCCGCGGCTCAAGATACTCGTCCTGAGTTGATCCCCGCGAGCTTGCTATAGTCTGCCGCATGAACGCAAGCTGAACTGGCTCGGGCCGCAACGTCTTTGCCTTTTCACGTCAAGTTGAGATACTAAGCCCGCACATTGCAGGTTTCATCTCGGGGGATTTGAGATGACGCGTGGCGCGTATGTTTTCGTTGCGTTGGTCTACCTCGTGCTCGGTGCGTCGTTCCTGGCGTCCACCGCGACGATGATACGTGAATTCTATGGTTACGAGTGGCTCACGATGCTGCTCACCCATAGCCATCTGTTCCTGTTTTTTCCTCTGTTCGGCCTGCTTGTCCTGGCGGCGTTCTACCTGCCTTCGGTCGCCTTCGCGCACATGTACTGGTATCATGTGCCCTATGGCCGGCTCAGATTCATTTTTGGAATTTTCGTTGCCGTTGGACTCTCGGTGGGCGTATCGCATCTGCTGACGTCCGCCCATCCGCGCGGCATATGGGAAATCGCTCCGAACGCGATCCGGGCCGACAAGGGCGTACCGGCCAACTGCCGCGCCAGTAACGTGCCTTGCGAGCGGGCCCCGATCAGCGACGTCCTCGGCGTCTTGCGCGCGGAAAGTCCAAGCCGGCTTGGATTGTCGGAGTTCGCGCGCAGTTGCACCCGCGACAAGCTGCTGCCCGCAACAGCGATCTTCAAGGAAGAGCGCTATTGCTTCCCGGCGATGCGGATGCTGCCGGGGGACGCCTGCTGCACGGCGCAAAAGCGGTTCAGGGACGACGTGGGCGCACTCAGCGCCAATCCGCGCACACGGTCGGAAGCCGCCGATCTCGACACCATTTTCATGCCGTTCAAGGTATTTTTCATCGTTGTCATGATTGTCGTCGCGCTCATGCTGGCGGTCTGGCGCAACAAGATGGATGCGCTTTACAAATCGAAGGTACCGTCGATCGAGCGCGGCATCATGATCGGCGCGATCGCCATGCTTTTCTGGCCGATCATGGACTACGGCTATCAGCAGACGGCCGATGTTCTGTTCGGGCGTGAATACGGCGCCTTCAAATGGCGCTGGAGTGTCGTGATCGGACCCTGGGTGGTGCTGCTGCTGTTCTTCTTCCTTCGCCGGTTGGGAGAGAACCTGGCCATGGTCGGGCAGTTCAGCGGGATCGCCGGCGGGCTGTTCGCCGTGCTGCGCTACCAGGACATCAACAATTGGGCGCAGCGCTTTTTCGGCGCGGGAGCCGACGATTGGATGCCCTTCGTCTTCGGCGCGCTGGCCTTCATAGGTGTCGCCGCGCTGCTCTGGCGGCAGCGAGCACGGGCAGTGCAGGAAGATGCCAGTTCCCCCGGCGATCCGCCGGCGCCCGACGGCACGCAGCCAGCGGCCTCTTGACGGAATATCATTAAGACAAGCCATTGGCAGGCGTGCAGGCACTTGCGGTTTCCTGCTCGATATGCGACGGGCACAGCGCTCAGTGACGGCGGGAACGGGCATGCTGACGACGTACGATAGCCATGGCGCCAAACTTTCCCGGAACGATGCGCCACAGGCCATCGCCGCCGCGACCGTCTGGATCGACTTGCTCAATCCGACTAAGGAAGAGGATGATTTCGTCGAGCGGGAACTCGGAATCGAGATACCGACGCGGGCGGAAATGCGCGAGATCGAGGTCTCCAACCGCCTGTATCAGGAGAACGGCGCCTACTACATGACGGCGTTCATCGTCTACAATCTCGAAGCGCCGACGCCGTCCACGTCAACCGTTACATTCATCCTCATTGGCAACCGGCTCGTGACGGTCCGCTACGCGGAGCCAAAGGCCTTCCCCTTCTTCCTGACCCGCATTGAAAAAGAGGCGCTGCCCTGCAGCACGGCGGCCGCCATCGTGATCGGCTTGCTGGAGACGATCGTGCACCGGCAGGCGGACCTGATCGAACGCATCCAGGACGAAGTGGAAAAGACGGCGCAGGGAATTTTTGAGATCAAGGGCGGGCAGCAGACGCGCAACCGTCGCTTGGACCTCCTGCTCAAGGCCATCGGCAAGGAAGGCGACATCACCTCCCGGGCACAAGAAAGCGCGGTGTCGCTGGACCGGGTCATGACATTCTTCGCCAATGCCGTGCGGGAGCGCGAGGACGATCCTCGCATCATGCAGCGTATCGATACGGCGCATCGCGACATCGCTTCGCTGATGGAGCACATGCGCTCGCTCACCAACCGGGTCATGTTCCTGCTGGATGCCACCCTGGGCATGATCAACATCGAGCAGAACCAGATCATCAAGATTTTCTCGGTACTGGCCGTGGTGTTGCTGCCGCCGACGCTCGTGGGCACCATCTACGGCATGAACTTCAAGCACATGCCGGAGCTCGAATGGACGCTCGGCTACCCGTGGGCGCTTTTCCTGATGATTCTGGCGGCGATATTGCCGTTCCTGTATTTCCGCCGGCGCGGCTGGCTGTAGCGCGCGGCGTCACGCCAATCCCAGGCTGTAAAGGACCAGCGACAGCGCTGCGCAGGCGGACAGAGTCTCCAGGACGCCTCGGTGATGTTTGAAGAGAAGCAGCACGGCGAGCGCCGATAAGCCGACTGCGATCCAGTTGAGGCTGGCGAACTGCGGCAGATAGAGCCGCAGGGGGCCGGCCCAGGTCTCGGTGATGCTACCGAAGAGGACGTGGAGGGCGAACCAAACGGTCAGATTGAGGATGACGCCCACCACGGCCGCCGTGACGGCGGCCAGGGCCGACTGCAGGCGCGGCGCCGTTCGCAGCCATTCGATGTAGGGCGCACCGACGAAAATCCAGAGGAAGCACGGTGCGAACGTCGCCCAGAGCGTGACGATGGCGCCGAGCACGCCCATGGCCCAAGGATTGCCGCCACCATGCCGAAAAGCTGCAAGGAAGCCGACGAATTCGGTGACCAGGATCAGCGGGCCCGGCGTGGTTTCGGCGAGGCCCAGGCCATCGACCATCTCGCCGGGGCTCAGCCAGCTGAAATGCTGCACAACGTCCTGGGCCATGTAGGCGAGGACAGCGTAGGCGCCGCCAAACGTCACGACGGCCAGCTTTGAGAAGAACAGGCCGATCTGAGCCAAGACGTGGCTGCTACCGAACCATGCGGCAACGCCGAGCAAAGGTGCGATCCAGACGGCCAGCCACAGGACGGCAGTCGTCATCGTCTGCCTGAGCGGTATCAATGACACGGGTTCCGGCGCGATCCCTGATGCGCCGCTGCTGCGCAGAAAGCCGTAGATCGCCGCGGCAAGCACGATCAAGGGGAACGGTACGCCAAAGAAGAAGATCGCAACAAAAGCCGCCGCCGCCAGAAACTGGTCAGCCCGCGCTTTTAAGCCGCGCCGGGCAATACGCAGAAGGGCTTCAACAACGATCGCGAGCACGGCAGCCTTCACCCCCATCATGAGGGCTTCGGCCGCCGGCAGCCTGCCGAGGGCCGCGTACAGGATCGACAGTGTCAGTATGATCAGGGCACCCGGCAGTACGAACAGAAGACCCGCCGCGATGCCTCCCTTGACGCCATGCAGGCGCCAGCCGACGTAGGTGGCGAGTTGCGTTGCCTCCGGCCCCGGCAGCAGCATGCAGAAGTTCAGGGCGCTGAGGTAGCGCGGCTCATCGATCCACTTTTTCTCCTCGACGAGCACGCGATGCATGAGCGCGATCTGTCCGGCCGGACCGCCGAATGACAGAATGCCGATCTTGGCCCACACCCGCAGCGCTTCGGCGAAGGTCGGCGTCAGCACCGCGGCCGCCTCTGTTGTCGTGGTCGCGTCGTTCATGGCGCGATCACCCTGTCTGCTTGGCCGACGGCCAGTTGTGCGTCTCCTCGATGGCATCCCGGCACCACCGATAGAGCGCATCGTAGAGAGCCATCGCATGCTCGAGCTGCACAAGATCGTCCTTGTACATGCGCGAATATCCAAGGGACGCGGCCAGCAAGCCGAAGGCCTCGGGCGCCAGATCCGGCTTCGCCGTATCGGCGCCGCGAACGATCCGCGCCAGATGCAGCAAAGAGTTGGTCTTGAGGTCGAACTCTTCGATCATCGTGTCGAAGGTACATGTCTCGCCGCGATGGCTCCAGAATACGCCTTCGATGTCGAACGGCGTGGCGCTGAAGCGGTCAGCAACCGGCAGCACCTCGGATGGGGCAACGAAAAGAAACACGGCTCTGGGATCGACGAAGCGCCGGATCAGCCATGGGCAGGCGATGCGATCGACCTTGGGGCGAGCGCGCGTCACCCAGACCGTGCGGCCGGCTGCGTCGCGTCCGGGCAGTTTGTCGGGCTTCACGAGCGGGTGGCCGGCACCGCGCCAAGCTAAGTATCCGCCTTCCAGCGATTGAGCATCGATGCCCGCGGTACGCAGCCAGGCAGCGACGCCCTGGCTCAACTTGAGACCCTTCTGGCAGATAACGACCGCAGGTGCCGGCCCGTATTCCGACGACCATTCCGTCACCGTGCGATAATCACGGCGGCACGATCCGGGAATAAATCTTGGATCGTCAGCGAAATCGTCGTCATCACGCACGTCGATGATCGACGGCGATGTCGGAAGACCAATCAGGCGAGCAAGCTGAGATGCGGTGATTTCGGTCGGCGACGTCATGGTGCGTCCTCCTCAGTCTTGAGGATTGCGGACGCGATGTTTGGGCTGTCGCCTCACGGGGCAATCGCGGTGAGCCCCATGCGCGAAAGGAACACCTCGCAGGCGCAAAAGTCAACTGTAGCTCGCGCTTTAGAGTCAGAAAAATTCAATCCTGGCAGTTCGATGACGACGCCGTGACGATGGTGCGAATTTCGAACTCGCGGCATCGCGCTGCAGCATGGGGTTCTGTGGATAAAGTTACCTCGTCGCGCCTTGTCGTCACCTCGATGCGACTTAAGTACTAGCGTGGGCACTGTCTGATTTACGGGAGTGATGTCATGCATCGACGCGGGACCCCCGAGAGCAGCGATACCATCACGCGCGTACAGCTCGAGCGGCTGGCCGCAACGATCCTCAGAAAGTCACCCCACGAGCTTGCGGAAATTGCCAGCGTCAACCCAGCCATCTACCGGGAATGGATCGCGGAGATCGGCCGCCGCAACGACGAAGCGCGCGAGGAAGCGCGGAAAATGTCCCGGGCCCTGCAATCGCTCGTGGATGCACCCAAAAGGACAGGCAAAGACAAGCTGGCATAAAAGATCCACTGGCTTCTTGACCGGCAGTCGCCGGAGTGCACACTCCGTTAGGGCTTTCATGTACCAGCGGAGCGTTACCCATGGATCTCGGCATCAAAGGCAAGACGGCGATCGTCTGCGCGGCCTCTAAGGGTCTCGGCAAAGGCTGCGCCATGGCGCTGGCCCGAGATGGCGTGGATGTCGTGATCTCTGCGCGCGGTGCCGAGGCGCTCAATGCGACCGCCGAAGAAATCCGCAAGGCGACAGGCGTCAAGGTCACGGCCATCGCATGCGACGTGACGACCGAGGAGGGCCGCAAGCAGATCCTCGCCGCCTGTCCGAGCCCCGACATATTGATCAACAATGCCGGGGGTCCTCCGCCCGGCGACTTCAAGGATTTCAGCCTCGACGATTGGCGCAAGGCCGTGGAATGGAACATGATCACGCCGATCGCACTGACCAAAGCCACGGTGTACGGCATGATGGATCGCGGGTTCGGCCGCATCATCAACATCACCAGCCAGTCGGTGAAGGCGCCGATCGCCTCGCTCGAGCTGTCGAACGGCGCACGGGCAGGCCTGACGGGTGCAGTCGCGGTGATGGCGCGCCGGGCGGTGAAGCGCAACGTGACCATCAATGCGCTGCTGCCTGGGCCGTTCGACACCGATCGGTTGAGGGGCAGCACCAAGAAGATGGCCGAGTTGCAAGGCGTGTCGGTCGAGGACGCCATGAATCAGCGCAAGACCGCCGTGCCTGCCGGTCGTTTCGGCACGACCGAAGAGTTTGGCGCTGCCGCAGCATTCCTGTGCTCGGCACACGCGGGCTACATCACCGGGCAGAACCTGCTGCTCGACGGCGGTATCTATCCCGGCACGATGTAAACAGCTGCTACACACGCGCGCACCTGCCTTAGCGCTTCCGCGATGAGCGGGAGCGAAAGGCCTCAGCGTGCGCAAGGCGTTACGCGGCATGCGAGATAGTTCCAACGACAAATTGTCGCGTCAGATCACCGACTTGGTAAATCCGGTTCATATTTTAAAGTTGACTGAGAACGTCTCGGCTGGTCAGGTCTGGCCCGTCTGACTAGGTGGGCTCGTCCCGCCGCTAAACGAAAGTAGCGGACGCAGGGGCTTCTCTGAGGGACTCAACTCAATTCGACCTCGTGAGTGGCTGGATCGCTGGATCCACGTCGCGGGGCGCAATCGCAGCGAGAATTACAATCCTCGCCGGATTTCGCCGAACGGCCTTGCCTTGTGCCGCGCGTAACGGAGGTAAAACTCGTGAAAAAGACGATCTTGAGCGCCGCTGTCATTGCCGTCGGTCTTTTGGCTTCGGCCCCGGCACGCGCCGACGGCTGGGCGGACGCCTACAGTGGATCACACAATTACACCCGCTTGGAGAAGGGCACGTCAGAAGGACGTGAAAGGCCTTCCAGACGCTCCAACCTCGGCGTCATGACGAGCGACGATGATGTCAGGCCAACGGCCCGCTCTCGACGCGCCGCGCGAGCCGAAGCACGCGAAGAGCGCAGATCGCGGTCGAGCCGCGTCACAACCACGTCGTATTCGGGCGGAGGCTCTTCCGGCATCGCCTCCTATTACTGGCAACCGCAGCGCGTCGCGTCCGGCGGCATGTTCAATCCGAATGCCATGACGGCCGCCCACAAGACGCTGCCCTTCGGCACCCGCGTGCGCGTGACCAACCATAACACCGGACGTTCGGCGGTCGTCACCATCAACGATCGCGGTCCCTTCGTGCGCGGACGCGTCATCGATCTATCACGCGCCGCGGCAAGCTCGGTCGGCATGATCGGCAGCGGGCTTGCGCGCGTGACGCTGGAGGTTCTCGGCCGCTGATCCGCTGGATCAAGTCCGGATAGGCACAATGGCGGGAGCGACATTTCGCTCCCGCCATTTTTGTGGGCCAAGGCCGAGCGCTCACACCGTCGCCTCATTGAGCGCGAAAATCCTGGATCGATGATTCGCACGCTACTTCCTATTGCATTGGCGGCCATCTGCTGCGCCTTGCCCGTCAAGGCCGAGGATGCCGCGCTCGCGCGCCATGAGCGCCTCTCAAGCTGGCAAACAACGGTGATGCCGGAACGTGGGCCGGCGCGCCATCTTGCTACCGCCGCGCTGCAAGGCAGGCCAACAGATGCCAATACGCAAGCCATTGCGGTCGGACCCGTGGGGCCGTTGGCGGCACATCGCAAGGCCTACACGCACATGCTTTCGGGCATTGCCTCGTTCTATTGGCAAGGACAGAAGACTGCAAACGGTGAGGCCTTCGACAAAACTGCCATGACGGCCGCGCACCCTAGCCTGCCGTTTAACACCCGTGTCAAGGTCACGCATCTCGCCAACAAGCGCTCGGTAGTCGTGCGGATCAACGATCGCGGACCATTCAAGACCGGACGCGTGATCGATCTCAGCCATGCCGCAGCCGGCGCCCTCGGCATGCACGGCCAAGGCCTAGCCCGCGTGCAGCTCGAGGTCATAGAGTAAGGCGCGACCGCGGTCGCCGCGTGCGGAGCCCTCTAGATCAATCGCCCTTGAGCTGTCAGGAAACTCGGTCGCGTGTTTTCTCGTAGGGTTGAGCTTCGGCATGATCTGGTTCGTAATCCTGAGCTTCGGCGTAGCGGCAGGAACTCTCGGTGGCATCGTCGGCTTCGGCGGGTCGACCATTCTGATGCCGATCCTTGCGCTCGCCTTCGGACCGAAGGAAGCCGTGCCGATCATGGCCATCGCGGGCATTCTCGCCAATCTGTCGCGCGTCCTGGTGTGGTGGCGCGAAGTCGACTGGCGTGCGGCAGCGATCTATTGCGTCCCAGGTATCCCGTTCGCGGCGCTCGGCGCGCGTACGCTGCTGGCGCTCGATCCGCGCGTCATCGAGATCATCCTCGGGTTATTCTTTCTGATCATGATCCCAGTGCGCAGGTGGGTGCTGACCGAACGGTTTTCGATCGGGTTGCCGGGCCTGGCGCTGGCTGGCGCCGGCGTCGGCTATCTCTCCGGGATCGTGGCATCGACGGGTCCGTTGAACACGCCCTTCTTTCTCGCCTACGGGCTTGTTAAAGGCGCGTTCGTATCGACGGAGGCCTTGGGATCGCTCGGAGTCTTCGGCATGAAGGCTATCGTCTTTCGCAGCTTCGGCGCGCTTCCCACG
>CADEFX010000181.1:3566-9891 GCA_902826715.1 uncultured Hyphomicrobiales bacterium | reverse complement strand
GGGAGGAAAAGTTAGAGCTACTTTTCCTGCATGCGCTACCGCTTGATGGCACGATGTGGGCCGGACAGATGCACCTTCTCCCGCGCTCGACATTTGCGCCGACGCTATACACTTTGGGTGACAGCGTTGAAGCGTGGGCAGCCGCCGCACTGAAACTGGTGAAAGGCGATCGCCTGGTTGTCGTCGGCTGCTCGGTTGGAGGGTCTTGCGCGATCGAGCTGGCGATTATTGCGCCTGACCGGGTTGCCGCCCTTGTACTCATCGGGACCAAGGCCAGCCATCGGCCGGACCCTGCGCTGCATGCTTCCGCGCTAGAATCGCTCCGGGAAAAGGGACTGGAAGAAGCCTGGAACGTCTACTGGGCTCCATTGTTTTCGCGTTCTACCAATAGCCAAGTGATCGGCGATGCGAAGCGCATGACGCTTCGACAGTCACCGCTGGACGTCGCACGCGGCGTGACGGCGTTCCACAGTAGACCGAGCCGTGACCAATTCTTTTCGGCGTTTCCAGGCTCCGTGATCGTTGTGGCGGGCGCGGACGACAGGCCTAAGTTGAGCGCTGCGCAGGCCAATTCGGCGCGGCACGGGCGACTTCATGTCGTCCCGGCGTGTGGGCACTACGTGCCGCTGGAGCAACCGGAATACCTAAAATCAATTCTACGAGAGGTGATTGCCTCGCTGCAATAAACTGCCGGGGCGGTGGCGCAGACGCAGCGTCCGCGCAGTCGCCAAGGCCCGGAGGGGAAAGCCTTCGAATAGTCTGGAAAGAGACGCTGAACGCGGGACTACGACCTCGCGCCGGTTGCGGCAGTGCGAATGGCGCTGATGTTGCCGGCGTAGTGCTTATCCTTGAACACGGCGGACCCGGCAACGAGCACGTCGGCGCCAGCCGCCGCCGCAAGCGGCGCGGTCTGCGGCGTGATCCCGCCGTCGACCTCGAGATGGATGGACCGCGTGCCGATCATCGTACGGATGCGGCGGATCTTGTCCTGCATCGCGGGAATGAACGCCTGCCCGCCGAACCCGGGGTTCACGGTCATCACCAGGATCAGGTCGAGCCGATCCACAACATGCTCGATCGCCGACTCCGGTGTCGACGGATTGAGCGACACGCCTGCCTTCTTGCCCAGGCTGCGGATCAACTGCAGCGAACGGTCCAGATGCGGACCCGCTTCCGCGTGCACCGTGATGATGTCCGAGCCAGCCTTGGCGAACGCCTCGATGTAGGGATCGGCCGGCGCAATCATCAGGTGCACATCCAGCACCCTCCTCGTGTGTGGCCGTATGGCCGCTACGACGCCAGGCCCGATCGAGATGTTCGGCACGAAATGCCCGTCCATGACGTCGACGTGCACCCAGTCGCACCCTGCTGCGTCGATGGCCCGTATTTCCTCGCCCAGCCGCGCAAAATCGGCCGACAGGATCGACGGAGCAATGAGCACTTTGTGCGGCATGTTCATCACCCCTCGCCCCGCGTGCCCGTGTCACCCGGACGGGCGCGCGCCTCGAGAAACTCGATCATGGCGCCAGCAACGTCGATGCCCGTTGCGGCCTCCATGCCTTCGATACCGGGCGACGAATTCACCTCCAGCACCAGCGGTCCCCGGCTCGCACGCAGCATATCGACGCCGCACACGTTAAGACCCAGGGCCTCGGCCGAGCGAATGGCGAATGCGCTCTCTTGCTCCGTCAACTCGATCGCCTCGGGTTTGCCGCCGCGATGCAAATTGGAGCGAAAATCTCCTGCCTTGCCGGTCCGTTTCATGGCGGCGACGATGCGTCCCCCGATCACGAGCGCGCGCACATCGCTGCCGACGGATTCCCGCACGAACTCCTGCACCAGAATGTTGACGTTGGCAGCGCTGAAGGCCTCGATGATCGACTTGGCCGAAGCATCGGTCTCCGCCAGAATCACGCCCATGCCCTGCGTGCCCTCGAGCAGCTTGATGACCACAGGCGCATTGCCGACCTCCATCAGCACGTCCTCCGCCTTGCGCGGTCCGTGGGCGAACGCGGTGACCGGCAGTCCGACGCCGGCTCGCGCCAGAAGCTGCAAGGCACGCAACTTGTCGCGCGACCGGCCGATGGCTACGCTCTCGTTCAGCGGAAACACGCCCTGCATCTCGAACTGGCGCAGAACCGCCAGTCCGTAGTGCGTCACCGATGCGCCGATGCGCGGGATCACAGCGTCATAGATCGGCAGCGTCCTGCCGCCTTGCCGCAGCACAGTCTGGTTCGGCGTGATTTTCATATGCACGTGCAGCGTGTTGACCACGTCGATCTGGTGGCCACGTGCCCGTGCTGCCTCGACGATGCGCCGATGCGAGTACAAGCCCGGGTTGCGGGCGAGCATGATGAGTTTCACGCTAGCGTCCCGATTGTTCGCCTGATCTGAACGCCAGGATCGAGAGCGAACGTCACCATCATCACACGAGCTCCAGACGCGCCCGCGCATGACCGGGCCGCAGCCCGTCCTCCTTAGTCCATTCCTGGAACAGAGGCAAAGGGGCGCTGCTCAGGCCGCAGCCCTGCCGCGATATTCACGCTGGAATACAAGGGCTTAGCCCACCGGACCGGGGCTACTTTTCCCCGGTGGATGAGGTCGTGATGTCGGACGCGGCCTGCGCCTCGAGGCTCTGGTCGATGCTCGCATGCATCAGCAACGCGCCGCCGCCTGCCATGACGATCAACGCGACGATGCCGATAACAATGCGCCAGAAAATGCCGGACGCACGACGCGTCGGAATTTCAACCACGTTGTCCAAGCGACTTCCCCCTTAGACCATCCCGCTACGCCTATCTCGCAGCTGTCCACGCCGCGGGCGCCTCGTCTGAGCTACGAATTGGAGTTGGAATGGGGCGGGGTCAAGGCGCAAAGCCTCCGGTTCGCACGCCCATCGTCGCGGCGTGATGACAGAGCCACATGTTGGGAGTTCAGCGCCTCCCCACCGTGCCGACCCGGCTGCCGAACGCCAGGATCGCGGCCAGGGGGACAACGATGCCGATCGCCGTCGCAACCAGTGTGAGATCGAGCAACTGTCCGTAGGCGCCGCGGTCGACGTGGAACACGAGGTTGAGATACTTGGTTTGCAGCTCACCCGCAACAAGCGCGAGGTTCATGAGCGAGGCCATCAGCGCGAACCACGTGGCGCGGTGGCCCGGCGGTGCGTGCACGGCGATCAATGTCAGCAGCGGGATCATGCTGATCTGCGCCAGCGGCGACGCTGCCGCCGCGTCGATCAAGGCAATGCTGCGGGCGCCAAAGCCAAACACCCGCTCGGTCCACTCGTGCGCGCCCATGACCAGCGCGATCGTCGGCAGCGACAGGATGCCACCGATGATCGTCAGCCACAGCAGCACCCGCGTGATCGGCTGGCGCGTGATCGCGTCCGACAGCAACCAAGCCGCCGCCAGGCCGAGCGCCGCGCCCGTCTGTTGAAGAATGCCGTAGAAACCTTCGTCGAAGCCCAGCACATCGATTGTGAACCAGCGATAGCCCTCGCCCACCGTCGGCGTCGAGCGAAAGAGAAAGACGATGACGGCCGCAAAGAAGATCCGCTGCCGTGTCTCGGGCGAGATCGACGAGGTCACGCGACCCAGCATGGAGATGATGACCGCCATCGAGATCGCGAGCACGATCTCCTGACCGTACGGCACGCCGATCACGCCCAGCAGCGTCACGCCGACGCCGAACGCGAGGCCTCCGCCCAGGATGCGCCAGTCGATCGGCCGGCTCTCGGACGTCTCGAGGTTGACGAGCAGAGCGCCCGAAACCGAGATGACCGGCACGACGAGGCCGATCAGAAACACCACATGATAGGGCAGCACCTGGGCCAGATAGCCGGCCAGCCCGGCGACGGCGAAAATTCCCGCGGAAAGGGCAAGACGGCCCAGCACCTGCACCATGCCGAGATCGCGATCGATGTCGGCTTGCGGCCGGGGCGTGCCGTCCTCGTTCACGCGCGAGACGACCTCCGTGCTCATGGCATCGGCCACGACATCCTGCAGCACCACGCCCGTGACGGACAGCAACGAGGCGACGATATACGCCGTATCGGGCGTGATGAACGTAACGGCACCACTCGCGGTCCCGGCCAGCAGCAGCAAACCGGTGGCGACCAGCGTTGCGCCGATAAAAACGTAGACGCGGCGCTGGGATCCCAGAATCGGCACGGCATCGACGAGCTCGCCGAACACCATCTTCACGGCCCATGGCAGCGTGAGCCATACGCTCAGCCCCGCAAGCTCTGCCGGCGTCATGGTCAGCGCCGTCTTCACCCAGAAACTCTGTGCGATGGCTACGATGCCGAGCGCGCCATAGGCGAAGTACACCATCAACAGCGGCAGATAGGTCCAACGGAAAGCGCGAACCGGCGCCAGCAGCGCGCGTTCGAGCTGCTGTCGCGCATACCCGCCACGTGGTGTCGGCGCTGCGTTTGCAGTCATATGGCCATCCGACCGTTATCCGAGACTGATCAACGCATAAAAATGGCGAGCGATGCGCCTCGCTCGCCGTCAAATTCATGCCTCAGCCGTTTCTGCGGGCAGCCTATTTCAGCGGCGAGTGCGCTGCGGGAAGCATGATGCAGGCATTCAGCTCTTCAAGCAGCGGGCCGCCGGCCTTCATGAATTCCTGCCACGCCGGGTCCTTGCCCGAATTGCCCCGCGCTTCTTGTCGCGCATTGAGATCGGGATAAGCCCAGATGTGGCAGACCTCGTTGGGCTGGCCTGCTTCGGTCGTCCATAGGCCGACGATCTTGGAATGCTTCTCGCGTATCGGCAGGGCGGCCGTGAACAGCTCCACCCATTTCTTGATGCCGCCCGGTTTCAAGCGGTAGTTGCGAAATTCGTAGATGTTGCCTTCGCGTGCCGGCTTGATCGGGCCGACCACCTGATTGAGGATGCGAACCTCCTGGCGAATGAGGTTGGGCTGGATCAGAGGCACGTACTCGCTCGTCCAGCGCGGATTGCGCGCCAGCTCGCCTCTGAGGCGCGCCCGCTCGTTGAGGTCGGCATAGCTCCACAAATGCATGACCTGGTTGAGGTGGCCGATCTCGCTAACCCAGTAGCCTTCGAGCTTTCCGAAATTGTCGCCGCGCACGGCGCGGCCCACCTCGCCGGCGGCCTTGGCGACATTGGCCGTCGTACCGTGCTTCAGCGTGTAAGTCCGCAATTCGTAGATCATGAGCATCCTCCTGTTAGTGGACGTTGTCTTATGGGGCTCGCGACTTTGCCGGATCGCCGATGGATGGGCAACTCGTCATGGCCGCATGGCAAATGTGCGCGGGCCTGGCGTACGCAGCGGTTCGGCCAGATTGGCGAACTCGCACAAGAGCGGCCGCGTTTCGCGTGGATCGATGATCTCCTCGATGCCGAATGTCTCGGCCGTGCGAAACGGCGATCTCAGTGCGTTGAGCCGCATCTCGATCTCGGCAAGCTTGGTCCTTGGATCCTCGGCCGCCTCGATTTCCGCCCGATATGCCGCCTCGATCCCGCCCTCCAGGGGCAGCGATCCCCACCATGATGAAAGCCAAGCGTAGCGCAGCGACAGCCGGCCGGCCGGCACGTGCGCCGCGCCCGCTACACCGAACACATTGCGCACGATGATGGAGCACCACGGTACAGTCGACTGGTTGATCGCCGCCATGGCGCGCACCCCGTGCCGGATCGTTGCTGCCTTCTCGGCTTCGAGCCCGATCATGAAGCCCGGGCAGTCGACCAGATGCACAATCGGCAGGTGAAACGTTTCGGCCAGATCGACGAAGCGCACGACCTTCTGGCAGGCGTCTGCGGTCCAGGCGCCAGCCATGTGGAATGGGTCACCGGCCATGATCGCGACCGGCACCCCGTCGAGTCGTGCCAATCCGGCGATGACGGGCCGGCCGAAGTGCGGCGTCATCTCAAAGAACGAGTCGCGGTCTACCACCGCCTGGATCACCGGCCGCATCTTGTAGGGCTGGTTGCGGTCGCGCGGGACGGCCGTGAAAAGGCGGTCCTCGCGGCGATCGGGCGGATCATCCCGGGCTCCGCGCGGCGAGACGCCATGCACAGAGGACGGCAGATAGGACAGGAAACGACGCGCCCGCGCGAACGCTTCCTCCTCCGTATCCACGGCATCGTCGATGCCGCCTGCCGCGCACTGAATCTCCCAGCCGCCGAGCTTGCCCTTGTCCAGGTTCTGCTTGTCGCCGATCCTGGCCACCACGGGCGGACCTGCGACGAACATCGCCGATGTCGATTTCGTCATGATGGAGTAGTGGCTGGCGGCGACTTGCGCAGCGCCAAGTCCGGCGACCGATCCGAGGCCAAGGGCCACCACGGGCACG
>CADEFX010000181.1:0-3556 GCA_902826715.1 uncultured Hyphomicrobiales bacterium | reverse complement strand
TGCAATTCACTCCCGGCTGCGGGATCGGCGAGCATTTGTATCGCATCGTCGAGCCGCCGAGACCGCCCGGCAGGTTGGCACGCCCGGTGGTCTCGATGGTCTTGACCGATCCGCCGCCGCCCGAGCCCTCGACGATGCGAATGATCGGCAGCCGCAGCTCGTTGGCCATGCGCTCGGCGATCACGGTTTTCTCGGGGATGGTCGCATCGGCCGAGCCGCCGCGCACGGTAAAGTCGTCTCCTGACACGATCACCGGCCTGCCGTCGATGGTGGCGCGGCCCGAGATGCGGTTGGACGGCGTCAGCGACTGGAGGTTCTGCTGCGCGTCGTAGCCCGCGACACCGGCGACCGATCCGATCTCGCGCAGCGATCCGGGGTCGACCAGCCGATCGATACGCTCGCGAATGGTCAGGCGGCCGCCGTCGTGCTGGCGGCGCACCTTGTCGGGCCCACCCATCGCCTTGGCGTGGCGTTGCCGCAGCTCCAGCTCGTCGAGCTCACGCTGCCAGCCCTTGCCGGAGCCATGAGCCGTATCGTCCTGCATACCCTTGGGTCTCCTACGTCGCCAAGGTGCCGCATGCCCGGCACGCTCTTGCCGGAAAGACTACGGGAGCGGGGCCGGGAGAGCCAGATCGTTCCTGCTGGGGGGCGCCGATTGGTAAAAGAGTGAGGGCGCCCCTGGGTGGGGCGCCCTTGCGAGGTCTTGGGTTCGCTCAGGAGAGAGGCGAACCCTGCGATTGCTTCGGCCATCTCGCTTTGCTTCGCCGCGCGTTGGCGATTAGGCGCGCGGCAGGTCCGATGCCATTCGTTCGTAGGTCGATTCGGCCTTGCGCAAGGGGGCCATCAGCAATCCTTTCCCCGCAATCCCCAGGGGCGCCAGCCTTAGACGGCTGGCGCCAATGTTGCTTCAATCGCGGCAGCAACTGCAAACAGCTGCCGGTCGCGTCCACCGGGCGCGGACAGCATGATGCCGCATGGTGGAGCGTCGCGTTGGCCCATCGGCAGCGAGATCGAGCAGCCGTCAAGGATATTGATGATGAGTGTGTTGCGCAGGATCAGCAGGTTCTGCCGCGTGTAGTCCTCTTCGCGTTCGAGGTCTTCGATGCGCGGGGGAATGATGGGAGCCGTCGGCATGACGATGGCATCCACGCCGTCCATCGCAGCGGCGAAATCGGTGATCGCTGCGCGCCGCCGGTTCAGCAGATCGATGTAGTCGACGGCCGTCTGCTCTGCGCCGCGCAAGATGCGTGCGAGGACACGCGGGTCGTACGTATCGCGCTTCGCCGCGATCAGCTCCCGATGCCAGGCATAGCTCTCGGAGCCGGAAAAGCCGCCCTTGCGCACGAGGTCAGGGATAGCGTCGAAGACCGGAAATGGCTTGCGGATGACTTTGGCGCCAGCCTTGGACAGGCGAGCCAAGGCCGCCTCGAATGCCGCCGATACATGCTGGTCCAGAGCGTCCAGCACCATGGTCTCGGGGACCAGCAGCTTGAGCCCTGCCATCGCCGCGGGTTTCAATTCGATGTCGGCGTCGCCCGCCATGACGGCATCGAGCGACGCGCAGCACGCCACCGACCGAGCCAGCGGGCCGATGGAATCGAGCGTCGTCGAGAGAGGCACCGCGCCGGCCGTCGGCACACGGCTTGCCGTGGGCTTGTAGCCGACGATGTTGCAAAAGGCGGCGGGGATCCGGCACGAGCCTCCCGTGTCGGTGCCGAGGGCACCATGTGCCATACCGTCCGCCACGGAAACGGCGGCGCCCGACGACGAGCCGCCGGGTACTCTCCGGCTCGCCCGGTCGTACGGAGACAGCGGTGTCCCATAGTGCGGATTGATGCCGAGGCCGGAGTAGGCGAACTCGGTCATGTTCGTGCGGCCAATGATGATGAACCCGGCCTGCTTCAGCCGCGCCACTACCGGTGCATCGGCTTTTGCCGGCGCTGCATCCGCAAGCGCGCGCGAGCCGGCGGCTGTCGTCTGTCCTTCGATATCGGCCAGATCCTTGATCGAGACGGGAATGCCCGCGAAGCGCGTGGGGGCTTTGCCGGCCTTACGCCGGAGGTCCATCGCGTCTGCAGCGGCACGCGCCTGGGCAGCGTCGGTGGATATGAAGGCGCGGCTTCCTTCTCCCTTCGGATCGGCGATCCGGGCGAGACACTCATCGACGAGTTTGCGGCTGGTCGTGCGATCGATGGCCAAGTCCTCGGCCAAGGTGGCAAGCGTGGGTTGTGCGGCAGCCATCGGTCTGGTCCCCGTTCGGTATGCAACGTCAGTCTAAAGCAGGATCGCTTCCGATTGCATCACTTTGGCTCACCGCGGGCGCCTCGACCGAAGCATTGGCCGGCACCCGCATAGCGTCCGCAGACATGCGTTCCGGGCACGCGCCCCACGCGGAAATATGCGTTGACGGGCCGATGCCTTGGGGCCAGCGTGCGCCCGATCAGATCGAGGGTTCCTGATGACGGACACGACCGCCGGCCGCGTCTCCTCTCCCGAGGCGGCGGTGCAATTCCTGCGCGCGCTGCACTTCATCAACTGGCTGGGCTTTGCCGGCTGGAATGCCCTTCTGCACAATTACACCATCGAGATGGCAGGCTTCGGCTGGTTCGAGGCCGGCCTGACGCAGACGGTTCGTGAGATCCCGGGCTTCCTGGCCTTCACGGCCATCTTCTGGCTGCTCATCCTGCGCGAGCAGGTCATGGCCTACGCCAGCCTTGTCATCCTGGGGATCGGCGTCGCCCTGACCGGAGCCAACCCGACACTCACCGGCATTCTGCTCACCACTTTCGTGATGTCGGTAGGCTTCCATTATTTCGAGACCATCAACACGTCGCTGCAACTGCAACTCCTGCCGAAGGCGCAGGCGCCGCAGCTCATCGGCCGCATCATCAGCGCCGGCGCCATGGCGCAGTTCATCGCCTATGGCGGCCTCGCCATCGCCTGGTGGGCCGGATGGCAGAACTACATGTACCTCTACATGCTGCTCGGGCTGGCTTGCGCCATTCTCACGATCGTAGCCTTCCTGTACTTCGGTCGCTTCGAAGGCAGTGTGCCGCAACGCAAGAAGATCGTGCTGCGCCAGCGCTACTGGCTCTACTACGCGCTGACGTTCATGAGCGGCGCCCGCCGACAGCTCTTCATGGCCTTCGGCGGCTTTTTGCTGGTCAAGAAGTTCGGTTACAGCGTCGGTGACATGGCGATGCTGATGCTGGTGACGTCGGCCGCGAACACGTTCTTTGCCCCCAGGCTCGGCCGGCTCGTGTCCGTGTGGCGCGAGCGCAATACCATCACGCTCGAGAACTGTGTCCTGATTTGCGTGTTCATCGGCTACGCCATGACGCAGAGCGCGGGAATGGCCGCTGCCCTGTTCATCATCGACGGGATCTTCTTCACGCTCATCCTGGCGCAGAAAACCTACTTCCAGAAGATCGGTGACCCAGCCGACATGGCCGCGACCGCTGCCACGGCCTTCACCATCAACCACATCGCTGCGGTCGCGATCCCTGTGACCTTCGGGCTGATCGGCACCGTCGATTACGCCATGATTCTCTGGCTC
>CADEFX010000180.1 GCA_902826715.1 uncultured Hyphomicrobiales bacterium | reverse complement strand
GCCGGAGCGGCCGCCCGTTTTCTCGATGAGGCGGATGGGCCCGAGAATCATGCCCTTATCGGCGGCTTTCAGCATGTCGTAGATGGTGAGGCATGCGACCGATACCGCAGTCAGCGCTTCCATCTCGACGCCGGTCTGGCCGGTCACCTGCACCTCGGCCTTGACCTTCACGCCGATGGGGCTGCGCGACAGCTCGAAGTCGACGGTTGCCTTGGTGATGGCGAGCGGATGGCACAGCGGGATCAGCTCGTGTGTTTTCTTGGCGGCCATGATGCCGGCGATGCGGGCGGTGGCGAGCACGTCGCCCTTGGCCGCTTCGCCCTTGTCGATGAGCTCCAGCGTCTCAGGCAGCATGGCCACGAAGCCCTGCGCGCGCGCGGTGCGCTCGGTCACGGTCTTGGCCGAGACATCGACCATGCGCGCCTCGCCCTTGGCGTTGAGATGGGAGAGCTTGCTCATGCCGCCCCCAGCAGCGCACGCGTGGCGCTCGCCACATCGGCCTGGCGCATGAGGCTTTCGCCGACGAGGAAGGAGCGCACGCCGTCGCGCGCGAGGCGGTCCATGTCGGCATGCGTGAAGATCCCGCTTTCGCCGATGACGATGCGGCCGGCGCGAACGCGCGGCGCGAGACGTTCGGTGGTCTCGAGCGTGGTCTCGAAGGTCTTGAGGTTGCGATTGTTGATGCCGATCAACCGGCACGGCAGGGCGAGCGCGCGCTCGAGTTCGTCGTCGTCGTGCACCTCGACGATGGCGTCCATCCCCCATTCTGAAGCGGCTGTGGCGAGCGCCCGGGCCGTTGCATCGGTGACCTGGGCGAGGATGATGAGGATGCAATCGGCCCCCCAGGCGCGCGCTTCGGCGACTTGGTAGGTGTCGAGCATGAAATCCTTGCGCAGGCACGGCAACGTGCAGGCGTCATGGGCGGCCGTGAGAAACTCGGGCGCGCCCTGAAAGGACGGCGTGTCGGTGAGGATCGAGAGACAGGCGGCGCCGCCGGCGGCGTAGGCGGACGCCAGCTCAGCAGGATTGAAGTCGGCGCGGATGAGGCCCTTGGACGGGGAGGCCTTCTTGATCTCGGCAATCAATGCGTATCCGGATCGGGAACGGGCTTCGAGGGCGGCGCTGAAGGACCGGATGGGAGGCGCGCGTCGCGCTGCCTCCTCGACGACGGGCAATGGCCGCGCGGCCTTGGCGGCGGCGATCTCGGCAAGCTTGTATTCGGTGATGCGGGCAAGGATATCGGCCATGGCGCGCAGAGTACTGCGGGCGGTCGATGAAGTCATCACGGGGGAACTGGTCCGGCTAGGCTATGCAACTCACCCGAGGCAGGAAAAGGCGAGCCGCCGCGGGCGGCTCGCAACCCGTTTACTGCATGGAGTCGAACACGCGCCGGGCAGCCGCCTGGGTGTCGTCGCCCCTGTTGCGCCGGCTCATGCCGAGGCCGGAGCGGCCGGTGAAGTCGCCCCTCGTCGACGCTGCGTAGCGATGACTGCCGCGCGAAGCGGAGGCGTAGCGCCGCCGGCTGGAGGAGCGGTAGCCGCCGCGGCCGCCGCTGCCGAGCGCCACGAAGTGCTGCCCGACATCGACGTGGATGTGGCTCATGCCGGCATATGTCATGGTGCCGCCGGACTTGTGATTGGCGATCAGCCACTTCACGACAGCGCCCTTGCGGCCGCCGGCGTTGAAGTCCACAGCCTGGCCACTGGAGTGCTTCGAGATGCGGCCGGTGCCGGCAATGCGTGCGCCGGGCCTGCAGGTCGAGATGATCTGCATCGGGCCGAAGTTGGCTTCGATGCGCCCGAGCAGGGCTCGGGTCGGGCCGGTCAGGCACGAGCGAGAGGTACCCGCGCCGCCGGAATATTTGGCTCCGCTTTTGTGATGGGGCCACGCATGGACCGGCGAGGTCAATGCACCGAGCGCAACGGCGCACAGTGCGGTGAGAAGCCGCTTGTTCATGTCGTCTCCTGATTTTTTTTCGCGGTTCGAGGTCAGAAATGCCAACACACGCCGGGTGGCGCATGCGACGCGACAACAAGCAGTCCAGGTGGCTCGATCAGCCTCGACCCGTCTGCGCCCTTCCCTCTCAGACGACCATCGGCTGGGATGTGCGAGCCGCGATCGTGCGCAGGCTCCCGCCCCGGTCGTTCATGGGCAGGGCGATCCTGGCGATGGTTGTGGTGAGAATGAGGCACCGGATTTGTCAGGTGCCTGAACGCTTTCGGCGATAATGTTGAGAAAACACTGCACTAAGCGACGCATGCGCGCATTTCGTCGCAGCGAGGGAACCCCCGCACACGTGCCGAAACCGGCCGGGTAATCAGGCCGTTTGTTCGATGTGGCGCTTGCCGGCGCTGCGCCCGAACACGGCCAGGAAAATGAAACTCAAACCCGAAGCCAGCAGGTTGATGCCCGTCAGCAGGCCCAGCACCCAGGTGGAGGAATCTGGCAGGCCGAGCCCGATCATGATGCCGGTGCCGATGGCGAGAATGCCGCTCAACAGCACCCAAAACCAGCCGGCATCGGGCTGCAGGCGCAGCGCCATCATCAGCTCCAGATAACCTTCAAGGATGAAGAGCGCAGCGAGCAGAATAGTGAGGGTGATGATGCCGGTGAGTGGAAAGAAGGCGAGGTAGGCGCCGGTGGCGGCGAACAGCAGGCCGACGATCAGGTTGTGTCCGAAAGCGCGCCAGCCGCGCGTTGCGAAGGCGTGCACGACATTTATGACGCCGGTGAAGAGTAGGAGCCAGCCAAGGGCGATCTTGGCAGCAACCGTCGAGAAAAAAGGAAAGGCGATGGCGGCGGCGCCAGCAAGCGCGAGCAGGAGGCCGAGCCCCAGAAACCAGAGCCAGTGGTCGGCGATGTAAAAGCGGATGCGGGCGGCCTCAGCTTTCAGGTCCGCGGTGGTGTCTATCGTCATGGCGCGCTCGGCTTGGTGAAAAGGCAGAATGCCGTGCAAATAGTGCCGTGCGAGAAGCGAACCCGCCAGCCGCAATTCTGGGCAGGTGCTGGGGAAAGAGGCGGAGCGTCGCTGGGGCGCCACACGAGTCCGGCTACAGCCGCCGCGTTGGGATGGTCCAGGCCAGCGCCAATCCGCACACGGCGAAGCCAGCGATGGTGAGAAACGCCATGCGGAACGCCAGCGCGATCTCGGTCTGAACCACGGCCTGCTGGACCGGCGGCAGCGCGGGCGCAGCGCTGCGGGCGTGCTCGATCAGGCTTGAGAAAATGCGAGCCGCGTCTGGGTCCATCAAGGACAGCGAGGCAAACAGGACAGTGCCAACCAGAGCCGTTCCGGCGGCGGCACCGAGCGATCGCGAAAGCTGGACCGATGCGGCTCCCGCGCCCAGGGAATTCGGCATGGAGGCGGTCTGGACCGTCACTTGCACGACGCCCATCACCGTGCCCATGAACAGGCCGTTGAGGAACAGGACCCAACCGAGCTGAAACGCCGAGAGATGGGTCATCCAGAAGGCCATGAAGATGAGGGTGGCTGCCGCGAAAATCAGGCCAATGGATGGGAAGATCATGGTGTAGCCGGTGCGGCTCATGATGCGGCCGGTCAGCATCGAGCCGAAGCCGATTCCGAACATCATGGGGAGCAGAAGGAGGCCGGCCTGAGCAGCAGATGCGCCTTTGGCGACGTGCAGATAGATCGGCAGAAACGTCACGAGGGAGACAAGGGTGGCGCCATGACAGGCGGCGAGCGCATCGCTGCGCCAGATCGTGGGGTCGCGCAGAAGACCGATCGGCAGCAGCGGAAAAGCGGCACGCTTCTCACGCCGGATCAATAGCACGAGGGCGATGCAACCGAATACGAGCGCGGCGGCGACGGCCGGCAGCATGCCGGCCTGGATGCGCTGCAACTGGCCGAGCGCCACGAGCACCGGGACGATGAAGGCGATGAGCAGCAGAAGGCCCGGCGTATCGAACGTCCATGGCTGGTCGCGCGCGGGGCGACGCTCGATTCGAAGGGTGAGCAGAAGCGCCAGGATGCCGACCGGGATGTTGACGAGGAAGACCGAGCGCCAGCCGAAATGCTCGGTAAGGTAGCCGCCGGCCACCGGCCCGAAGGCGCTCGACGTCACCATGATGGCGGCGAGATAGCCCTGATAGCGCGCGCGCTCGCGCGGCGGGATGGCTTCGCCGATCATGGCTTGCGACAGCGTCATCAGGCCGCCGCCGCCCAGGCCTTGCAGGATGCGTCCGAGCGTCAGCATGGGGATGCTGGTCGAGACGGCGCACAACACCGATGCACTGATGAAAATGCCGAGGGCGATGAACATCATCGGCTTGCTGCCGAAGACGTCGCGCAATTGGCCGTAGACGGGGGCGGCGATGGTGGTGGCGACGAGGTAGGACACCACGACCCAGGACACGTGCTCGATGTTGCCGAGCTCAGCCGCGATGGACGGCAGCGCGGTGGCGACGATCGTCTGGTCCACCACCGCCAGGAACATCGGCAGCATGATGGATGGAAAGACGGTGAGGAGGTTGCGTGCGCCGGGGGTCATGTCTGTGCGCGACATTGGAGAAAACCGCCGCGCAAGGCAATCGCAGCGTGCGCGGAACGGTGGATCGCGGTTTGCGCAGCCCCGGGAACGCGATAGAGTCGCAAGGGAAATCCCAACAGCATCGAAGTGACAAGGGAGCGTAACGGCAATGAAAGTCTTGCGAGCGACGGCACGGCCCACGAAGCAGGCACCGGCCAGCAGTTTTGTCGGCACCGTGTACATGGACGAGGTGCTGGTCGGCGAGAAGCCGTCGCGCATGCGGGCGACGCGCGTGTCGTTCACGCCGGGCGGGCGCACCAACTGGCATACGCATCCTGTGGGGCAGACGCTTTATGCCCTCTCGGGAATTGGACGCTATCAGGAGGAAGGCGGACCGCTCGTCGAGCTGAGACCCGGCGATACGGTGATCATTCCGCTTGACAAGCGGCATTGGCATGGAGCGGCGCCGAACAGCCTGTTCTCGCACCTTGCCATGTCGGAGGTGAACGACAAGGGCGAGGGTACACAGTGGCTCGAGCCCGTGTCCGATGCCGACTACACCAAGAAGCCCACGGACGTCTGAGAGAGGGGCCGCGCCTCGCGGGCGCGGCTTCCATTTCTTTCAGGCGTCGTTGCTGGCGCGGATCTGGACGCCGGCCCAGCCCTCGATGGCGCGTGCGACCGACTGGTTGGGCGCATTGGACCCGAGTTCGTCGCTGATGCGCATCAGCATCTGATGCACGAGATTGCCGACGAACATGGTGACGCCGCTGCTCTTGGCGGTGTCGCAGGCGATGGCCACGTCCTTCACCAACAGCGACATGGCCATGCCGCCGCGGCTGGAGAAGTCGCCTTTGAGGACGAAATTCGGGAAGCGGTACTCGGTGATGTAGCTGCGGCCGCTGCTGCCATTGATGGCGGCGACGACCTTGTCGGGCGCGAGGCCCGCCTTGGCGGCCAGCGCCAGCGCTTCGGACGCGACCACCATGTTGGCGGCGAGCAGCAGGTTGTTGAGCGACTTGGTCATGTGTCCGGCGCCGACCGGGCCCATGTGCAGGATGGTCTTGCCGATGGCCTGCAGGTGCGGCATGGCACGGGCGACGTCCTCGTCCGAGCCGCCGATCATGATGCCCAGCGTGGCGGCTTCTGCGCCGGCCACCCCGCCGCTGACGCCGGCGTCGATATAATGGATACCGCGCTCGGCCAGTCGGGCGGCGATGGCCTTCGAGCGTGGCGGGCTGCCGCTGGTCAGGTCGATGATGAGAGTGCCCTTGGCAGCCTTGCTGGCGACGCCCTGCTCGCTCAGCAGCACCGATTCGACTTCGTTGGACGTGGGGAGCGACAAGAGGATCAGGTCGGACGCGGCAGCGACGTCGGCAACGCTCTTGGCGGCGACGGCGCCAGCGTCAGTCAGCGACCGTACGCGGTCGGCGCTGAGATCGAAGACGGTGAGGGCTTTCGATTTTGCCAATGTGTTGGCAGCCATCGGCCGCCCGATGTTGCCCAGTCCAATGAAGCCGATGCGCTCTGCCATATGCGTCCTCCGCGTTGCCGGGATGCGGCCTTGATGCGCCGCGGTTCCTGGCGCTGGCATAGCATCGATGGGCTGCGGATGTCCCGCTGGGTCAAGCGCGGCCGTTGCTGATGGCGACGAGCTTCTCCAGAGCCGCCGCCGCAGCGCCGGACTCGATGGCGTGAGCGGCAAGCGCGACCCCGTCGACAAGGTTTGCGGCTTTGCCGACGACGATGAGGGCCGCCGCCGCGTTCAGGAGGACGATGTCGCGGAACGGAAATTTCCTGCCGGCGAGAACGTCGCGGATGGCCGCAGCATTGGTCTGGTCATCCCCACCCTTGAGGTCCGACAGCTTGGCGGGCATCAGGCCGGCATCGGCCGGTGTCACTTCGAAGGTCGTCACCTTGCCGGCTTTGACCTCGGCTATGGAGGTGGCGCCGGTGGTGGTCATCTCGTCGAGGCCATCATGGCCGTGCACGACCCAGACATGCTCGCAGCCGAGCTTGTTGAGCACGTGCGCGATGGGCTGGACCCATTGCTCGGAAAAGACGCCGACGACCTGCCGCTTCACCCCGGCTGGATTGGAGATTGGCCCGAGCAGATTGAAGATGGTGCGGATGCCGAGCTCGGCGCGGATCGGTGCCCAGTGCTTCATGGCGGGGTGATGCATGGGCGCCCACATGAAGCCGACGTTGGCGTCCGTGACGCAACGCGCGATGACGCTGAAGGGCACGTCGAGCTTGACGCCCAGCGTGGCGAGAACGTCGGAGGCGCCTGACATCGATGAGACACGGCGGTTGCCGTGCTTGGCGATGCGGAGGCCGGCCCCCGCAGCCACCAGCGAGGCGCAGGTCGAGACGTTGAACGAGCCATGCGCGTCGCCGCCCGTGCCGACGATATCGACGGCGCCGGCCGGCACCTCGACGCGCTCCATGCGGGCGCGCATCATCTGGGCGGCGCCGGTGATCTCATCCACGGTCTCGCCGCGCACGCGCAGGGCCATGAGGAAGGCGCCCATCTGCGCGGGCGTGGCGTGGCCCGCGGTCATGATGTCGAGGGCGGAGCGGATTTCGTCCTGCTCCAGCGTGGCGCCAGTCGAGACCTTCTGGATCAGGTGCCGCAGCTCTTCGACAGGCATGGAAACGGCTCGCGTTTAGGCGGCGGCGACGCGGGCGGCGGGCGCATTGCGCCTCCGCGGCGCCATGCCGGCCAGCTCGAGGAAGTTGGCGAGCAGGGCGTGGCCGTGCTCGGAGGCGATGCTCTCGGGATGGAACTGCACGCCGTGAACGGGGTGTGTCTTGTGCTGCATGCCCATGATGAGGCCGCCGGTTTCGGCCGTGATTTCGAGGCTGGCGGGCAGGCTGTCGCGCTCGACGATCAGCGAGTGATAGCGGGTCGCCTCGAAGGTGCGCGGCAAGCCCTTGAAGAGGCCCTTGCCGGTGTTGGCGACGGCTGAAAGCTTGCCGTGCATGAGGTGGGGCGCGCGGATGACGTTGCCGCCGTAGACCTGGCCCATGGCCTGATGACCAAGGCAAACGCCGAGCATCGGGATGGTCGGGCCGGCCTTCTTGATCAGCTCGAGGCAGATGCCGGCCTCGTTGGGGGTGCACGGGCCGGGCGAAAGGACGATGGCCTTGGGCGCCAGGGCGATGGCGCCGGCGACGGTGATCTTGTCGTTGCGCACGACATGGGCTTGCGCACCAAGCTCGCCCAGGAAGTGGACGAGATTGTACGTGAAGCTGTCGTAGTTATCGATGAGGAGGAGCATATCTGGATCTCATCTCTCGACATAATTAGATTAGGCTGCAGTTACATAAAGACCAACCGGGCATGTGCCCGCACATCTACCCGCTTTTGAATTCGATACACTCGCATGTTTCTATTCGAAACGCTCTCAAAGCGAAAGTGGCTGAAGGCCTTTCCAGGAAATGGCTCCGCAGGGCGGGAGAATCGGCCTGCCGGAGGCACTGGGCCAACGGTGCGGATTCCGCCGAAATACTCAAAGCTCCAGCCGCTAGCAAACAAATTGTTCAACATTCCGCGCACAGGCAGGCCAAATGCCACAGTGAGCCGCTAGATGTCTCCTTAAGCTCAAGATTTTGCGCTAGTGGCTCACCCATCTTCGCGCGAGCCATTAGCGATGCATTCTTGGCGTAGACAGCCGGTGCCGGAGACTTCACTCAACGAAACGGATCGAACTCCGGCTGTACGCTCTCCCTCTGGCATTTCTCCAGGTGCCACTTTCGAGTATGTCGTTGACTCGCTGGTGCGCCAGCTTCCTCGCCAGTTTTTGCCCGAGCAGTTTTGAATGCAGAAGCCCATCGCCATTGCTGTCTGCAAGGAATGGCGCAACGGACGGACCATAGGTGTTGCCGGTATTCGTGCAGGCGACGACGCCAGCCAAACGCGCCGATCTCGCGCATCACCGATCGAATGCCATCCTTTCACGTGGGACTTGGCCTGTTCGGCTCGGCGAGACGCGCGCTAGTCTCGACGAGTAAAGGGCGCTGCTGCAGCCCTATGAGGACCGCGACTAGACCTTTGCGACCAAGAAGAGCGTCGAGGGAGAAGTCTCAGGGAGAGCTGTTCTAGCCTCAACCCGCATTGTGCGGGAGTGAGCGCTCGCGCCAATCATCTGGAAAGCTATTGGCTATCGAGGCGCTTTGCCAATCGCTTCCTGATCTCTTCCTTCTGCGCGTTCAAGCGCACCTGCGCCTCTTTCAGTCTCGTCAACATGACGCGCGAGCCGGAGGTATCGTCGCGCATGCGCTCCATCAAGGCGATACGAGCCTTCTGTCGTTCGACCCGCAGGTGGCCTTCCTGAAGGAGGTGGCTGACAACTTCCAGTTCAATATCTTGGTCCGGCATCGTACGGTGTCCTGACGGCTGATGGCCGAAAACTACTCCCCTGCGCTGCGTAGTTTGGAGTGGTCAAAATGGCTAAATCGGGACGGGAACACGTCGAGGCTAGGCGATTGGTAAACGATCTTGAGAGGCTGCGATCGGAGGCGCAGCGCGTGCGACGCCAATGCGACGAAGCGGCGGAGTCGCTTCGTGAGGGATGGGAGTCGCTCGCGCGGCCCGGAGAGCTGGAAAAAGAACGCTCCAAGCGCGGGCTTTCAGGCCGCAAGGATAAGGAACGAGCAGTGCGCGAAGAAACAACCGCAGCCTTGCGAAACTTACCAGTGGAGGCTAATGCTCTCTGGCGTGGGTTCGGCATCGAAGGCAGGATGAGAGATGGGACGGAAAGGGCGAGATCGGAGTCAGCGTCGCCGCGGTTTCGACGAAGAAGAAGACACTCAATTCTCATCATACAATAGCCCCTCGCGCCAGCCCTTTGGGAGAGTATCCCGAGAAGAGGCCATTCCGAGTGGTCCAGCGCTTGACGCCACCGTCAAGTGGTTCAACGTGGAGAAGGGATTCGGCTTCATTGAGCTAGCCGATGGCTCGGGCGATGTGTTTCTGCACACCGCTGTGCTGCAAGCGGCTGGGCATGAGAGCGTTGAGCCCAACGCCAAACTGAGCGTTCAGGTCGGAACTGGCCAAAAAGGGCGCCAAGTTACCGCAGTCCTTTCCGTCGAAGCCGCGATGGCGAATTCCCGGCAGGACAAGCGGCCACCATCGCGGACTTCAACCGAACGCACGCGCCCTGATCCCGCGACTGCGATCAGCGTTGATGGAACCGTCAAGTGGTACAACCCGGACAAAGGATTTGGCTTTGTCTCCTCCGGCGACGGCGAGAAGGACGTGTTTGTTCACGCATCTATTCTGGAACGCATAGGTGTGCGCGGACTTGAAGAAGGAAAGCGCGTCTCGATGAAAGTCGTGAAGACCCAGAAGGGTCGCGAGGCAATCTCGCTCGCTTTGCTGGAATAGCGCTTTTCTTGTGATGTATGGCGCGACGGATCGAAGAACCGGTGCGCTGCCGTGCGGGAAATTCACGC
>CADEFX010000179.1:1823-9962 GCA_902826715.1 uncultured Hyphomicrobiales bacterium | reverse complement strand
TCTACGCCGCCAACGACAGGGGTCTGCCTTGCACGCCGATCAGGGGTGAATGGTCGACGCCGATTGACACACTACGTCCTGAACCGCACGGAAGAGAAGAACCTTTGCGATGAAGCGCCGGTACCAAGCGGGATCGGGGATAAAACCGGTGGGGTGCTCGTGCTTAAGTTGCTGCATGAAGTGTTGAAAAGTTCTTTTGGTTCCCGTAGCTGACCAGATCCGCTCTGCCCGCCCACGCGTTGAGCGTCTTTGCGAGCTCAGTCTTGGAGAAGCGTCGCTGCTTGGGCGTCTCGGCACGGAACTTCCGCTGCTGCACTTTGGTGCGGGCCCTGGCCTCTCGTCGATTTCTTCACGCGGGCTCTGCCGCAGCGTACCGGTTTACACGCCGGCATCACTTGACAAGGGGCGCCACTTCGACCCCAGCACGAGACTTCGTGCGGTCATCGGCCAAAAATGCTTCAACATTGGCGCAGTAGTGCGCCCATGATTTCATCAGCGATCTGCGCTGATCGAAAAAATCCGTACGAAGGTACGCAGCCCTAACCTTATCCGGTATCTTATGCGCTAGGGCAGCCTCGCTAATTTCATCGCGTACCCCCGCAACTTCCGCGCACCAATTTTTGAAACTGGATCGAAATCCATGAACTGTCGCCTCGTTTGCGAAGCCCATTCGTCGGATGATGGAAGTGAGGGACATGTCTGAAAGCGGTGTGGCAACCTTCGAGCCCGAGAACACAATGTTCTCGTTGTTAAAGCTGAGATCGCCGTTCGGCCGAAGTTTCCGGAGGATAGCAAGTGCGCGAGGGGATAGAGGGCACGCGATGGGTTGCGCGGGCTTTCATTCGCTCCGGCGGCAGAGTCCAGACTGCATTTTCAAGATCAACCTCTGCCCACGTCATCCCTCGCACTTCACCGCTTCGGGCCGCGGTCAAGATCAAGAACTCCAGTGCAAGGACTGCTTTCCCGCCATTCATGCGCCGTACGGCGTCTAGAAAAATCGGCACGTCAGAATAGGGAAGAGCGGCATAGTGCTTGGGAGCCACCTTGCGCAAGCCGAGCGCGGCGGTTACGCCAACGGTGGGCGACGCCGCCTCGCGTTCCCCTCGTACAATGGCGGCTTCGAAAACTGCTTGCATCCGTTGAAGTACCCGTTTGGCCGTCTCGCTTTTCAAATTCCAAATTGGACTAAGGACCTTCACCACCTGAGCAGAGGTGATCGTTCTCACAGGCTCGTGTCCCAAGAATGGAAATACGTAGGTTTCCATCGTGGCCCGCCATTGCTGACGATGCTTTGCGTTCGACAGCTGCTCCCCCTTTAGCGCAAAGAAGGACTCAAACGCTTCCTTGAAGGTAGCTCCTCGAGCGGGTCGAGCATTCCAGACCCGCCTACCTTGAAATTGATCTTGGCGTCCCGCGCGCCGAATCTGGTCGGCCCTGCAGCGGGCAGCTTCGAGCGACACATCGGGATAGATTCCAAGACCCAATTGACGTCGACGGCCTTCGATCGTCGTGCGAAGCTCCCACCGCTTCGTGCCAACGTTGGTGACAATGAAATTTAAGCCACCGCCGTCAGCGTAGAGCCCGGGAGCTTTTTGCTTTTCAATCGCTAGGGCTTTTAAAAGATACCTTGTGCGGACTCCGGCCATCCCAACCCACCATCAGACCCACCATTTAACTTCGGTTCTAGTGATATGCCAATGGACATACCTAGACAAGCGCGAAGCCGTGGATGTCAGATTTTTGCTCAAGAAAGCTCAGCAATAATAGTCGACTATGCAGTCCTATGCGTTCCAAGACCGTCTGAGGAATGCCGAAGTCATACGTACGCGGGTGAGAAAAAATATGTCATGTTGGCGGATGGGGAGGGATTCGAACCCCCGGTGGGCGTGAACCCACGCCGGTTTTCAAGACCGGTGCCTTAAACCACTCGGCCACCCATCCGTCGCGTGAGATCAGCCACTTAGCACCTCGTCACCGCGTTGATAACCCTGAATTGGTACCGAATTAGCACCGCAGGGTGTTCTCAACGTTCCTTGCGCGTTCTCAGAACACGCTCGATTGCATCCGCCGCTGCAATGTTCTTGGGATTGAAAGGGTTGGCGTAGATGTTGAGAGTCATGGTCGGGTTGGCGTGACCCAGCCGCCGTGAGGCATGGGTGTGGCGCAGCGCGTGAAAATTCACTCTCGGTAACCTCAGCGCGACGCAGGTGCGGAGCCAAATCACGGCTCTGCGGGGAGAGATCGGCGAGCCATCCAGATTGCTAAAAACAAGTGTGTCATCTACAGGTCGGCCCAACCCTAGCGCCGCGTGCAACTCAAGTTGCTTTACGCGGTGCTCGCGCAACGCACATCGCGAATGAGGGCGGACAAACTGGCAGCGCATGGGCGTGGCATGGCATTTCCGACGCACCGCGATCGTTGAGGAGTGCCTATTCTTGGACTACACGCACTACGAATGTCTCCAGGTGGTGATTGGAGGGGCGGCTCTGGTTCTCATTGCCCCGATTACAGGTCGGCCCGCGCCATCCCATGCATCCCCGACGTTACGATGACGGTTTACCCATCCGCACGCGGCTCGAGGAGAGGTCGGTGGTGGTCGTGAACCTGATGCCGCCGCTGCCCGAGGCGCGCACGACGCGCGATCGTCCCGCGTAACGCCAACGCCGAGAGGCCCGGCCGCGTCAGCAGTGCCACGAGCGGCGGCTCGGGCAGCGCCAGGGCAGCGTTCCGAACGCCGAGAACCGTGCCCAACGACAGGTCGTACGGCGGGCGGAATCAAGGCGATCGGCACCCCGCCGACAACGCCAATCCTCGGCTCAAGCCATGATCGCCGCTCCGGTACGGTGCACATCCTGGTGGCCAACGCCGGGATCGAGCGGCCGGGCCCGATCCAGGATATGAGCCTGCGCGACTGGCAGGCCGTGCTCGACGTCACCTGACGGGAGCATTTTTGACCGCGCGGGCGCCCGTGCGCGAGTTCTTGCGCCGGGTCCGGTCGCCGAGCTGTCTGCGGCAACCGGCAAGATCGTGTTCACCAGCTCCGTGCATGAGCTCATTCCCGGTCGTTCCAGTACAACTACGCCGCCTCCAAAGCCGGGGTGGCCATGTTGACGCAGACCTTGGCCCAAGAGCTCGGGCCTCAAGATCAGGGTCAATGCCGTGGCACCGGGCGCCATCCGGACGCCAATCAACACCGAGGCTTGGGCTACGGCCCGAAGCCAGACATGAGCTGTTGCGACTCATTCCCTACGGCCGCGTCGGCGATCCGGACGATGTCGCCCGCAGCATAGCTTGGCTCTTCTCCGATGCTGCCGACTACATCACGGGAGCCAGCTTGAGGGTCGATGGCGCGTCGCAACTGGGATTACCGTGAAGCCAGTGTCGCGACGGTACAGGAGGTGCAGGAGACGGCCGACGATCACGCCGTAGCCCGGCAGCTTGGGACTACGCCTTCGTGTTTAACAGGCGCTTGGGGGCCACCGTCTTTTTCAACCGCTTGATGACTGTTGCGAGGCTGGGTTCCTGCACGAGTTCCGCGGCCCGACTGATGGAGAGCCAACGCCTCTTGCGCTCGTCAACCTCCTTCCAGCGCTTTTGCTGCTCCTGGACCTTGAGCAAGTACACGGTGACTTTGACTGGCCGGAAGCCTTCATCCTCGCGCTTGAAATACGAATAGGAGCCGATTGGCTTCTTGAGGAGCTTGCCGGTCACGCCTGCCTCTTCCTGTGCTTCGCGCGCAGCGGCATCGGCATCCGACAGGCGCGTCGAGCGCCAGCCTTTCGGGATCACCCAGCGGCGGCTCTGCCGGGTGGTTACAAGCAAGACTTCCAATTGGCCTTTGGCATTTAGACGGACCGGAAGGGCCGCGACTTGTTGGGGCTCTTTTGGCATGTCACCTGAACAGGGTGTTGGCGGCCAACGCCGCGACATAAGCCAGCACGGCGCACACCGGGAACGTCACAACCCACGCCAGGACGACGCGTCGCAGAACGCCCCAGCGAATGTCGGCCGCCCGCCGTGATGCCGTCGCGCCAACGATGGCCGTCGTTATCGTATGCGTCGTGCTGAGCGGGATGCCGAAGATCGATGCGCCGAAGATCGTGCACGACGCGGAAAACTGTGCGGCAAAGCCCTGCCATGCCGTGAGACGTGTCAGTTTCATGCCGATCGTCTGGATGATCCGCCATCCACCACAGCTTGTTCCGAGTCCCATGGTCAGCGCGCAAATAATCACGATCCAGAATGGGATCTCGAAAACTTGCATCGTGCCGCCTGCCATCATCGTCAGTGCGAAAACTCCCATGAACTTCTGACCGTCATTGAGGCCGTGGTTGAAGGCCATGAAGGCTGCGGCGGCGATCTGGAGGTAGTCGAAGCGTTTGCGTGCCCGTGTCGGGCTGGCGCGGCCGGCTAATGCTATGATGAGTTTTCCAATAACCAGCGCTCCTGCAAAGCCGAGCCCCAGCGAGCACAGAAGGCCGATACCGACCTTCATCCATCCATCCCAGTACAAGGCATCCCAGCCGCCGCCTTGAAAGGCCGCGCCCGCCAATCCGGCCAGCAAGGCGTGCGACTTGCTGACCGGGAGGCCAGCCCTCGCCGCGAACGTGCCCCAGGCGATGATGCTCAGCATCGCCCCGGTAATGGCGGGCAGCGTCAACGCCACAGGAGCAACGATGCCCTTGCCGACCGTTGCGGCTACTTCAGTGCCGGCCATGGCGCCTAACGTGTTCAGGACGACAGCCATGCCGATAGCGGTGCGCGGCGAGAGTCCGCCGGTCGAGACCACCGTGGCGATGACGTTGGGCGCATCCGTCCAACCGTTGACGAACTCGGCCAGGAGCACCGTCGCGAGCGCGATGGTCAGCGCAAATGTCAAATAGGACATTCAAGCCTCTTTGCGGGCGAGCGAGGCGATCGCCTTGCCGCAATGATTGGCCTCGTCGGTGGTTTCCTCCAGGAGCTGATACAGCTTGTCCCACGCGATGAACTCGAGCCGATTCGCGCCTTGGGGGCGATACTCCGCGACCAGCTTGCGCTCGGCATCGGCGACGATGCGGTCCGCTTCCGCTTCGCCTTCATCGATGGCGTTCGCGAGGTCGCGGACGATGCCGAGAGGCAGGCTTTTCTCCGACAGCATGGCCACGAGTCTGCGCACATCGCCGATCATGCGTTCTTCCACGGCCAGAAGTTGCAGCGCTTCCGGCCGCAGCGGGTTCAATATCGGCTTGTAGATATCGATATGAAACGCGGCCTTGCGAATGCCATCGATGACGTTGTCGAGATCGTCGGTCAGGCGAAGGGCGTCGCCGATGTCGAAGCGAAAGATGAAGGCATTGTCGAGCAGCTCGTGGATTTCATCGACAACGGCATCGCCCGCGTGCTCGAAGTCGATGATGCCGCGGAGATCCTGTCCACGGGTTTCACGAAAATGCGCGGCGCAGGCGACTGCAACGTCGGCCAGCCGAAGCAGAAGTTGCGCGAATTGGCTGTTGTGCGAAGGGCCCGAAAGTTCCTTCAGAAGGTTCGACAAGAAGTTCATTCCACGACCTTCGAGCTGTGCGCTTCGGCTTCTTGAAGCCGCTTGGGTGAATCAGTCAGCCCGTAGGCACTCAAAGGAGCGGCGCCGACCGCGTCAATCCTGGATGAGCCCGTATCCTAAGAAATCGGCCCGTGGTTGGTACGGCGGCGGCGGGCGGCGTTCCGCAAAGCCAATTGACGAGCCGGGGCCCAGAAGCCCAAATGTGCCCAATGTTCCCGCTAGCATCGGATGCAACGATGTCTACGGCGCTCGATGGAGGAAACCCGCGGCTATGCGCATCGTCGGATTCGCCACCCTGGCGCTCACTGGGCGGACAGCAGCAAAGGGTTGCGCTGGCGCGTACGATCGTTATCGAGCCGAAGGTGCTGTTGCTGGACGAGCCGCTGTCGAATCTCGACGCAAAGATGCGGATCCAGGTCCGGCGCGAGTTGCGCGATCTTCAGCAGCGGCTGGGACTGACCGCGATCTTCGTGACGCACGACCAGGAAGAGGCCAATTCCGTCTGTGATCGGATCGCAGTCTTAAGCGAGGGTATGGTGAAGCAGGTCGGCACTCCGATGGAACTTTATCAGACTCCATCGAACCTGTTCGTTGCCAGCTTTCTCGGTTCCGCCAACATTCTTTTGGGCCGCATCGTGAAAACAGGGCTGAGCGGGTTTTTGAGAGCGACGGAGGCGTCGCGCTGCCGATACCTGGTCACTTCAAGGTGCCGAACAACGCCAAGCTTGTGTTCCGTCCACAGCATGTGACACTCAACGACTCAGGAGGATCGGGTATTCTCGGTGAGATTGTGCATCGTGAGATTCTCGGTCCTGTGGTTCGCTACGGCGTAGCAGTGGCAACCTCGGAGATCCTCGTTGAGGTCCTGTTTTCCTCCCGCAGCATGAAGGAGATCGGACATCCAGTGCGCGTATCCATAGACATCAACCAAGCTCAACTATTGGGCACCTGATCGACGTTCGATAGCTGGCCAGCTTTCTCTGCAGCGGACATCCATAATGGGTTTCGCCTCTCGCTCCGTTCACATCCGCTTCTGGCACAAAGCTGCCGAACGGCGTTCGTCTCGTCTCGGAAATGAACGGACATGATTGCCGCGGAGCGCTCGAAGTCAGGAGGCAGTTGGCATTTCCGTCCCAAGTTGCAAACTGGGAATTGGTCCAAGTTTTATCACAGCCTCGGCGGGCGCTAACATGGCCCGAATGGTCGAGACTACCGTTCACCGGAAACAATGAGGCCTCGTTGCCATGGGGAAGCGTACCATTGATGGCGAGAAGCTGAATCGCAACGACAGCCCGGTCGGGCGCGCATTGGCGCTCGGCGACCAAATTGCGGCGGCAAGCGCGGAGATTGAGCGCACCCGCCGCATACCTGAGCCGCTGTTGACAGGCTTGCACAACGCGCGCCTTTTCCGACTGCTGCTGCCGCGCTCTGTCGGCGGCGAGCAGGTCGAGCCCGGCATCTACTTCGAGGCAACCGAGGCCGTCTCGCGCTATGATGGCTCCGTCGCCTGGAACATGTTCGTCGCCAACAGCGCGGCGCTCATTGCTCCATTTCTGGAGCCGGAGACGGCGCGCACAATTTTCAGCAATCCGCGCACCATCATCGCATGGGGGCCGCCGAATACTTGCGAGGCGCAGGCCGTACCCGGGGGCTACCGGATCAGCGGCCGGTGGGATTTCGCCAGCGGGTGCCGGCAGGCCAATTGGATTGGGGCTCATGCCCAGGTGCGCGAAGCGGATGGAGGCCTGCGTCCCAATCGTTTCGGCCGCCCGACGGTGCGCACGCTGCTGATGCCTTTGAAGCAGGCAACCTTGCTCGACACTTGGCACACCATCGGCATGCGTGGCACAGGCTCCGACAGCTACAGCGTGGAAGGCGTCTTTGTGCCGGAAGCCTTCAGCGGCACGCGCGAGGATCCGTAGCTGCGCCGGGAAACGGGACCACTCTATGCCGTCACGATGCAAGGCCTCTATGCTGTGGGCGTGGCTGCGGTCGGGATGGGCATTGCGCGGGCGATGTTGTCGGCCTTCATTGAGCTGGCACAGCGCAAGACGCCGCGCGGGCAGGGGCGGCTCGGAGCGAGCGCCACCGTCCGCGCCGATGTTGCGCGCTCGGAGGCGCGTTTGGGCTCTGCGCGGGCATATCTGCTCGAGACGCTCGCAGACATCTACGCGCGCGCCGACGAGATCGCGCCGATCGGGGTGGAGGATCGTGGCCGCGTGCGGCTTGCTTGTGCGAATGCCATTCACGCGGCGATTGAGGTGGCCGATTGGGTCTACAAGACTGCCGGCGTCGATGCCATTTTTCCAGGTGCCCAGAACCCGTTCGAGCGCCGGTTCCGCGATATGCACACGTTGTCTCAGCAGATCCAGTCGCGCTCGAGCCACTTCGAGGCGGTGGGGCAGATTCTTCTGGGCGATCCCCCCGAGGGCTTTCTCTAACTGTGATAGCTTCCACGCCAGCGTTACCATCTCACGGCGCGACATCGAGGATGCGTGACCTGCGGCATGGTCCGGGAGAATATGAGGTTCGTGATCGCTTGTTTGGTTGAGGGACGCGACGGGTTCCCAAGACTGCAGCGTTCTCACTGCTGCGAT
>CADEFX010000179.1:0-1813 GCA_902826715.1 uncultured Hyphomicrobiales bacterium | reverse complement strand
GGGCCGAGCACCGAGATGGATGTTGACCATACTTCGCCGACAGCCGCCGGGCTGCAAAGAGGCCCCCAGGCGTCGCCTGCCCCGCTAAACGGGCAAGAGCGCACGTCTTTCTGGCTCGGCCTGGCATGTGCCGCGGCGCTGCATGCAATTTTGATTTTCGGTGTCTCCAGTTCGTTGCCGCGCCGCATGGGTGAACGGGACGGAAGCTTGGACGGCATTACAGTTGACTTGGTCGACGAGGCGGACGTCCTCAGCAAAACCACTGTGCCGGCGCGCGCGGAGGCCGCACCGCCACAATCTGGACAAGCGGCGAAATCCGATTCCCCTGCGGCCGAGACGGAGGAAACATCCCCTCAGCCTCGCGATGAGCAAAAGGCGGCTACGCGGTCAATTGAAAAGGAAGCGCTAGATCCATCGTCGCTGTTGTCGCTCCCGGATCCAAGCGAGACGAAGAGCGAGCACAATGCGGCCAATAAGAAGCAATCCAGACCGCGACCGTCGCTCGATCTATCTGCGCGACTGGCAACGCCCGATATACCGTTCAGCGCCGGAGGGCTTTCCGCCTCCGTGGCTCGCCCGCCGGGGATCACGCGCTCTGGAGAGAATGATGATTTCGGGCGCGGGGTCATTCGCGCCCTGAGACAGACGATGCCGGGGTTGCGCAACACGGTTGGTCAGGTGACCGTCAGGTTGTCCATATCGCAGAACGGCAATCTCGAAGAGGTGCAGCTTCTTAGAAGTGGTGGCAATGCGCAGTTGGATCAGAGCGTGGTGTTCGCGGTCAAGCAGGCCAGCTTCCCCTTCCCGCCCGCGCGTTCTACGTCCAGCGATCGCACGTTCGTGGTAACCTATATCTACCAATAAGAGCTGCGCTTGCAGAAATCTCAGCGGATACCCAGCATGGCTTTGGCTTCCTCAGGCGTCGCCACCTCGCGACCGACATCCCGCGCTAGCGCCACCACACGCTCCACCAATTGTGCATTCGTCGGCTGTCCGAACTCGGGATACGTGTAGTCGCCGATGCCGATCGAGATGTTGCCGCCTGCCGCTATTATGGCGGACGCCAGCCGCAGCAGGTTGCCGCCGTAGTCGATGACGCTCCACACCACGCGCCGGTCCTCGGGCAGGAAGTCCGTGTGTGCGCGTAACCCCTGTAACGTGCCAGGATGGCCGCCGAGGAAACTGTTGTCGGTGAGGATGAAGCTCATGTACGCCGGTTCCTCAACAATGCCTAGATCGATGAAGGCCGCCGCACAGCGCGTGAAGCCGACGTTCCAGCATGTCAGGTAGGGCTTCACGCCTGCCCGCTTCATGGTCTCGCAGAAGTAGGCCAGGGTTCCAGTCGAGTTCTTGTAAATCCGCTCCAGCGTGTCGAAGCGGCGGGCCTGCGGATTGTAAATGTCGAGATTGAGGGAACCCATGTCGGCCGGTGCCAGATGCGGACCCGTGGCCGGATCCTTCGCCATCTCCAGGATATGCGCGAGCCGCTGTTCTGGTCCGGCCTCCAGCGTCACGTCGCCAAGCGTAGGATGCACGAGAATATCGCTGCTGCGGCGGATAGCGCTGACCGTGCGGGCATAGGTCTCGGCATCATGATCCGGGCTGCCGTCGGGCTTGCGCGCGTGGAAATGAACGATGGCGGCTCCGGCCGTCCGACAGGCGATCGCATCTGCAACGATTTCACCGGGTAGGTAGGGCACATGCGGGTTGCCCTGCTCGCGCCTCATGTATTCATTAATGCGTGCCTCGATGATCAGCTCTCTCATGACGTTTCCAGTAAGTTATGTTCTCGCAGTTTTGCGCTGTCACACGC
>CADEFX010000178.1 GCA_902826715.1 uncultured Hyphomicrobiales bacterium | reverse complement strand
AGGTGAAGCGCGCCGAAGTATCCCTCTTGAGAGCCGGCCGCCAGAAGCGCAAAATTTCCTGCGAATGCCCGACCACCCCATAAGGAGAAAGCCCGATGGAGGACGTCTATCTCGTCGGAATTTCCATGACTCCGTTCGGAAAATTTCTCGACAAGTCCGTCAAGGATCTGACGCGCGACGCGGTCGATGGTGCTTTGTCGGATGCCGGCATTGCGGTCGGAGATGTTGGTGCCGCGTGGTTCGCCAACACAACCCAGGGCGTCATGGAGGGACAGTATTGCGTTCCTGGCGAGATGGCGTTGCGCGACATGGGCTTCGAAGGCATCGCCATGACAAACGTCGAGAACGCATGCGCGAGCGCTTCGACGGCCTTCAACGGTGCGGTCACGGCGATCCGCGCTGGGGTGACGGACATCGCGCTCGCTGTTGGCGTCGACAAGATGTACGACATGAACAAGGCCAAGTCCTTCGCGGTATTTGATGGTGCCACCGACGTGCACCGTCGCGAGGAGACTTTCGCGCGTCTGCTCGAGATGGGCGAAGGCGTCGAGCCGCCACCAGAGGATCCGGCGAGCAACCAGCAGCGTAGCCCGTTCATGGATGTCTATGCGTGCTTCGCACGTCAGCACATGAAGCTCTTCGGCCTGACCGAAAGGCAACTCGCCGCCGTCTCGGCCAAGAACCATTGGCATTCAGCACGCAACCCGAAAGCTCAGTTCCGCTTCGAAGCCTCGATCGACGAGGTGCTCGCCGCGCGCCGGATCGCGTGGCCTCTGACCTTGCCTATGTGTTCGCCGATTTCGGATGGGGGGGCCGCTGCCATCCTCTGCTCGAAGAGCGCGCTCGATCGCTTCGACAAGATCAGGGCGCTGCGCGTGCTCGCTTCAGTGATGGGGACCGGCATCAATCGTGCGCCCGACGATCTTGAAAATCATATCACGCGTCGGGCGGCCCTCCGGGCCTATCAGCAAGCGGGCATCAGCCCCGATGATATCGACGTCGCCGAGGTGCACGACGCGACGGCGATGGGCGAGGTGACCCAGTCCGAGAGCCTCGGCTTTTGCGCCATCGGCGAGGGTGGACGCCTCGCCGAGCAGGGCGAAACGCGGCTCGGGGGACGCATCCCCATCAATCCGTCGGGCGGGCTTGAGTCGAAGGGCCATCCGATCGGCGCGACGGGTCTGGGCCAGATCTACGAGCTCGGGTTGCAACTGCGCAACGAGGCGGGTGAGAGGCAAGTCGAGGATGCACGCTTCGCGATCGCAGAGAATGGTGGCGGCATCTATGGAATCGAGGAGGCGACCTGCTGCATCACCGTGCTGGGCCGGGCGTGAACCATCTCGGCAGTCAGCAGCCGTCAGGTGGCAGCTCCGACGTCGCAAAAACGCTACCTCAGCTCTTCTCCCGATTCTTCTGGTCGTTCATCGCAGCTTCAATCAGTCGGAAGTCTTCGGAGCGACTGGAGCCGCCTGTTATCATTTCGATCTGACCCAGAAACGCACCCACCGCCGCCAGCACCACCATGCGCTCTTTCCCTGCAGCAGCGCGCAAGAAGTCTCCAGTCAACGCATGCGAAGCGCTCCGCAATACATCTTCCTGTCCGCGCTCTGTTGCGGCAGGGCGCTTCCTCACTGGAGCGAAGGCGCGAATGTTCGATACGGACACGGCAAGCCCCTTTCGGTACTGCGAACGCAAGGCGGCAAGCTCGTTAGAACCGGCGCTCGGCGTAGGCCAAATTCTCGGACTACTGCGGGCTGGCGAGACGCAGCCCGTCGGCGCTGGCCTGCGCATCGTCGCAGCACGACTCCGGTGAAGTTTGCGGAAATGATACAAGCATCACCATAAGGGCGAATGCAGCAGCCGCAGCTACGACAGTTGAGAAGATGCATCTTAAAATCATCGTGCGTTCCTCGTGATATTGAGGGCCGGGCCGAGTTGGCCCGGCGCCTCCCAAGTCCCCGGCCAAGCGCCCCTATCCGGCGGCGCCTTGGCCTCTCGATTGGATCGCCGTGCGCTCAACGTTTGGTGATAACGATCTCAAGGTAGCTGCTGGGAGCCACCAAGCTCCCGTCGCGCGCGACGTTGACGCTATCCATGAGCGACAGGAGATCCCGCTCCAGGCCGGCCTGCGCCTCGGCATCGATGGCGGCGAAGGCTTTCAGAACGGGACCATAGTAGCCCCGGAACACTGCCAGGCTGTGTCCCGGTGATTTGTATCGAAAGGCAAAGTGCCGGGTCTCCGCCCGAATATCGACCTTGTCGCCAAAAAGCGTTTCAAGGTGTGATCGTGTGCCCCACAACGCGGGCGACTTCAGGCCGGGCGCCGGCGGCACATACTTGCCGATCGTTTTGAAGAGCTGACCGATGTAGCCATCCGGCGTCCAATTCGCCAGCCCGATCTTTCCGCCGCTGCGACAGACCCGGAGCATCTCCTGCGCTGCTCTCTCCTGGTCCGGCGTGAACATGACGCCGAATGTGGACAGCACGACATCAAAGCTACCGTCCTCAAACGGGAGGTTCTCGGCGTCCGCGACTTGGAAGCTTATGGCCAGCCGCTCGGCTTCGGCACGTTCACGCCCGCGCTCGAGCAGCTTCTCGACATAGTCGGTCGAGGTGACGTCCGCAAAGTGACGCGCCGCAGCCAACGTGGCGTTGCCATTGCCGGCCGCAACATCGAGGACACGATGATTGCTGCTGAGATCGACGGCTTCACAAAGCCGTTCACCGACAATTTGCAATGTATTGCCGACGATCGCGTAGTCGCCCGAGCTCCAGGCGGTCTGCTGACGTGCCTTGATTGCGGACAAGTCAATTGCTGGCGTGTGCATGTTCATAGCATTTCTCATTTGGAGGCAGTCGCGAGCAAACCCGGCTCGCTCGGGACAAAGTCCGTTCGCTCCGGGCAGCGGACTGCCCGGTCAGATCCATTGTTTCGCAGTGGTGCCGGTTACTTCACTGGGGCCGAGTTTTGAGGAAGGCGTAGCCGCCCGGACCCGATGTAACTTGCAGGCGCAGACATGATGCGAATTGACCTACAATGCAATTTTATAGTTATGATGGTTTCTATAATGAAAGGTTTGATATGCGCATTCTGAACCCTGACCAGCTGCACTCGTTGGTGGCAGTTGTGGAAAGCAAGAGCTTCTCTTCAGCCGCTCGCCGCCTGAACTTGTCTCAGCCCGCAGTGAGTGTGCAAATTCGCGAACTTGAAAGGCGCTTTGGCGTCTCCCTTGTGGAGCGCCTGGGCAAGCAAATTCATGCAACGCCGCCCGGAAGAGATCTGATCGAGGCAGCACGTCGCGTCCTGCAGGCGTGCGAAGATGCTGAAGCAGTCATGCGCCGATACCGCGAGGGCTGGATGGGGCGCGTCCGCATTGGAACGACAAACTCGGCGTTCACCCACCTACTGCCTCCAGTGCTCCGAAAGCTCTCGACGGACTACCCCGGTATCGAATTGCACGTAACGAACTTGCCGACGCCGGAAAGTGCCGATGGCATCAGACAAAGCCGAATAGATCTCGCGATTGTGACGCTGCCGGTCGACAAGTCACAGCTCAAGATCACACCGCTCCTGACCGAGCACATGGTTGCGGTCATTCCATCGGCTTGGGATGACATCCCCGATGCTGTCACGCCAGCTTACGCGGTCCGTCAGCCGCTCCTGATGGAGCATACTCGCGCTGCCTTACCTGGCCTGATCATGGAATGGATCAGATCGGAGCGTTCGGCGCCGCGCGTTCCTATGCACCTGGGGACCCTTGAAGCGCTGAAAAGTGCGGCGGCGGCCAACCTTGGCATGGCAATAGTTCCGGAGATGGTATTGGATGGCCGGGAGCGCAATCTGGTCATGAGGAGGCTCAGCCCGCCGCTGAAACGCACCATCGCCCTTATCGAGCACCACAGCAAAGAGACGTCGGCGGCTTTGGACATTGTGCGCAAAGCCCTGCTTGCACTCCGAATTCCAAACGAAACAATTGGGCGATCGCGCGAGGGATCGAGAGAAAGGAAGCGGCGGAAGTAGCGCGTGGTCGAGCTGCCGCGCCCGCATGCGCTCCCGATGACACGAGGCGTCGGATTTATGGATCGCTTGACGAAGCTCTAGCGCAACTCTCCCAGGGGCATTCAGGTATCACGGCCGGCCTCTGCCGAATAAATAGGCAAAGTTTAGGTTCCGGCGCGAATCGCGGGGTTGCGCGGCGCCTGAGGCTGGGGTCTTTTGGCGTCTCGTCAGATTGACGCCGCCCGGCTATCGACATGCCCATCCAAGTCGCGCTCACGCACAGAACGCTTTATCGCTATGACCGCGCCGTCGCGCTCGGACCGCACCTCGTGCGCCTGCGCCCGGCACCGCACTGTCGTACGCCCGTTGCCGCTTACGCACTGAACCTGGCGCCGGCGCGGCACTTCATCAATTGGCAGCAGGATCCGTTCGGCAATTTCGTCGCTCGCGTCGTCGTTCCGGAGAGAACGTTAGAATTCATTGCGACGGCCGACCTGGTCTTGGAGATGGCGCCGATCAATCCGTTCGATTTCTTCGCGGACGAAAGTGCCAAGGATTTTCCGCTTGCTTACGATCCGGCAACGGCGAGCGATCTGCGGCCGTATCTCGACGCACCTGCGCTGGGGGCCCTCCTCGAGCATTACGTGGCCAAGGTCGATGTCAGCCCGCGCAGCACGATCGCTTTCATTTCCGACCTCAATGTCGCGCTCAGCCAGCAGATCGCCTATCGGACGCGCATGGAGCCGGGAGTCCAGAGTGCCGAGGAGACCCTGCAAATCCAGTCCGGCTCCTGTCGTGACACCGGCTGGCTGCTGGTGCAGGTTCTGCGGCACTTCCGTCTCGCCGCCCGCTTCGTCTCGGGCTACCTCATTCAACTCGCCGATGACGCCCAGCCGGACAAGCGCGACAGCGCCGACCTGCATGCCTGGGCCGAGGTGTATGTCCCGGGTGCCGGGTGGATCGGGCTCGATCCCACTTCGGGCCTTTTCGCCGGGGAAGGTCATGTGCCGCTGGCGGCCACGCCCGCTCCGCTGGGCGCGGCTCCCATCACTGGATCGCACGAGCCGGCGCACGTCGACTTTTCTTTCACGATCGACGTAACCCGCATCCGCGAAACCCCGCGCACGTCGCGCCCTTACAGCGAGACACAGTGGCAGGCGATCCTCGATGCGGGCGACCGGGTGGAGGAGCGCCTGCAGGCGGGCGACGTGCGCCTCACCATGGGCGGAGAGCCGACGTTTGTCGTAGCCGATGATCGCATGGCGCCGGAGTGGAACATCGCCGCTCTCGGGCCGACCAAGCAGAACTATGCCGACAAGCTGGTGCGCCGGCTGCGCGACCGTCTTGCGCCGGGTGGCCTGCTGCACCATGGCCTCGGCAAGTGGTATCCGGGCGAGCAGGTCGCACGCTGGGCCTATGGGCTGCATTGGCGCAAGGACGGCCAACCACTTTGGCAAGACGATGCCCTGATCGCCGCGACATCGGCGAGCGCTCACACCGCGGACGATGTGCCGACGTTTGCTGCCGCGCTCTGCCGCAGCCTTGGCGTGGCCGCTGACTGTGCAATTCCCGCTTATGAGGATCCGGCACATGCATTGCTCATCGAGCAGAAGCTTCCGCTCGGCACGGCTGCCTACGATCCGCGGCTCGCCAGCCCCGCCGAGCGCGACCGCTTGATGCGTACCTTCGAGCGCGGCCTCGGTCGCCCGACCGGCTATGTTCTGCCGCTTGTCGTCGCGCGTACGAGCACGGGCGACCGGCATTGGACGAGCGAACGCTGGGCGTTCCGCCGCGGCACCCTTTTCCTCTTGCCCGGTGATTCGCCGCTCGGTCTGCGACTGCCGCTGGGCAGCCTGCGAGAGATCGACTTTGTCGACTATCCGCACGTCGAACCGCTCGATCCCTTCGCGCCGCGCCGAAATCTGCCGGCTGAACCGGCGCATGATGCAAAGGCTGCGTCGAAGAGGGAGCAAACGCCGGATACGAATGGCCCCGTCCGGACTGCGCTTGCCCTGGAGCCCAGAGACAATCTCCTGCACGTCTTTCTGCCGCCGCTGGCCGACGGCGAGGATTATGCGGCGCTGATGGTCGCCCTTGAGAAGACCGCCAAACACCTTGGTCAGCCGATCCGTCTCGAAGGCTATGAGCCGCCCTACGATCCGCGCCTCGCCGTCATCAAAGTTACGCCGGACCCGGGGGTGATCGAGGTCAACGTGCATCCAGCCGCGACCTGGCACGATACCGTGGCAACGATCGAAACCGTCTACGATGCAGCACACGAGGTGGGGCTGAGCGCTGAAAAGTTCATGCCGGACGGGCGGCAATGCGGGACCGGCGGCGGCAATCACGTGGTTCTCGGCGGCGTCACGCCAGCCGACAGCCCGTTCCTGCGCCGGCCGGATCTACTTGCCAGCATCATCGCCTATTGGCAGAACCATCCAACCCTCTCGTACCTGTTCTCCGGGCTGTTCGTGGGACCGACTAGCCAGGCACCGCGTATCGACGAGGCGCGGCACGACTCCCTCTACGAGCTCGAGATCGCATTGCAGCAGATGCCGGGGCCGGGCAAGGATGTGGCTCCTTGGCTGGTCGATCGCCTGCTGCGCAACCTGCTGGTCGACGTCACCGGCAACACGCACCGCGCGGAGATCTGCATCGACAAGCTCTATTCGCCGGCCGGCATCATGGGACGTCTGGGCCTGGTGGAGTTTCGCGCGTTCGAGATGCCCCCGCATGCACGCATGAGCGCCGCCCAGCAGCTGCTGATCCGGGCGCTTGTGGCGTGGTTCTGGCAGGAGCCGTATCGGCGGCCACTGGTGCGCTGGGGCACGGCCCTGCACGACCGCTTCATGCTTCCGCATTTCCTTTGGTCGGATCTGGAAAGCGTCATCGCAGACTTGCGCTCTGCCGGGCTGGCGCTCGAGGCAAAGTGGTATGCCCCTCACTTCGAGTTTCGCTGCCCACGCATCGGCCAGGTTGAGCATCATGGCGTGACATTGGAGCTGCGCCATGCGCTGGAGCCATGGCTCGTGCTCGGTGAGGAAGGTGACAGCAGCGCGGCGCGCACGGTCGACTCGTCGCTCGATCGCCTGCAAGCGAAAGTCTCGGGCCTCACAGGCGACCGCTTCAAGATCGTGTGTAACGGCTACGCGCTGCCGCTCGCCGGCACAAGCTTGACCGGGCAAGCCGTGGCGGGCGTCCGCTTCCGAACGTTCCAGCCGATCCATGGCTTTCATCCGACGATCCGGCCGCATGTGCCGCTGACGTTCGACATCCATGATACCTGGACCGGAAGATCAGTCGGAGGTTGCCGTTACCACGCGACGCATCCAGCCGGACAAGACAGCATGACACGCCCCGTCAACGCCCGGGAAGCTCACGCCCGGCGCACAGCCCGTTTCGAGGCCATCGGCCACACCGCGGGTTTGACAACGCCCAAGGCGGCGGTGGTTCATCCTGATTTCCCGCTAACCCTGGATCTTCGCCGTGAGGACTGACCCGAGGCCTTGTCGTGTATTACTGTCGCCGAAGTGACCAGGAACAGGCATGAGCGCTCAAGCGGAAACAGTGCCGGGGGGTGAGCTGGCGTCGAGCTACAAGCCCAATAGGGCAAGCTTCGACGAGTTCAACGCCGCGTCACCCCAGTCGGTCGGCCACTGGCAGTCCCTCTTTGACGCCATCAGCGCGCTCGACGTCGACACTCGGCTGCTGCGCATGGAGCAACTCAACACGCGCGTGCGCGAGACTGGCATCGCGCACGACCTGTTTTCCGATCCTTCGACGACGGTACAGCCCTGGCGCGTGGATCTGGTGCCGCTCCTCATTCCTCCCGCCGAATGGCGTGTGCTCGAAGGTGCCCTGTTGCAGCGCGCGCGACTGCTGGAGGCGGTGCTGGCCGATCTCTACGGCGATCAGACCCTGCTCGCGACCGGTGCCATGCCGCATCAGCTCGTCTTCAGCGATCCCTCCTATCTGCGTCCGCTGCAGTATCTCCAACCCGCCAAGGGACATATTCAGTTTTTTGCGCTCGACGTCGCGCGCGGACCAGACGGCACCTGGCGCGTCATCGACACGCACGTCGAAACGCCGGCCGGCGTCGGCTATGCACTGGCCAATCGGATGGTGCATACCAATGTCGCAGGCGACATCTTCAGCGCCTGCAATGCACAGCGCCTGGCGCCCTTCTTCCAGCAGATGCAGACGGCGCTGGCGCGTCGCGCCGACCGCGTCGATCCCAGCATGGCGCTGTTGACGCCCGGCGCGCGCCATAACGACTTTTTCAGCCACGCCTACCTCGCGCGCTATCTCGGTCTCACACTGGTAGAAGGCGGAGATCTGCGCGTCGCCGACGAGCGGGTGTTTCTCAAGACGCTCGACGGTCTCATGCCCATCGACCTCATCGTGCGTTGCATAGCCGGCGCCGTGGCCGATCCGCTCGAGCTCGACGCCTCCGACTTTGCCGGCCCTGTCGGCCTTTTGCAGGCGGTTCGCCGCGCTCCCGACCTCATCGTCAATTTCCTCGGCTCGGCGCTCGCCGAAAACCGCGGCATCAGCGCCTATCTGCCACGCCTCAGCCGCGAGCTGCTTGGTGAGGAGTTGCTGATCGCGGATGGCCCGCGCTGGTGGCTCGGAGACCGGCAAGGCCGAGCGCATGTCCTCGCCAACTTCGACCGCATGGTCGTGCGGCCGGCACACGAGAACACGGCCCGTCCCGGACGCGCGCTGGCGGGGGTCGACCCGGCCAGGCTCAGCCCGGGCGAGCGCGCGATGCTGATCGAGGAAATCGAGCTGCGAGGGGCTTCGCTGGTGGCGGAGGAAAAGATCGGCTTCGGCACGACACCGTCATTGACGGCAGGCGGGCTCGTACCCAAGCCCTACGCTCTACGGCTGTTCGCAACGGCAACGCCGAACGGCTTTGTGGCGATGCCCGGCGGACTGGCAATGACCGTCGATCCGAACGCGAGCGTCGCGCTTAGCGCTCCCGACGGGGAATCGCGCGACGTGTGGGTCATCAGCGATGCCGCGCTGCCGCCGTTCACAAGCTTGTGGCGGCCGACAATCGAAGCCGCCCAGATCGAACGCGCTCCGCAGGATCTGCCGAGCCGCGCCGCCGACAACCTGTTCTGGCTCGGCAGCTACGTCGAACAGGCGGACTGGACGATGCGCGTGCTGCGCACCTGCCTCAACCGGCTCGAGGAAGATAGCGGGCCGCGTCAGGAGTTGCGGGCCAGCCGGACCGCCCTCGAGATCCTGCTGTCCAAGGACGACGGCGAGGTGCCGCCGCCATGGGAAAAGACCGACCGTGCTCTGATCGAGCGGCTGGCGCGCAATCTCATGACGTCGGCGGACTGGAACTACGGGCTGCCGCACACGCTCGACAACATTCATCGCATCGCCAGCGTCACGCGCGATCGCCTGTCGCTCGAAGCCTGGCGCACGCTCAACGACTTTTATACCCGGCGCCGGTGGCGCGCCGGTGCCATGCCCATAGCCATCGGCGACACGCTGCGGCTGATCGAGGATGGCTTGCGCGTGCTGGCCGCGTTCCACGGATTGACCCACGAGAACATGACGCGCAGCTTCGGCTGGTCCTTCCTCGACATGGGCCGTCGACTGTCGCGTGCTTTCAACATGGCCGAGCTGCTCGTCGGCATGTTCGGCTCAGCGGAGCCGGAGGCGGACGAAGCGGGCCGGCTCCTGTTCGTGCTGGAACTCGCCGACAGCTTCATCACCTACCGGTCGCGCTATCGTCTCGCGCCCATGCTGCCTCTGGTCCTCGATCTGCTGCTGATCGATGAAAGCAACCCGCGTAGCGTCGCCTTCCAACTCGATGCGCTTGTCCAGCATATCAACGGCCTGCCGCAATCCAACGCCGGCCGCGGACGCCGCGAGGAGCAGCGCATGGCCCTGTCCTTGCTGGGCGACGTGCGCGTCGTGGACATCGGCACGCTGAACCAAGCCGACGCGAATGGGCAGAGGGCTGGCCTGCGCAAGCTGCTCGACCGCCAAATCCAGGTCTTGCCGGAGCTCTCCGACGCCATCGCGCGGCGGTATTTCGACCTGCTCGAGCAGGATGCCC
>CADEFX010000177.1 GCA_902826715.1 uncultured Hyphomicrobiales bacterium | reverse complement strand
CGTTCCTCGAGAACGACGACGCCAACCGCGCGCTGATGGGCTCCAACATGCAGCGGCAGGCCGTGCCTCTCATCAAGGCCGAGGCGCCGCTCGTCGGCACCGGCATGGAAGAGGTGGTCGCGCGCGACTCAGGCGCGGCCATCGCGGCGCGCCGCACGGGCGTGGTCGATCAGGTGGACTCGACGCGTATCGTCGTTCGCGCGACCGAGGAAACCGACCCGTCGAAGCCGGGTGTCGACATCTACCGGCTGCGCAAGTTCCAGAGGTCGAACCAGAACACCTGCATCAACCAGCGTCCGCTGGTGAACGTGGGTGAGAGCGTCAAGGCCGGCGAGATCATCGCCGACGGACCCTCGACGGATCTGGGCGATCTGGCGCTTGGCAAGAACGTGCTCGTCGCGTTCATGCCGTGGATGGGCTACAACTTCGAAGATTCCATCCTCCTCTCGGAGCGTGTTGTTTCCGAGGACGTGTTCACGTCCATTCACATCGAGGAATTCGAGGTGATGGCCCGTGACACCAAGCTCGGGCCGGAGGAAATCACGCGCGATATTCCGAACGTATCGGAAGAGGCGCTGAAGAACCTCGACGAAGCCGGCATCGTCTACATCGGCGCTGAGGTCAATCCAGGAGACATTCTGGTCGGCAAGATCACGCCGAAGGGCGAAAGCCCGATGACGCCGGAGGAAAAGCTTCTCCGCGCCATCTTCGGCGAGAAGGCCTCCGACGTGCGCGACACATCGCTACGTCTGCCACCCGGTGTCGCAGGTACGGTTGTCGAGGTGCGTGTGTTCAACCGGCATGGCGTCGAGAAGGACGAGCGCGCCATGGCGATCGAGCGCGAGGAAATCGAGCGTCTTGCCAAAGATCGTGACGACGAGCTGCAGATCCTCGACCGCAACGTGTACGGGCGCCTGCACGATGCGCTGATGGGGCAGGAGGTCTCGCGCGGGCCGAAGGGCGCGCGCAAGGGGACCGACATTACGCAGGAGATCCTCGACGACATCCCGCGCAGCCAGTGGTGGGAGATCGGCCTCAAGGACGAGAAGGCCATGGCTGCGGCCGAGGCCATCGGCAAGCAGTACGAAGAGGCAAAAAAGGGCCTCGAGCGTCGCTTCGTCGACAAGGTCGACAAGCTGCAGCGCGGAGACGAGTTGCCGCCAGGCGTGATGAAGATGGTCAAGGTCTTCGTCGCAGTGAAGCGCAAGATCCAGCCTGGCGACAAGATGGCCGGACGCCACGGCAACAAGGGTGTCGTGTCGCAGATCGTACCTTGCGAAGACATGCCGTTCCTGGAAGATGGAACGCACGTTGACGTGGTGCTCAATCCGCTGGGCGTGCCGAGCCGTATGAACGTCGGGCAGATCCTGGAGACGCATCTGGGATGGGCCTGCCGCGGGCTTGGCCGCGCCATCGACGAGGCACTCGCCAAGTTCCGCGAAAGCGGGGAAGGCAAGGCGCTTCGCGCGGCAATGGTGCAGGTCTACGGCGAGGACGAAGAGGTTGCCGGCCTCAAGGACGACGAGCTCGTCGCCCTTGGCCAGCAGCTCAAGACCGGCGTGCCGATTGCAACCCCGGTGTTTGACGGTGCGCGCGAGAAGGACATCGTCGAAATGCTCGATATGGCCGGCTTCGACAGCTCGGGCCAGGTGCAGCTGTTCGATGGCCGGACCGGCGAACCGTTCGATCGCAAGGTGACGGTGGGCTACAAGTACCTTCTCAAGCTGCACCACCTCGTGGACGACAAGATCCACGCGCGTTCGATCGGTCCGTACAGTCTCGTCACCCAGCAGCCGTTGGGCGGCAAGGCGCAGTTCGGTGGCCAGCGCTTCGGCGAAATGGAGGTGTGGGCACTCGAGGCTTATGGCGCCGCCTACACGCTGCAGGAGATGCTGACGGTCAAGTCCGACGACGTAGCTGGCCGCACGAAGGTTTACGAGGCCATTGTGCGCGGAGACGATGCGTTCGAAGCGGGCATTCCCGAGAGCTTCAACGTGCTCGTCAAGGAAATGCGCGCTCTGGGGCTCAATGTCGAGCTGACCAACTCGCAAACTGTGCCGCCGCCGAGCGATGCGACGCCTGAAACTCCGGCACGGCCGCAGTTGCCGTCGGCCGCCGAGTGAGGGAACAGCCTGCGCCGGTCCATTTGGCGCAGGCGCACGACTACGCTGCGGAACGATCGCGGCGCACGATTGAGGGATTGAGATGACGGCGCGCCACCATGGCGCCCCGCAAGGCCTCGAAGACACGCGGTCCGTAAAGCCGCAACAATCGCAGCGGCAGCCGGTACTGCCCTGCCAGGAGATAGGCGATGAACGAGATCACAAACCTCTTCAAGCAGCAGGTTCAACTGCCGACCTTCGATCAGATCCGTATCTCGATCGCAAGCCCGGAGGACATCCACTCCTGGTCTTTCGGCGAGATCAAGAAGCCCGAGACCATCAACTACCGCACGTTCAAACCGGAGCGTGACGGACTTTTCTGCGCGCGCATTTTCGGACCGATCAAGGACTACGAGTGCTTGTGCGGCAAGTACAAGCGCATGAAATATAAGGGCCTGATCTGCGAAAAGTGCGGTGTCGAGGTGACGTTGGCCAAGGTACGCCGCGAGCGCATGGGCCATATCGAACTGGCGGCGCCAGTGGCCCACATCTGGTTCCTGAAGTCGCTGCCGTCGCGCATCGGCCTTCTGCTCGATATGACGCTGAAGGACCTCGAGCGCGTGCTCTATTTCGAGAACTACATCGTCACCGAGCCGGGCGTGTCCCCGTTCAAGGAGAAGCAGCTTCTCAGCGAAGAGCAGTACAATCAGGCCATCGAAGAGCACGGGCCCGACAGCTTCACGGCCGGCATCGGTGCCGAGGCCATCCGCGAGATCATGATCGGCATGGATCTGAAGAAGATCCAGGATGAGTTGCGCCAGGAGATCGCGGAGGCGACGACCGAGCTCAAACCCAAGAAGCTTGCCAAGCGCTTGAAGGTGATCGAGGCGTTCCTGGAGTCTGGCAACCGTCCCGAGTGGATGATCCTCACTGTCGTGCCGGTCATACCGCCTGAGTTGCGCCCCCTGGTGCCGCTCGACGGCGGCCGGTTCGCCACGTCAGATCTTAATGACCTGTACCGCCGCGTGATCAATCGTAACAACCGGCTGAAGCGGCTGATCGAGTTGCGCGCGCCCGACATCATCATTCGCAACGAAAAGCGGATGCTGCAGGAGGCCGTGGACGCCCTGTTCGACAACGGCCGCCGCGGCCGCGTGATCACGGGCGCCAACAAGCGTCCGCTGAAGTCGCTCGCCGACATGCTGAAGGGCAAGCAGGGCCGGTTCCGCCAGAACCTGCTCGGCAAGCGCGTCGACTACTCGGGCCGCTCGGTGATCGTGGTTGGCCCGGAGCTCAAGCTGCATCAGTGCGGCTTGCCGAAGAAGATGGCGCTGGAGCTGTTCAAGCCGTTCATCTATGCGCGTCTGCAGGCACTCGGGCAGGCAGCGACGGTCAAGCAGGCCAAGAAGCTTGTCGAGAAGGAAAAGGGCGAGGTTTGGGATGTGCTCGACGAGGTTATTCGCGAGCATCCGGTGTTGCTCAACCGCGCGCCGACGCTGCATCGTCTTGGCATCCAGGCCTTCGAGCCCGTGCTGATTGAGGGGAAGGCGATCCAGCTGCATCCGCTGGTGTGCGCCGCTTTCAATGCCGATTTCGACGGCGATCAGATGGCCGTGCATGTGCCGCTGTCGCTCGAGGCGCAGCTCGAAGCGCGTGTGCTGATGATGTCGACCAACAACATCCTGCATCCCGCCAACGGCTCGCCCATCATTGTTCCGAGCCAGGACATCGTACTTGGCCTCTACTACCTGTCGATCATGCGCGACAAGGAGCCGGGCGAGGGCATGATGTTCTCGTCGGTCGGCGAGGTGCGGCATGCGCTCCAGGCCGGCGTCGTGACCCTGCACGCCAAGGTCAAAGGGCGTGTAACGACGCTCGATGACGAGGGCAGCGAGATCACGAACGTCTATGACACAACGCCGGGCCGCATGTTCCTGGGCGAGTTGTTGCCCAAGAAGGCTGGACTCAAGTTCGACATCGTCAACACGCTTCTGACGAAGAAGGCGATCTCGGGCCTGATCGACGCGGTCTACCGTGACTGCGGTCAGAAGGAGACGGTGATCTTCTGCGACCGCATCATGGGGCTTGGATTCTATCACGCGTTCAAGGCCGGCATTTCGTTCGGCAAGGATGACATGGTGATCCCCAACACCAAGTCGAAGATCGTCGACCAGACGACCGAGCTCGTGCGCGAGTTCGAGCAGCAGTACAACGACGGCCTCATCACGCAGCTCGAGAAGTACAACAAGGTCGTGGACGCCTGGTCGAAGTGCACAGACGAGATCGCCAAGGAGATGATGGACCGCATCTCCGCTGTGCATAAGGACGCCAAGTCGGGGCGCGAAAAGCCCATCAACTCGATCTACATGATGAGCCACTCGGGTGCTCGTGGCTCACCGACGCAGATGAAGCAGCTTGCCGGCATGCGCGGTCTGATGACCAAGCCTTCGGGCGAGATCATCGAGACGCCGATCATCTCCAACTTCAAGGAGGGGCTGACGGTGCTCGAATACTTCAACTCGACGCACGGCGCCCGCAAGGGACTTGCTGACACGGCCCTCAAGACCGCCAACTCCGGCTACCTGACCAGGCGTCTGGTGGACGTGGCGCAGGACTGCATCATTACGGAGGAAGACTGCGGCACCGACAAGGGCATCAGCGTCCAGGCGGTCGTCGACTCCGGCGAGGTCATCGTCTCGCTCAGTGCACGTCTGCTTGGCCGCACGGCTGCTGAGGACATCGTGGCGCCGGGGACCAAGAAGGTTCTCGTCAAGGCCGGAGAGCTCGTGGATGAATCGCAGCTCGAGGCCATCAACGCCGCGGAAGTCCAGGAAGTCCGCATCCGTTCGGTGCTGACCTGCGAAACCGAAGTCGGCGTTTGCGGCAAGTGCTATGGGCGCGATCTTGCCCGTGGCACGCCCGTGAATATCGGTGAGGCGGTCGGCGTGATCGCCGCGCAGTCCATCGGTGAGCCGGGTACGCAGCTCACCATGCGCACGTTCCATATCGGCGGCGTGGCCCAAACGGTGGACCAATCCTTCATCGAATCGAACTTCAACGGCACGGTGAGAATCAAGGGCCGCAATCTCGGCAAGGACAGCCAGGGGCGTCTCATTGCCATGGGACGCGCCATGGCGGTTACGATCGTCGATCAGGGCGGCAAGGAGCTGGCGTCGCATCGCATCATGTACGGCGCGCGGCTGCATGTCGATGAGGGCGATACCGTCAAGCGCGGAACGCGCTTGGCCCAGTGGGATCCCTACACGCGGCCGATCCTGAGCGAGGCGGAGGGCGTTGTCGACTTCGAGGACATGGTCGACGGCATCTCGGTCAAGGAACAGACCGACGAGGTCAAGGGCACGACCAATCGTGTTGTCGTGGATTGGCGCGCCTCGCCTCGCGGTCAGTCGCTGAAGCCGGCTGTCATTATCAAGGAAGGCAAGGGTGGCAAGCCCGTCAAACTCGGTCGCGGCGGCGACGCCCGCTACCTGCTGCCGGTGGAAGCCGTACTGTCAGTCGACTCTGGACAGAAGGTGAAGACCGGCGACGTGCTGGCGCGGGTACCGACGGCGTCTGCCAAGTCGGGCGACATCACGGGCGGCCTCCCGCGCGTGGCGGAGCTGTTCGAGGCGCGGCGTCCCAAGGACCATGCCATCATTGCCGAGGCAACCGGCACGGTCGAGTTCGGAAAGGACTACAAGAACAAGCAGCGCATCACAATCAAGCCGGACGAGGAGAACGCGGCGCCCGTCGAATATCTGATTGCCCGCGGCAAGAGCCTGGCCGTGCAGCACGGCGATCGGATCGAGAAGGGTGAATTCGTCTATGACGGCCATCCGGCGCCGCACGACATCCTTGCCATCAAGGGCGTCGAGGAGCTGGCCAAGTATCTCATCAAGGAGATCCAAGACGTCTATCGCCTGCAGGGCGTGACGATCAACGACAAGCATATCGAGGTGATCGTCCGGCAGATGCTGCAGAAGGTGGAGATCGAGGAGGCCGGCGATAGCGAGCTCCTGAAGGGCGAGCAGATCGACAGCAGCGAGCTCGACGAGATCAACTTGGCGCTCGATAAGGCGGGCAAGCGGTTGGTGACGGCGAAGCCCGTGCTTCTGGGCATCACCAAAGCCTCGTTGCAGACGCGCAGCTTCATCTCGGCCGCGTCGTTCCAGGAGACCACCCGGGTTCTGACCGACGCCGCCGTCAACGGCAAGGTCGACGATCTGGAGGGTCTGAAGGAGAACGTGATCGTCGGCCGCCTGATTCCGGCCGGTACCGGCGGGATGCTGCGCCGCCTGCGCAAGGTGGCGGCCAAGCGCGACGATCTCATCGCCAAGGAAAATGCGAGGCTTGCTGCGGATCGGGTCTTGTCGGCGCCGGCGGAAGAGGGAGAGACCGGGGCACCCGTGCGCCGCCGCAGGCGCGCAACCGAGGAGGCCGCGGAGTAGATCGGCCTGAATTCGGCCTGTACAGCGGCCCGCTTTGGCCGAAGCGGGCCGCTTTTCCTTGTGCCGCGCAGTATCGTAAATTATTTTTCACGGGCCGGAGGCGAAGGTGTTGACCTCCCCAGGCAACCTGTATACTTTCCGCCCACTCTCACGGCAGGTCGTAGGCCACTCTGCGATGCTCTTTTTGGAGCCTCGCCAACTGCCTAAACACTGGCGTTACAGAAGCAGAGGACAATTTTCGGGCCACGATCTTGGCTCCTCGTTATGAGGGACCGGGATCCTCTGGTTGTTTGGCCGGACGCATCGGAATTCCGAGGCGGGCCGGCTTGGTCGCTTTGGCGCACGCCGAAGTGCGATGATCGATCAAGAGTTGGACGAGGCGCATGCCGACGATACAGCAGCTGATCCGCAAGCCGCGCGTGAAGCCCAAGGAGCGTAACAAGGTTCCGGCCATGCAGGCATGCCCGCAGAAACGCGGCGTGTGCACGCGCGTCTACACGACGACGCCGAAGAAGCCGAACTCCGCTCTGCGCAAGGTCGCGAAGGTGCGGCTGACGAATGGCTTCGAGGTCATCGGCTACATCCCGGGTGAAGGTCACAATCTGCAAGAGCACTCGGTGGTGATGATCCGCGGTGGCCGCGTCAAAGACCTTCCGGGCGTGCGCTATCACATCATCCGCGGCGTCCTCGACACGCAAGGCGTCGCCGGCCGCAAACAGAGACGCTCCAAGTATGGTGCAAAGAGGCCGAAATAATCGGCCTCTTTGTATTTGGGCGCCCTGCGGTCAGAGCAATCAGAGGAATTTCATCCGTGTTCCGTCAGGGACCGGTGACAAGGGAACGAGACAATGTCGCGTCGGCACAGAGCTGAGAAGCGAGAGATCAACCCCGACCCGAAGTTCGGGGATCTGGTCATTTCCAAATTCATGAACTCGATCATGAAGGAGGGCAAGAAGTCGGTGGCCGAGACGATCGTCTACGGCGCGCTCGACCGCATCCAGCATCGCGCCAAGAGCGATCCGGTGCCAATGTTCCATCAGGCGCTGGAGAACGTCATGCCGGCCGTCGAAGTGCGGTCGCGTCGCGTCGGCGGCGCCACATACCAGGTGCCTGTGGAGGTGCGCAACGAGCGCCGGCAGGCTCTCGCGATCCGCTGGATCATCACGGCGGCGCGGGCGCGCAACGAGAATACGATGGAGGAACGGCTGTCGGGCGAGCTGCTCGATGCCGCAAACAACCGCGGAACAGCGGTGAAAAAGCGGGAAGACACACACAAGATGGCGGACGCCAACCGGGCGTTCTCGCATTATCGATGGTAAAGATTTCTTTCTGAGGCACCTTCCATGGCCCGCGAATACAAAATCTCGGACTACCGAAATTTCGGCATCATGGCGCATATCGATGCCGGGAAGACGACGACCACCGAGCGAATCCTCTATTACACGGGCAAGAGCCACAAGATCGGCGAAGTGCATGACGGCGCTGCGACCATGGATTTCATGGAGCAAGAGCAGGAGCGCGGCATCACCATCACGTCGGCGGCCACGACATGCTTCTGGGACGGCCGCCGCCTGAACATCATCGATACGCCCGGCCACGTTGACTTCACGATCGAGGTGGAGCGCTCGCTGCGCGTGCTGGACGGCGCCGTGTGCGTGCTCGACAGTAACCAAGGCGTTGAGCCTCAGACTGAGACTGTCTGGCGCCAGGGCGACAAGTACGAGGTTCCCCGAATTATCTTTGCCAACAAGATGGATAAGACCGGCGCCGACTTCTACATGTGCGTCGCCGACATCAAGGAGAAGCTCGGCGCCAGGACAGTGCCGCTGCAACTACCGATCGGTCAGGAGCAGAGCTTCAAGGGCCTCGTCGATCTCATCCAAATGAAGGCAATCATTTGGGAAGGCGACGACAAGGGCGCCAAGTTTACCGAAACCGAAATTCCGGCCGACATGAAAGATCAGGCCGACGAGTATCGCGCGGCCATGATCGAGGCTGCCGTCGAAATGGATGACGATGCACTGGCCGCCTACCTCGATGGCCATGAGCCGGACGTCGCGACACTGAAGAAGTGCATTCGCAAGGCCACGATTACGCGCGCCTTCTATCCCATGCTGTGCGGCTCCGCCTTCAAGAACAAGGGCGTGCAACCGCTGCTCGACGCGGTGGTCGATTACCTGCCCTCGCCGGCGGATCGCGAGGCGTTCACGGGGATCGATGTGAAGACGGGCGAGCCGACCGTGCGCAGGCCGATCGATGAAGAGCCGCTGTCGATGCTGGCATTCAAGATCATGGACGATCCGTACGGCGTCCTGACCTTCTGCCGCATCTACTCGGGCAAGCTGGAAAGCGGCATGGCGGTCGTGAATACGACCCGTGACCGCCGCGAGCGTGTCGGCCGCATCCTGTTGATGCACGCCGATAACCGCGAGGAGATCAAGGAAGCTTATGCAGGTGACATTGTCGCCTTGCTCGGGCTGAAGGACACGCGGACCGGCGAGACTCTGTCGGATCCCAACAAGCAGGTGCTCCTGGAGAAGATGGAGTTCCCCAATCCCGTCATCGAGATGAAGATCGAGCCCAAGACCAAGGCCGACGTCGAGAAGATGGGCGTGGCGCTGGCCAAGCTCTCGACGGAAGATCCGTCATTCCGCGTCACCAGTGACCAGGAAAGCGGCGAGACCATCATCAAGGGGATGGGCGAGCTGCATCTCGAAATCAAAGTGGACATCCTCAAGCGGACTCACGGCGTCGAGGTGAATGTCGGCGCACCGCAGGTTGCCTACCGCGAGACGCTCGCGCGTGAGACGCAGATCGATTACACGCACAAGAAACAGACCGGTGGCACCGGCCAGTTTGCACGCGTCAAGCTGCGGCTGGAGCACAACGAGGCCGGCAAGGGTAACGAGTTCGACAGCGACATCGTGGGCGGCACGGTGCCGAAGGAATACATTCCGGGGGTTCAGAAAGGTGTGCAGAGCGTTTGGGATACCGGTGTGCTGATCGGCTTCCCGATGGTGGACATGAAGGTCACGCTGTTCGACGGCGCGTTCCACGAGGTGGACAGCTCCGCGATCGCCTTCGAAATCGCCGCGCGCCAGGCCATGCGCGAAGGCTGCCAGAAGGGTGGCGTCAAGCTGCTCGAGCCTGTGATGGATGTGGAGGTGGTGACGCCCGGCGATTTCGTCGGCGGCATCATCGGCGATATTAACAGCCGACGCGGCCAGATCCGCAACCAGGAGATGCGCGGCAACGCAACCGTCATTCGCGCCAACGTGCCGCTTGCGAACATGTTCGGCTACGTCAGCCAGTTGCGCTCCATGAGCCAGGGGCGGGCGTCCTACACGATGCAGTTTGCTCACTACGCGGAGGTTCCGCGCAATGTGGCTGAAGAGGTAAAGGCCAAGTACGCCTGAGGCGCACGAGAGCCGTGATACAAAACGCAACACACGCTCGTTGATTGAGGAGAGCCTACGATGGGCAAAGAGAAGTTTGACCGGAACAAGCCGCACTGCAACGTTGGGACGATCG
>CADEFX010000176.1 GCA_902826715.1 uncultured Hyphomicrobiales bacterium | reverse complement strand
CCGTGTTATACAACGGTTATCGCGGCGGCGTCGAGATTGTCGGGCCGGCCGACGGAAATGACGCCGGCGGTATTTCGGCCACGTTCGTTGAGGCCAAAAGCACATCGTCCGCGAACGCGCCCGGCGTCGAGAACATGACGGTGAAGTGCCTGCAAGGCCTCGCCGTCATGATCGACCTGTTCGCGCACTTCAAGCGAGAGCGACGCGCCGTCGGATACGATGATCTGATGCGTATCATGGCCGCGGACGGTATCAAGGTCGAACCGGGCGACTTCGTGTGTCTTCGGACCGGATTCGACGAGCTCATCCTCGAAATGAACAAGAAGCCCGACGCGCACATTCTGGAAACGACGTGCTCCGGCCTCGATGGATCGGACACGCGGCTCCAGCAGTGGATCACCGAGTCCAAGCTTGTTGCGCTGATCTCCGACAACTACGCGGTCGAGATCCACAACGCGCCGCTGAAGCCTGGCCAGTGCGCCATGCTGCCGCTGCACCAGCACTGCCTGTTCAAGACCGGCGTGAATCTGGGTGAGATCTGGCGACTGTCGGAGCTGGCCGACTGGTTGCGCAACAACAATCGCAGCCGCTTCCTGATGACGGCGCCGCCGCTGAGGTTGCCGGGCGCGGTCGGATCACCGGCTACGCCTGTGGCGACGGTCTAGATGGGTGCGCCGGCGGTTGTGACTCTGGGTCCCGGCTCGCGGTCGCTATCGTTCCCTTGGCCGGGATGACAGCTTAGAGTGAGGCGCGGCCGCACATCAAAATTTGTCATCCCGGGCTAGCGCGGGCGTTGGCGACGGCGAAGCGCGAGGTGTCAATTCCCGCGCGCGACCCGGGATGCAGAGTCTCGTGCGGAGCACGGCTTCGCCATGACAGCGGCAGCAATCGCGATTTAGGCGCTACCACGCGATCTCCAGGATTTCGCGCACGTCCGCAGCCGTCTTGATCGGGCGCGGATTGGCGAGCACCGGCTTGTAGCCGAGCGAACGCTCGGCGATCTCGTCCAGGTTCTCGCGCTTGATGCCGACGCCGCGCAACGTCACGGGCTGATCGAGGCCTGAGACCAACTCGCGAACCAGGTCGCTTGCGGGACGGTTCGCAGCGCCCATCGCCTCCGACAGCGCCTTCTGGCGCTCGCCGTTGACCTCGGCGTTCCACTGCAGCACCGCCGGCAGCATGACGCACGACGTGTGTCCGTGCGGGACGCCGAACGTTGAACCCAACGCGTAGCCAATGCCGTGGCTGGCGCCGCTCCCTGGACCGGCTGTGGACGCGGCGATGGCCTGCCACATGCCGAACTGGGCTTCCTGGCGCGGCTTCAGATCCTCGGGCGACGACTTGATGGCCGGCAGCGCGTGCGACAGCAGCTTCAGGCCCTGCAGCGACAGCGGCTCCGTGGCCGGGTTGGCGCCACTCGCGCAATAGCTCTCGACGGCATGATCGACCGATCGGATGCCCGTGCAGAACAGCAGCCAGTCGGGCGTATCGACCGTTGCCTCGGGGTCGAGAATGACGGAGCGCGGCACCAGCAGGCGATGGATGAAGGTCTGCTTGGTGTTGGTCGTGGCGTCGGTGACACCGGCGGCCGGCGTGAACTCGGAAGCGGACAGCGTCGTCGAGATCGCCACCATGCGGATCGGATCGGCCGGCAGCTTGACCGATTTGCTGCCTGTCTTGAGCCCGGCGCGATAGGGCTCCATGGCCTCCGTCTTGTCGAGGCCCATCCAGAGGCAGAGCTGCATCGCCTTGGTGGCGTCGATCACCGAGCCGCCGCCGATGGCGACCAACAGGTCGGCCTTGGCCTCGCGGGCCTGATTGGCGCCGGCGATGGCGTCCTCGCGCGGACTGTGAGCGCTGATGGCGGTGTAGGTGCCCACATGCGCAGACCCAAGGGCGCGCTCCACCCGCTGCAGCGGACCGTTTTCAAGCTTGGCCAGCGATCTGGTCGACGTCAGGAATACTCGGGAGACGCCGAAGCGCTTCACCTCGGCGAGAACGGCGGCGGCTGCCGGCTGCCCGAAAATGACGCGCTCCTGGGCGTGGATGGTGAAATGACCCGCGGGTAGTCCGGCATGGCTTTCGCTCATTGGCGTCTCCTCAACTTCTTTTCAGAAGAACCTTAGTACGGCCCCAACCCGTGCGGCTACGGCTGAATGGCCGCGCCGGAGAGGCTCGACGCGGCCCCCCGCAAAATGACAAACTGCGGCTTTCAAACCTACAACACTTCAGAGGAACGGGCATGAGCAAGGAGCTTGGGTTCATCGGCGTCGGCAACATGGGTCTGCCCATGGCGCGGCGGCTCATCGAGGCTGGCTTTCAGCTGACCATTTTCGACGTTCGCCGTGAGCCGGTGCAGCGGCTGGTGCAATTGGGCGCCAAGGCGGCCTCATCTCCCAAGGAAGTGGCCGATCTTTGTGAGACGGTGTTTCTCAGCCTGCCCACGCCGTCCATCCTGAAGACGGTGACGTTTGGCCCTGATGGCGCTGCGCATGGCTCGCGCATGAAACGTTACGTCGATTTGTCGACAACGGGTCCGACAGCATCCATCGCTATCGGCAAGGAGCTGGCCGAGAAGAAGATCGTGCACATGGATTCGCCTGTGTCCGGCGGCGTCGGCGGTGCGGAAAAAGGCACCTTGGCCGTGATGGTGTCAGGACCGAAGAAGGACTTCGACGAGATCAAGCCCGCCCTGGAGATCATCGGCAAGGTCTTCTTCATCGGCGACAAGCCGGGTCTCGGGCAAACCATGAAGCTCTGCAACAATATGATGTCGGCCGCCGCCATGGCGATCACGGCCGAGGCCGTGGTGATGGGCGTGAAGGCCGGCCTCGACCCCGAAGTGATGGTGCAGGTCATCAATGCCGGCTCGGGCGCCAACACGGCCATCCGCGACAAGGTGCCGAGGTCCGTCATTCCGCGCACCTTCGATTACGGCTTCACCAATGCGCTCATGTACAAGGACGTGAAGCTGTGCATGGAGGAGGCCGAGGCCATTGGCGCGCAAATGTTTGTGGGCGCGGCCGTGCGCAGCATATGGGAGCTGACCAACTCGCAGATGGGGGGCGACAAGGATCTGACCTCCATTTTTCAGGTGGTCGAGAAGTGGGCCGGCGTCGAGGTCAAGAAGGTGAAGAAGTAGGCGCCTGACGTGCTCCGCCTCTCCGGCGCTACTTCGTGCCGGAGAAAACAAGAAAACTCCAAAGGAGGAAGCCCGATGACGGACACGACCATCACCGGTCTGAAGACGACACTGCTACGGGTGCCGTGGCCGGGCGAGCCGCCGCCCAACGGCATCATGGCGGCGCAGGATCGTCAGTACGTCGTCCTCGAGATCATGACCAAGGGCGGCATCACCGGCATGGGCTACCTCCAGCCGCTGCGCGGCGGGTCGGAAACGCTCGATGCTTGCCTCAGAGAAATGATCGCGCCGATGATCCTCGGCCGCGATGCGACCGAGATCGAGGGGATCTGGCAGTCGATCTGGAAGGGCACCTACTGGATGGGCCGCGCGGGCGTCACCGTGTTCGCGCAATCCGCCGTCGACATCGCGCTGTGGGATATCGTCGGCAAGCGGGCGGGCCTGCCGCTGTATCGCCTGTGGGGCAAATGCCGCGACGAGGTCCCGGCCTACGGCTCGGGATGCTGGCGCGGCCTCGGCCGCGACGGGATGATCGACCGCGCCAAGCAGTTCACCGGCATGGGCATGAAGGCCATCAAGATGCAGGTGGCGCATATCAGGCCGTGGCGCGAGGACGTGAAGAACGTGCACGCCATGCGCGATGCGCTCGGCCCGGACATCGAGATCATGATCGACGTCAACATGGGCTGGACCGCCGATACGGCGATCCAGGCCGGGCATCACATCGACGAGGCCGATCCCTATTGGCTCGAAGAGCCGGTCGTGTGTGAGGATTTCGAGGGTTACCGGCGCGTTGCCGCCGCGCTCAAGACGCGCGTGGTCGGCGGCGAGACGCACGTCACCCGCTACGACATGCGGCCGTTCTTCGCGCAACCGAGCGCGCCGATCCTGCAGCCGGACATGATGCGCGGCGGATTGACGGAGCTGCGCAAGATTGCCGCCGTTGCCGATACCTGGGGCATCCAGATCGCGCCGCACCTGTTTCACGAGATCATGGTGCACGTGCTGTGCTCGATTCCGAACGCAAACTATGCCGAATACATGGACTGGAATGACGATATCTGGGCCGAGTCGGCCATTCCCAAGGACGGCGTTGTGCGTCCGACTGAAACTCCTGGACATGGCGTGCGTTTCAAACCGGAGTTGCTGAAGGACTGCCGCGTTGGAGGAACCGAGGTGACGCGCTGAATCGAGCGTCCTCCTCGCTCATATCGAGGACGACACATGCAACAGCAGTTGTCCGTCATTACGCTTGGGATCGCGGACTTGCCGCGATCGCACCGTTTCTATTGCGAAGGCTTCTGCTGGGCTCCGGTGTTCCAGAACGATGAAATTGTCTTTTATCAAATGAACGGCTTTGTCCTCGGAACATGGCTTACAACCGCTCTCGAAACCGACATGCAAAAGCAAGGGCTCGCGCGTCCCGGTGCATTCGCTCTCGCGCATAACGTCGCGCGCGCCGAGGACGTGCAGCCGATCATGGATCGCCTGGTGCAATTCGGAGGCCGCGTGCTGAGGCCGGGCGATGCGCCGCCGCACGGCGGCTTCCGCGGCTATATCGCCGATCCAGACGATCACGCGTGGGAAATCGCATGGAATCCGCGTGGCCGATCAGCCCGGAAGGCTACGTGACATTCCAGGCGTGACAGACAACAACGCGAACGATCTGCCGTAACGCGATCAGATCGCGCCGCGCTCGCGCAGCTTTGCGATGCCGGCGCTGTCGTAGCCGAGGTCGGCCAGAATATCCTCGGTGTGCTCGCCGAGCTCCGGCGTCGGCTTGAGCTGCGCAGGTTGCGGCGCGCTGCTCATGTTGATGGGCTGACCCACGACCTTGATCGCGCCGAGCTTCTTGTGCTGCACCGGACGGGCAATGCCAAGGTGCTCGACCTGCGGCTCGGCAAAGGTTTTGTCGATGGTGTTGATCGGCCCGCACGGCACACCGGCCTTGTTCAAGGCGGCGATCCAATGCGCGCTGGTGTTGGTGCGGGTGAACGACGCAAGCCGCTCGTTCAGCTCGACGCGGTTTTTCGAGCGAAGCTGGCCGGTGGCGTAGTTTGGATCGGACAGGAGCTCCTTGGCGCCGAGTGCTCCGCAGGCGCGCTCGTAGAGGTTTTGACCGGATGCGGCGATGTTGATATGCCCGTCCGACGTTGGGAAAACGCCGGTTGGGATGGAAGTCGGATGATTGTTGCCCGCCTGCTTGGGCACCTCGCCGGCGATGAGCCAGCGCGAGGCCTGGAAGTCGAGCATGAAGATTTGCGCTTCCAGCAGCGACGTATGCACCCACTGGCCGACGCCGGTCTTCTCGCGATCGAGCAGCGCCAGGATGATGGCTTGCGCCAGCAACAGTCCGGACGTCAGGTCGGCAATCGGAATGCCGACGCGCACCGGCCCCTGTCCCGGCAACCCTGTGATGGACATCAGGCCACCCATGCCCTGCGCAATCTGGTCGACGCCGGGTCGCGTCGCGTCCGGGCCCGACTGGCCGAAGCCTGAAATGCTGCCGTAGACGATGCGCGGGTTGATCTTGCGCACCGACTCATAGTCGACGCCAAGCCTGAACTTCACGTCGGAGCGATAGTTCTCGACGATCACGTCGGCCTGCTCGGCCAGCTTCATGAAGATGGCGCGGCCATCCTCGCTCTTGAGATTGAGCGTGAGCCCGCGCTTGTTGCGGTGCAGGTTCTGGAAATCGAAGCCGTGCCGGTTTCCGCCGAGCACATCGCCTTTGCCGGCGCCGGGTGGCTCGATCTTGATGACCTGTGCGCCCCAGTCCGCAAGCTGGCGCACGGCGGTGGGGCCCGCACGATGCGCGGTCAGGTCGAGGACACGATAGCGGGAGAGCGGCAGCGTCGTCATTGCGGCGTTCCTCACTTGGTCTTTTGTTGAATCCAACTCTTACTCAAGGTAGCGCAAATACTGCCCGGGGATGTCGCAGCCCACCAGCTCCGAGTAAGCATCGAGCAATCGCTTTGTGATGGGCCCCGGCACCTGGCCTCCGGCGACCTTGCCGCCATTGACGCTGGCAACGCCGCACAGACAGAGGCTGGTCGAGGTCAGGAACATCTCGTCCGCAGTGGCGGCATCGTAGAGGTCGAGATCGCGTTCTTCGACGGGGATGCCGAGCTTGGATGCGAGATCCATCGCGGTCTGCCGGCTCACACCTGCCAAAACATAGCGCTCCCGCGGGGTTAGCAGGCGCCCGTCCTTGACGATGAACACGTTGGAACCCATGCCCTCGCAGAGATTGCCGTTCTCATCGAGCAGCACGGCCCACGCTTCGGGGTCCTGGGCATGCACCTCCAGATTTGCCATCACCATGTTGAGATAATTGTGTGTCTTGGTGCGGGGAGAGAGCGCATAGGGTGGCGTGCGGCGCGCCGAGGGCACGATCACCTTGATACCATCGCGATAATGCTTGGCGCGCTCTTTGAACGGCAGAGGCCGGCACTCGACGATGACGGCGGGACCGGTGTCCTCCCAGCCTTCGTCGCCCACGGCAGAGACACCGCGTGAGATGCGCTGGCCGACCCAGAAGTCATCGCCCGGGCGAAGCAGGTGCGAGTTCCGGCGCGTCACCTCGTGCGTGACCTCGGTCATCTGCGCGGGGGTGAGGTCGATGTCGATGCGCAGATAAGCGAGCGAACGGTAGAGCCGGTCGACGTGCTCTTTCACCTTGAACAGCGTGCCGTTGAAGGTGCGGGTCATGTCGAAGCAGCCGTCGCCATACAGGAAGCTGCGATCGCGGAACGGCACGCGCACGTCCATCTCGGGAACGTAGCGGCCGTTGTGGTAGGCAATTCTCTGATTGGCTCGTTCTGCCATGGCTCCCTCCGTTGTCCGTGCGGCAGTGGTCAGATCATTCCGCCGCCTTGATCGCGTGAGCATCCGGGGCGCCGACAATGCCTCGTTCAATCAAGGCGGCGATCTCTTTGTTGCTGAAGCCGATGTCAGACAGGACTTCCCCGCCCTGCTCGCCGATGCCTGGCACCTGCCGGCGTACGCCGAAGCGGCGTCCATCCATCTCGAACGGCAGCGCCGGGATTTGACTTATGCGGCCATCGGGCAGGTTCACCGGCAGGAATGCGCCCGATTCTTTGAGATGCGGATCATCGTAGAGTTCATGCGGAGGCGTGATCGGTGCATACGGCAGGCCGGCCGCCGCCACCTTGGCCTCGAGATCGGCCTTGGTCCATTGCTTGAAGATATCACGCAGGCGCGGAATGAGGGTGAGGCGCGCTTCGACGCGCTTGTTGTTGGTGGACAGCGTTTCGTCAGTCCACATGTCGGCGAAGCCGAAAGCGTCGCAGAAGGTCTTCCACTGTGTATCCGTCACAACGCCAACGAAGAGCTGGCCGTCACTGCAATCGAAGACATCATAGATGCCCCAGGCGGAAATGCGTTCGGGCATGGGCCGCGCCGCCTTGCCGGTGATGGCATACTGCAGCATGTGCTGCGCGACGAGCCAAACGCTGCCTTCGAACAGCGCGCTCGTCACGGCTTGCCCACGGCCCGTCTTCTCGCGTTCGCGCAACGCCGCCTGCACGCCGATGGCGCCAAACATGCCCCCCAACATGTCGACCACCGAGGCGCCGGCGCGCAGCGGACGGCCGGGTGGACCGGTCATGTAGGCCAGGCCACCCATCATCTGCGCGATCTCATCGAGAGCGGCGCGGCTCGAATAGGGGCCGGATAGGAAGCCTTTGAGCGAGACGTAGATGAGGCGCGGATTGATCTTTGAGGCACCCGCGTAGCCGAGCCCCAGCTTGTCCATGGCGCCGGGGCGGAAATTTTCCGTCATTACATCCGCGGAGGCGAGCAGCTTGTGTGCGATCGCCATGCCTTCCTGCGACTTGAGATCGAGTGCGATGGAACGCTTATTGCGATTGAAGGCCGAAAAGAACCCCGACCCGGAGCCCGCCAGCCGCCGCGTGTTGTCGCCGTTGGGCGTCGGCTCCACCTTGATGACGTCGGCACCCAGGTCGCCGAGGATCAGGCCACAGCTCGGGCCCATGATCATGTGGCAGAACTCGATGACCCGAATTCCATCGAGCGGCAGGGCAGTCTTGCTCATTCCATCCTCTCCGGCACGGCCGATCCCGGCCCGTCGCCACCTTGACACGTTTTAAGGCGAGAACCCATGCTGCCATATAGAGCACGCAAGGCGATGGGGCCAAGCCCGGTCTGCGTGCGGAATGGGAGCGCCAGAGGAGACACATGAGTCTTTACCCGCCGCCGGTCACGATGAAGGCTGAGACCTTCGCGCGTGTGCCGGACAAGTTCAGGAAGCAGGTGCGCACCGCCTGGGCCGACGCAAACAAGGCGGGCAACATCGCCGATTGCTTCCTCGAGGGGCCGAGCTTCGATCGCGCCGGCAACCTCTGGGTCACGGACATCCCGCACGGCCGCATTTTCAAGATCTCGCCGTCCGGCGATTGGTCACTCGTCAGCGAGTACGACGGGTGGCCCAATGGCCTCAAGTTCCACAAGGACGGCCGTGCCTTCATCACCGACTACAAGCGCGGCATCATGGTGCTCGATCCGGCGACCGGCAAGGTGGCACCGCTGATCGAGACGGTGCGGTCGGAAAGCTTCAAGGGTGTCAACGATCTGCACTTCGCCTCGAACGGCGACCTCTATTTCACCGATCAGGGCCAGACCGGTATGCACGATCCGACGGGCCGCGTTTATCGCTTCACGGCTGACGGCAAGCTGACGTGCCTGGTGAATACGATACCGAGCCCCAATGGGATCGTGCTCGATCTGCACGAGAAGGTCGTGCTCGTCGCCGTCACGCGCGCCAACGCCATCTGGCGCATCCCGTTGATGCTCGATGGCGGCGTATCCAAGGTGGGTGTTGCCGCGCAACTTTCCGGCGGATTGGCCGGCCCTGACGGCTTGGCCCTGGATGAGGAAGGCGGTCTCATCATCGCGCATGCCGGCATGGGTTGCTGGCGGTTCGACCGCCTGCTGCGCCCTACGCACTTTATAGAGCCGCCCGAAGGCATCTTTACGACGAACGCGGCCTTCAAGGGCAAGCGCCTCTACATAACGGAATCGGAAAGCGGCACCATCCTCGTGGCGGACCTGCCGGTTGCGGGCAGGCGCATGTATGGTCAGATGGACTGACGCCCGCAAATCATCACCAAGAATGGGCTTGAGGAAGGAAACGACATGCGTATGGCAAACAAGATCGGTATCGTCACGGCGGCGGCTTCCGGCATGGGACGGGCCGGTGCCATCCGCTTCGCCAGGGAAGGCGCGGCGGTGGGTGTGGTCGATATCGATCCTGCAGGGGTGGAGGCTGTGGTCGCGGAGATCACGAAGGCCGGCGGTCGCGTGAAGGGCATTGTGGCCGACTTGACCAAGGACGCCGATTCCAAGCGCGTCGTCACTGAAACCGCGAAGCAGTTTGGCGGGCTGGACTTCGTGTGGAATCACGTCGGCCATCCAGGGCCTGCGGCGATGGAAGGCCTCGACATGAAGGATTGGGATCAGGCCGTCGATCTCAATCTGCGTACGGTGGTCATCACGACCGAAGCGGCGCTGCCGGAGCTGAGGGCGCGCGGCGGCGGATCGCTGCTCTACACAGCGTCCACCTCAGGCATCCACGGCTCGCAGTTCAGCCCCGTGTACTCGGCCGTGAAGCATGGCGTCGTCGGGCTCGTGCGTGGGCTGGCAAAGCGCTATGCCAAGGAGAAGATCCGCGTCAACGCCATCTGCCCGGGCCCGATCGACACGCCGATGCTGCGCGTGTTCGTGGCGCGGCCCGATCAACAATCGACCCTCGGCATGGACAAGGAAGAGCTGGTGCGGTCGCGCGGTGGTCAGACGCCCATGGGCCGTCCCGGCAAGGCCGAGGAAGTCGCCAACGCGGCGCTGTTCCTGCTGTCAGACGAGGCCTCGTTCATTACGGGGGCGGCGCTACCGGTTGACGGTGGCGCCACGGCCTAGATCTTTCCGAACTCCGCGCCCTTGAGCGCGCGCAGGACGCGCTCCGGGGTCATCGGCATGTGCGTCATGCGCACGCCGATGGCGCGGGCGATGGCGTTGGCAACGGCG
>CADEFX010000175.1 GCA_902826715.1 uncultured Hyphomicrobiales bacterium | reverse complement strand
ACGGATCCTTCAGGCGATCGGGAATGAAGCCGCGATTGACGAAGAGATAGCTTCCGCTGGGCGTCTCCAGGGGCGTAAAGACGTGGAAGCCGGGGCCGTCTTTGCCGGGGGCATAGAGCAGCCGCTCCTTGTCGTGGTGAAAGCGGCCGCGCGCGGTGAGGCGCAGGTATTCCAGATCCTCGCCGGCAGTCCAGCGGCGGGTGGCAGTGTCGAGCGGCACAGGATCGGCGGTGACGCGCTGGGCGATGGCGTCGATCAGACCCTGCTTCCAGGCCTTGCGTTGCATCTGCCAGGTGCCCAGCGACAGGAGGATGGCGAGAGCTGCCAGCGTGGCGACGGTCGGCCATACGAGCCGAGCCCGGTTGAGGTCCTGGGCGGAGAGGGACATCATTCGCGGTCCAGCCGCCCTTCGCCGGCGGCGTTACGGAACTGGAGCGCAATGAGCGCGGCCTTCAGCAAGCGCAGTACGAGGAAGGCGAGCGTGAAGGTGACAGGTCCCCAGAGGAGGACATGGACCCAGACGGGCGGGCCGAGCTTGAACTCGACGAGGAGCGCGCCGCCAAGCACGAGGAAGCCCAAAATCAGGATGCCGAACACAGCGGGACCGTCGCCGGACTCCATGAAGGCATAGTCGAGACCGCAGCGCGTGCAGCGTGGCGCCAAGGTCAGCGTCAGCGGGCCGGCGAAGAGCGGGCCTTCGCCGCAGCGCGGGCAAGCGCACTTGAGCGCCGCACGTAGCACGATGGTGTCACGTTCGGTCAATGCAGGTACTCCGAAGACACTCTGGATATCGAGCCTTCGGCACTGTTCGTGCTGGATCCTCGAGACGGCTCGCTAATACTCGCCGCTCGAGGATGACGGCTACCTTAGTGCGGCGCGGGCGTGCCGGCGGCCCAGACGTAGATGCAGGCGAACAGGAACAGCCAGACGACGTCGACGAAGTGCCAGTACCAAGCCGCCGCCTCGAAGCCGAAGTGTGCTTTCGGCGTGAAGGCCCCGTAGTAAGCACGGTAGAGACACACGGCCAGGAAGATGGTGCCGATGATGACGTGCGCGCCATGGAAGCCCGTCGCCATGAAGAACGTGGCCCCGTAGATGTGGCCCGAGTAGTTGAAGGCGGCGTGACCGTACTCGTAGGCCTGGCACGCTGTGAAGAGGATGCCGAGGATCACGGTCAGGGCGAGGCCGCGCACGAGGTTCTTGCGATCACCCTCCAGCAGCGCGTGGTGGGCCCATGTGACGGTGGTGCCCGACAGCAGCAGGATGAGCGTATTGACCATCGGCAGGCCCCAGGGGTCGAACGTGCCCTGGAATTGCGGCGCAGGCTTCGGCGGCCACACGCCCCCGGTGAGCGTGTTGCGCTGGACCATGCCGATGACCTCCGAAGAATTCGGCAAGTTGTCGACGGCAGCCGGGAATAGCGAAGCGTCGAAGAAGGCCCAGAACCAGGCGACGAAGAACATCACCTCCGAAGCGATGAACAGGATCATGCCGTAGCGCATATGGAGTTGCACGATGGGCGTGTGGTCGCCGGCGTTGGCTTCCAGGATGACGTCACGCCACCACATGTACATGGTGTAGAGGACGCCGAGCGTGCCGACGCCGAACACCCAGGGTCCGCGTAGACCGAACAGACCGGGGCCACCACCCATCGATTTCATCCAGATGATGAGGCCGACAGCCATGACGAAAGCCGAGGTCGCACCGACGGCCGGCCAGGGACTCGGATTCACGAGATGGTAGTCGTGATGCTTCGCGTGCGTATCGGCCATGGCCTGCTCCAGTCCCCGTCGTCGTCATAAAACCGCGCGCGAGGGCGCGGTTGCCTTATCTCACGATTCCCTGCGTCGCCCCGGCTGCCGGCGCATCAGCCCGCGCCTTGGGATGGTCCACCGGGTAGAAGGTATAGGACAGCGTTATATTGCGAATCCAGCTTCCGTCCTTGTCTTTCACGATCGCGGGATCGATGAAGAAGCTCACCGGCATATCGAGGCTTTCGCCGGGCTCTAGGCGCTGCTCGGTGAAGCAGAAGCATTCCATCTTGTTGAAGAAGCCGCCCGCCTGGTCGGGCGTGACGTTGAAGGTTGCCGAGCCGACCGTCGTTTTCGTCGACCGGTTCGTCACTTTGTAGAAGGCCAGCGTGTTCTCGCCGACGCGCACGTCCTGCGAAATCTTCTCGGGCACGAAATCCCAGCTCAGGCCCGGGCCGACGTTGGCGTCGTAGCGCACGGTAATGATGCGGTCGCCAAGGGCGCTGGATGCGTGATCGACGCGCTGCGGCGTGCCGGCAAAGCCGGTGACCTGGCAGAACAGGCGATAGAGCGGCACGGAGGCGTAGGCCAGTCCCACCATGCCGACGGCGAACACGGCGCAGGCCATCGCCACGCGGCGGTGCCGCCGGGCCATGTCAGGATTTTGCGTGCCGGTGCTCATGCGCAAGCCCCGATCACAAAGGACGGTTCATGACGTTGCCACCCAGCCGCACGATGGTCGCCACATAGAACAGGATGGCGAGCGCAGCCAGAGCCAGTCCGATCGCCAGGGAGCGCATACGCTGGCGCCGCCGCCGTTCCGCCTCGTCTTCCGGTTCGTTCAACGCGGGGCCTCACGTGTCAACTCATCACGGCTGCTGCCACGCGCTCGACCAGCAGCGCGGCAAAGAGCATGAAGAGATAGAAGATTGAAAATCGGAACAGGTGACGCGCGATGTGGTCCACCTTGCGGTCGTCCTCCGCGCTCCAGATTCCGAGCGCGAGCGCCATGAAGACGGCGCCCAGAATGATGGCGGTGGCACCGTAGAACGCACCGGCAAAGCCCATCAGGGCGGGCAGCACGGCGAGCGGGACCAAGAGGGCGCTGTAGATGACGATCTGGCGGCGGGTCTCCAGCCGGCCGGCCACGACAGGCAGCATCGGCACGCCGACGCGCTCGTAATCGCGGCAGCGATAAAGGGCCAAGGCCCAGAAGTGCGGGGGCGTCCACATGAAGATGATGAGGAACAGCAGGATGCTCTCGACCGAGACGCTGCCTGTGACGGCGGCCCAGCCGATCATCGGCGGGAAGGCACCGGCGGCGCCGCCGATGACGATGTTCTGCGGCGTCCGGCGCTTTAGCCACATGGTGTAGACGAAGATGTAGAAGGCAATCGTCAGGGCCAGCAGCGCGCCCGCCACCCAGTTGACGATCAGGCCGAGCGTGAAGACCGAGAAGACCGAGAGAACGACGCCGAAGGTCAGAGCCTCCTCGGCCGTGACATGGCCGCGAGGGATGGGGCGTGCCGCCGTGCGCTGCATCTGGCCGTCGATGTCGGCATCGTACCACATATTGAGCGCGCCCGACGCGCCAGCCCCTACGGCGATGCAAAGTAGCGCGATGAAGGCCAGAGCCGGATGCAGCGTGCCCGGCGCCAGCACGAGGCCGGTGAGTGCCGTAAAGATCACCAGCGACATCACGCGCGGCTTCATCAGCGTGATGAAGTCGCTGACGTTGCCACCGGCGGACGAGCTCAAAGCCCGCCGCTCGATGCCAATGCCCGTGTGCGCGATATCCGCCATCTGATCCTTCAATCAAGCCGCGACGCGGTCGGCCTCAGTGGTGATCGGTTGCCGCGATCTTCGGCAGCGTCTCGAACGAGTGGAAGGCAGGCGGCGACGGCAGCGTCCATTCGAGCGTGGTCGCGCCCTCGCCCCACGGATTGTCGGCCGCCTTCTCCTTGCGCCGGAAGGCCATGATGACGCCGAAGATGAAGACGAGCGTGCCGAAGGCCGTCATATAGGAGCCGAACGAGGAGATTTTGTTCCAGCCGGCGAAAGCGTCTGGATAATCGGCATAGCGGCGCGGCATGCCAGCAAGACCGAGGAAGTGCTGCGGGAAGAACAGCACGTTGGCACCCACGAACGTGATCCAGAAATGCGCCTTGCCGATGGTCTCGGAGTACATGTAACCCGACATTTTCGGGAACCAGTAGTACCAACCGGCGAAGATGGCGAACACGGCGCCGAGCGACAGCACGTAGTGGAAGTGCGCCACGACGTAATACGTGTCGTGCAGGTAGCGGTCGATGCCGGCGTTAGCGAGCACGACGCCGGTGACGCCGCCGACCGTGAACAGGAAGATGAATCCCAGCGCCCACAGCATCGGCGTTGTAAAGCGGATGGAACCGCCCCACATGGTCGCGATCCATGAGAAGATCTTCACGCCCGTGGGCACGGCGATTACCATGGTGGCGAAGATGAAGTAGGCCTGCGCGTCCACGCCCATCCCCGACGTATACATGTGGTGCGCCCACACGACAAAGCCGACGAGGCCGATGGCGACCATGGCGTAGGCCATGCCGAGATAGCCGAACACCGGCTTGCGTGAGAAGGTCGAGACGATGTGGCTGACCATGCCGAAGCCCGGCAGAATCAGGATGTAGACCTCCGGGTGGCCGAAGAACCAGAACAGATGTTGGTACAGCAGCGGATCGCCGCCGCCGCTGGCCGTGAAGAAGGTGGTGCCGAAGTTGCGGTCCGTCAGCAGCATGGTGATGGCGCCGGCCAGAACGGGCAGCGACAGCAGCAGCAGGAAGGCGGTCACCAGCACCGACCAGGCGAACAGCGGCATCTTGTGCAGCGTCATGCCGGGCGCGCGCATATTGAAGATGGTAGTGATGAAGTTGATGGCGCCCAGAATCGAGGACGCGCCCGCAAGGTGCAGCGACAGGATGGCGAAGTCCACCGACGCACCGGGATGTCCGGTTGTCGAGAGAGGGGCATAGACAGTCCACCCGGTACCCGCGCCGCAGCCGGAGATGTCGCGCGGGCCGGCTGCATCGGCGATCTGCTTGCAGGTGCCGGCGCCTTCCACGAACATCGAGATCAGCAGCAGCGCAAAGGACGCGGGCAGTAGCCAGAACGAGATGTTGTTCATGCGCGGGAAGGCCATGTCAGGCGCGCCGATGTGAAGCGGCACGAACCAGTTGCCGAAGCCGCCGATCATGGCCGGCATGACCATGAAGAACACCATGATGAGACCGTGCCCGGTCACGAACACGTTGAAGGTGTGCGGGTTGGCGAAGTACTGCATGCCCGGCTCTTGCAGTTCGAGCCGCATCATGACCGAGAGGAAACCACCGATGATCCCCGCCATGATGGCGAAGATGAGGTACATCGTGCCGATGTCCTTGTGGTTGGTGGAGTACAGCCAGCGGCCATAGCCGTAGGGCGTGTGCTCGTGATCGTGTTCCGCGTGCGCCGTGCTAGCCATGTCCGATCACCTTGGGGTCTTCTGTGCATTCTATAGAAGTGCGTCTACGATACTTTTGCCGAAGAGCCTTACCACCGTTGCGGCGGCACGTGCTTCAGCGTACTCCGGTCGCCTGAGCCTGAACGACCGGTGCGGGCTTGCCCTCGCGCTCGGCGGCGATCTTGGCGTGCTCGAGAGCGACGCGGTCGATGATCTCGCGGGCCTTGCGCCGGTCGCGCGCCTTCATGGCCTCGACCCATTCGTTGAAGACCGCCTCTTTGACGACGCGGACGCCGATCGGCATGAAGGCGTGATCCTTGCCGCAGAGCTCCGAGCACTGGCCGTAGTAGATGCCTTCCTGCTTGACGTGGAACCAGGTGGCCGTGACCCGTCCCGGGACCGCATCGACCTTGGAGCCAAACGAGGGGATGGTCCAGTTGTGGATCACATCTGTGGCTGTGACGAGGACGTGCACATACTTGTCGACGGGCACCAGGACCTCGTTGTCGACCGCCAGCAGACGAGGCGCGGGGATGCCCTTGGCGATGCGCTCCTGGCGCTCGGCGTCATTGAGCATGACAGAGGTGAAGCTGAAGTTGCCCTGGTCGGGGTAAGCGTGGGTCCAGTTCCACTGGTTGCCGGTAGCCTTGATGGTGAGATCCGGCGTCGGGTAGGAGTACTGGTAATAGAGCAGCTTGAAGGACGGGATGGCGATCACGACGAGGATCAGTACCGGGATGACCGTCCACAGCACCTCGACGAGCGTATTGTGTGTGGTTCGCGACGGCGTCGGATTGGCGCGCTCGTTGAATTTCCACATGACGTAGATCATGAGGCCGAGCACGAACAGCGCGATCAGGATGATGACGATATTGACGATGTGGTGGAAGCCCTGGGTCTGCAACGCCACGTCGCTGACCGGCGTCTGCATCTCATACTGCCAGGGAGAGGGCTGGCCTGTGCCAGCCAGAGCGACGGGCACCGCGATCAGCGCCGCAGCGATCAGGCCCATGACGGTACCGAGACTGAAGCCCCGCAACCCTTTGATCATTCGTCAGCTCCCCAGCCGTTCCGCGACCGCTTGGCGGCCACCAGCCGCACTTGCCGTAAGCCCGTACTCTCAACACCAAACGGATCGCAACCACATGCGCGCGCACCGTCCCCCGAGCTTCCTGCCGCCGGCCGATCACGCGTGCCAGTCGTCGATGACGGAAGTTGCAGGGATGCCGGTTGACGCGCCATAGCAACCGCACCCTATGCCGGAGGCGTGCCCAGCATCAATGCACATGAGCATGACGCCAGAAGCCAACTCAAGCCTCGCCCGCTGCGGCATATCGCGGCATATTTGAGGCAAGGTGATTCGCCTGCGCGGCGGCAGTCCCACTTTGGCCCAATTGCTTGGCCACAGCAGCCCTTCCGCCCTTTGCGGAATGCCCTGGCCGGCCGTCGCGGGGAGCGGGTCTGTGTCCCGATTCCGAAGGTCGCAAATGCTCTCGGCCGGGTCGGAGAGCGAAGGGACACCAGAATCATAATCTTGCTAGTGTGGCGAATTTCCCGATCATCATACTAGCCACGAGCGCTCGCGGGGAGCGCGATGATTTCGATGGAGCCTCACGTGGCCCGATCCTGTCTCACTGCGCTCAGCCATCTACGGCTGCCGCTGGCGCTGTTCCTGGCGATCCTCGCGCCAGCGGCCGCGGCAGCGCAGGACGGCGTCGTGAAAGCGCAGCACGGCGACTGGCAGGTGGTGTGCAAGCAGCCACCGCCTGGCTCCAAGAACGAGGTGTGCGCGCTGGTCCAGAGCGTGACCGCGGAGGACCGCAACAACGTCGGGCTGACGGTGTATTTCCAGAAGTTCTCGAACGGCACGCGGGTGCTCAGGATTTTTGCGCCACTGGGCGTGCTGCTGCCGCCGGGGCTCGGCCTCAAGATCGACGACAAGGATGTGGGCAACGCGCCGTTCCTGCGCTGCCACAACTTCGCGTGCTACGCCCAGGTGGTGGCCGAGGAGCCGCTGATCGAGCGGCTGAAGACCGGCAAGACGGCGGTCTTCATCCTGTTCCAGACGGAGGAAGCCGGCATTGGCATCCCGATCTCGCTCGCCGGCTTCGCCCAGGCACTGAGTGCCCTCAACTGACGTCGGCCTAAGGGAAGACCTGCACCCAGCCGGTGCCGGCGCGGTCGGAGACCGACCCGAAGTGCTTGTCGTAGTCCGCCTTGAGCTCCTTCAGGTGGCCCGACTCCTGGAACTTCCTGAAGACCTCCTCGCTCGCGAACTCGTAGAGCGCCATATACTCGTACTTGTCCTCGCCCAGGATGCGCCGGTAGCGGCGGCCGCTGACGGCGCCGTTGTATTGCAGCACCTGAGGCACGTGCTCGTTGTTATACCAGGTGTTGAAGGCGGCCTCCTTATCCTTTGTGATGGTGGCGCGAACCATGAAGAGCGTGACGGCCATGGGCTTCCTCCTACTGCGGCTTGGGATGGCCAAGCTTAGGGCGGCGACGGGGGGCGCGTCGAGACGGCTGGGAGGCGAAGGCAAGAGATGGCCGATGAGATCGCAAGGCGATGGCGCGGCTTGATGCTCCGGCTGGGCATCGATCCGGGCACCGCACGGCCGGTGCTGGATGAGCTTCTTGCGTTGTATGGCGAAACGGGACGCCACTACCACACGCTGGATCACGTCGCGGCCCTGCTCCATCTCCTCGACACGCACGGACAAGGCGTCACTGATCGAGATGCCGTCGAACTCGCCATTTTCTTCCATGATGCCGTCTACGATCCGGCGCGCAGGGACAACGAGGAAGCCAGCGCCGCGTTGACGCGCGGGCGGCTGGCCGCGCTTGGCGTGGCAGCAGACGTCATTGGCCGGGTCGAGCAGCTGATCTTGGCAACCCGGCACACCAGCGATATCGCGGACGATGACACGGCGCTGCTCGTCGACCTCGACCTGTCTGTGTTGGCGGCGGAGCTGACAGTGTATGCCGCGTATGCGTCGGCGATCCGGCTGGAGTACGCGATGTATCCCGACCACATGTATCGGCCGGGGCGCAAGAACGTTCTGTCCGCGTTTCTGGCACGCCCGCAGATCTACGGCACGCCGGCACTACGCGCGCTGTGGGAGGCGCCGGCGCGTGGCAATCTCGCGTGGGAGGTCGGCGAGTTGGATGACCGGCAGCGCTGCGGGTGCCGGACGCCCCCTAGGCCTTCAGCTCGATCTCGACGAAGGCGAACTCGTGGGCGTTGGCGTTGATTACGTTGTGATGCACGCCGGTCTTGCGGAAGTAGGAGACACCGTGCTTGAGGTCGGCAAAGCTCTCCACGCCCTCGGGGCTGACAAGCTTCAGACGCCCGTCGCCCGAGGGAACGACGACGTAGTCCATCTGATGAGTGTGAAAGCCGGTCTCGGCGCCGGGCGCGAAGCGCCACTCGGTGACGCGGACGCGGGCGTTGTCGACCTGGATGGTTGGTACGGCTTGGGGCAGTTTCGTCACTGCATATCCTCCGGACTTTGCATCGGCAGCAAGATGACAGATGCGAGGCACAGGGCAAGGCTCGACCCATTAAGACTGACGCGTACCCGTTTGCCTTGACTGTGTTTGGCATGCCAGATGCCACAGGCTCGGACATGTCTGGAGAGGATCCGAGGCATCCGTCGATGGCATCGGGCGCGTGTCCGGGATAGCGTCGGCCGCGATCTATGACGCATCGACGGCGAACACGAATTGTTCGATTGTTTCGAAGCTAGTGCCGAACGCACCGCATCGTTTCCGCCTCCCCTGCGGCGAAATTCCTTGCCGATGCCATGTCGCTTTCGCGTTGAAAAACGCCAAAGGCCCTGCAATGTGTTTCTGCGTGCGCCCGCTTGGCCGCCAACAACGAAAGCACGCGGGCAGCACATCAGAGGGGCCGGAGGAGACACGTGGATTTGCAGGCATTAGCGGTCGGAGCAGCCGTTTCCGACCAGTTCTTTGATGCGCTCACCTCGATGTTTGGAAGCTACGGCCCGATGGCCGTATCGATCGCCAAGATCATCGGCATCAACATCATTCTCTCCGGCGACAATGCGGTCGTCATCGCCCTGGCATGCCGCGGGTTGCCGCCCAAACAGCGCATGTACGGCATTCTGCTGGGAGCCGGCGCGGCCATCGTGCTGCGCATCATCTTTACGGTGATCGTCAACCAGCTGCTCGGCATACCCTACCTGAAACTCATTGGTGGCCTGCTGCTGTTCTGGATCGCCGTAAAGCTCGTCATTCATGAGGAAGCCAGCGAAGACAGTGTCGGCAGCGGCAGCAACCTGTGGGAGGCCGTCAAAATCGTGGCCATCGCCGACATTGTCATGAGCCTCGACAACGTCCTGGCGATCGCGGCGGCAGCCGGCGGCGATTTGAGCCTCATCATCTTCGGCCTCATCATCAGCATTCCGCTCGTGGTTGGCGGCGCGACCCTCATCACCAATCTTCTGACGCGCTACCCTATTCTGGTATGGGCGGGCGCGGCGCTTCTGGGCTGGGTAGCTGGCGAGCTGCTGGCCACGGACCCCGCGCTCGCTCCCGCCGTCGAATGGCTGGCGCAGATGCTCAACATCACGACCAAGACCGTCGCACGCCTCTTCGAACTTGTGGGCGCGATGATCGTGGTCGGGCTGGGCAAGATCCTGATGCGGGGACACAAGACGACCGAGCGCGCGTGACGGCGTAGAGCAGCGGCGCATCCCTGATGCGCCGCCACGCTTTCCTCATCGTTCCGGTGAGCAGGCCTTTGGCTCGCGCCTCGTTTCGTGTCGGATGGCTAGGCGCGAAGATACTCTCGCCGCGGAAGTCTCAGTAGCCGAGCCACAGCTCGAATGGGCCTTTCGGGAGTGGCACCAGGAACCAGACCTCGAACATCAAGAACAATACGACCGGGACCGCGACGCTGACAGCCACAGAGCGCACCAACGTTTCGCGCCCGATGAGCATCATGAAGAAAAAAATGAAAATCGCCGAGGCCACGTAGATGCCGACATATTGCACCATGGCCACGTAAACGATGGA
>CADEFX010000174.1:5111-10423 GCA_902826715.1 uncultured Hyphomicrobiales bacterium | reverse complement strand
ATTGCGGCTTGATGCATTCGCCGGGAGCGGCGTAGTCTCACGACCAATAAGATCAAACATCATGGGAGAGAACGTCATGGCCAAACGCAGGATCACGCGCCGCAGCGTGCTGAAGGGTGGGCTCGCCATCGCCGCCACGCCGATCGTGTACGCGATGCTGTCGGACCGCCTCGCCGCCCAGGGTCGGCCTGTGACGAAGGTCCTCGATTTCAACACCGCCGCCGATGTTGCCAAGGCCGAGGCCGAGGGTGAGTTCACGTTCTACAGTCACGACAGCGAGCCCGCGATCGCCGGTATCCTGGAGGCGTTCAGCAAGGACTTCCCGAAGATCAAGGGCAAGTACGTCCGCGCTCAGACCGGCACCCTGTACAGCCGCACCATCGCAGAGCGCTCGGCCAACAAGTTCACCGCCGACGTCATCCAATTCTCCGAGCTGACTACAGCCGCCGATTTTCAGAAGCGCGGCGGCTACCAGAACTACATCTCACCGGAGGCCGAGCACTACTCGTCAGAGCACATGAGCGATCCGCCCGGCAACTATTTCTGGGTCGGCGTGACCTTCGCGGGGCTCTCCTACAATACCGAGAAGGTGAAACCCGAGGATGCGCCGAAAGGCTGGAAGGATATCACCAAGCCGATCTGGCTGAATGGCACCAACGTGAAGATGTCCAACTCGGGCATGCAGTTCGTGCAATGGTACGAGTTGCGCAAGCTGTACGGCGACAGTTTCTGGTCCGAGTTCGCCAAGGTGCGCCCGCGCGGTTTCGACAGCCGCGCGCAGCAGTTCGAGCGCCTGGCCAAGGGCGACGACAAGCTTTGCGTGCTTGCCGAGTATGCGGGTTATCTGCTCGTCAAGGCGAAGGGCGCGCCCGTTGAGTTCGTGGCACCCGCCGACGGACTGCCAGCAACGCCGGCCTTGTGCGGCATAGCCGACAAGGCACCGAACCCAGAAGCCTCGCGCCTCTTCATGGATTGGCAGATGTCGACGCGCGGCCAGAACCACCAGCAAACCAATCAGTATCTCTACTACGGCTCCATGAGAAAGGGAGCGCCACCGATGCCGGGCGGCTGGCGTCTCAGCGACTTCAAGCTGCTCACGCCGCACAAGGAGATGGACAAGTTTACGGCCTCGCGCGAGGCGTTCAACAAAGAATGGAACACGATGCTCGGGCTCTGACATCGTGGCGTCGGCAGAGAGTATCGGCGGCATTGAGCCCGCCGATCCGCAGCGGGCGCGAACCCAGGCCCGCATGAAGCTGTTCGAGACCGTTGCCATGGTGACCATCGTCGCCGTGGTGGCGGGCTTCGTCCTCTACCCGATCTACTATCTTCTGCAGGCTGCCTTCGACGTCGGTCTGCCAGACTCCCGTCCGCCGACGGCCTACGGCACCGAGAATTTCGCCAAGCTCTTCGACTATCCGCATATTATCTGGAACACACTGGTCGTCACGTTCGCATCGACCGTCATGGCTTTGCTGTTCGGCTTCGTCACGGCGTGGATCCTCACGCGCACGAATGTGCCTTTCAAGAACACGCTCGACCAGCTCATGACCGTGCCCTACTACGTGACGCCGCTGCTCGGCGCGCTCGCCTGGAGCTTTCTGGGCGCGCCGGAAAGCGGGTTCATCAATCAATACTGGCGCTGGCTCGGCGCGTCCGGCCCGCTGATCGACATCACCTCGCCCATGGGCATAGCGTGGGTGATGGCGCTGTTCGAGGGCTCTGTCGCCTACGTCATGATCAGCGCGGTAATGCAGTCGATGGACCCTGCGCTGGAAGAAGCATCGCAGGTCATGGGTGCCAGCCGCTGGCGCACCATGTGGCGCGTAACGCTGCCGCTGGTCGCACCAGGCGTCCTCGGTGCCGCCATCTTCGTCTTCGCCGAGATGCTGGGATCGTTTTCGGTCGCGCTCGTGCTCGGCACCCCGGCGCGCTTCTACGTCATTACCACTGCGATCTATCATTTCGTCTCGCAATATCCGCCGCGCATTCCGCTGGCGGCCGCGATGGGCGTGTCGCTGTTCGCCGTCATGTTCGGCATGCTGTGGCTCTATCGCTGGCTGACCTCGCGCAAGAGCTACGTCACCGTATCCGGCAAGGCGTTCCGACCGCGCCTGATGGATATGGGGCGGCTGCGTTGGGCTTTGTTCGGAATCGTCGCGTTCTACGTCTTCATGTCCGCGATCTTGCCGATCGCCACCTTGCTCTTCGCATCTGTTCAGCGACTCGCCGTCGCGTTCCCGGCCGCATCCAATTTCACGCTCGTCAATTTCACCCAGGCGTTCTCGATCAACGCCGTGCGCACGGCCATGCTCAACAGCGTGATCCTTGGCGTAGTCACCGCCACACTCGGCGTCATGATGACGGGCCTGTTGACGTGGATCATTCTCAGAAGCCGCCTGCCCGGCCGCGGCGCGCTCGAGTATCTGGTCATGTTCCCGCAAGCCGTGCCGCGGCTCGTGTTCGCGTTCGGCATGATGTGGGCCTGGCTCGTATTCCCGCTGCCGCTCTATGGAACGTTCTGGGTGCTGCTGATCGCCTACCTCACCGTCTTCATGCCACTCGGCGTGCGCACCATCAGCGGTGTCGTGCTGCAGCTCGACAAGAGCCTGGACGAGTGCGGGCAGGTGTGCGGCGCCTCTTGGGCCTACCGGCTCCGCACCATCACGGCGCCGCTGCTCAAACCGGGCCTGCTCGCCGCATGGCTGCTGATCTTCGTCGCCAGCGTACGCGAGCTGGGCGCCTCCATCCTGCTGATGGGGCCGGACAGCAAGGTCATGACGCCGGCGATCGTCGAAGCCTGGTTCTCATCGAGCTCGGAGCTGACCGCCGCCATGGCGCTCATTCAGACCGTCGTGATCACCCTGGCGATTCTCGTGTTCAGCCTCTTCACGCGCCGGCTATCCATGCACGGGGCCTCCGCTCAATGACCGGCGCCGCCTCCACTCCCGCCATCGAGGTCGAGAACCTGTCGATCCGCTACGGCAGCGTCACCGCCGTCGAAACCGTGAGCTTTACCGTGCCAGAAGGCCAGCAGTTGACGCTGCTCGGCCCATCGGGATGCGGCAAGACCTCGACATTGCGTGCCGTGGCGGGGCTCGAAAAACCTACGGCAGGCGTCATTCGCGTCGGCGGCAAGCCCATCTACGACAGCAAGCAGGGGGTCAACGTGCCGGCCGAGCAGCGCGGCATGTCGATGGTCTTCCAGTCGTACGCCATCTGGCCACACATGACCGTGTTCGACAACGTCGCCTACGGCTTGCGTGTGCGCAAGGAGAGCGGCGCACCGTTGCGAGAAAAGGTGCGTTACGCCCTCGACCTGGTGAAAATGGGGCCATACGCCGATCGCAACGCGTCGGCGCTGTCGGGCGGCCAGCAGCAGCGTGTGGCATTGGCACGGGCGATCGCGTTCTCGCCCTCCGTCCTGCTCTTCGACGAGCCGCTGTCGAATCTCGACGCCAAGCTGCGGTCGGAAATGCGCATCGAGCTGCGCGAATTGCAGCGCCGCCTCGGCGTCACCTCGCTCTATGTGACCCACGATCTGGAAGAAGCCCTGGCGATGTCCGACCGCATCGTCGTCATGCGCACGGGCGTGGTCGAGCAGAGCGGCACTCCGGGCGAGATTTACAACTATCCCCGCACGGCCTTCGTCGCCGATTTTGTCGGCTCGGCCAATCTAATCACCGGCAGCGTAGTCGGCAGCGACGCAACCGCAGGAACCGTTGCCGTGCGCGCATCCGATGGCAATGTCATTCACGGAGTGACGCGAGGAAGGCCTGTTGGCACCACTGGCACGCTGTCGGTGCGCACTGTGCACCTGTCGCTCAGTCGGGATCGGCCGCCCGGCGATATCAATGTCTGGCCGGTAACGGCCGTGCGCTCCGTATTCCTCGGCGACATCACGCAGGTGCAGGTGCGGTTGGGCGATCAGGATCTCGTCGTGCGCCAGCTCGGGCCGCTTCCCGTCGAGCCGGGTCAGACTGCATATCTGAGCGCCCGCGCTGACCAATGCGCTCTGCTTGAGGAATGACCGCGACCCGGCGCGATTTTATCCTCAATCCGGTCGACCTCATCGATGCAGCGCTTCCTTTCACGAGTTAATGACCTAGTCGAAACCCGGCGGCGGGACGAAGCCGCTGATCTCGCGCTCGACCAGCCGGCAAAGGCGGTGGCCGTCCTGTCGCGGTCATGCGCGGAGATGGCTTGGTAGCCGACGGGAAGACCGGCTTGCGTCAGTCCGATGGGCCCGAGCGTGGATGGCAGGTAGACGACGCCCGAGTAGCCCGCCCAGAAAAACTGGTCCGTGGTCGGTGCGCGCTTGCCGTTGACGGTAATCTTGCGCTGCCAGCGCTCGCCCTTCTGATCGTGCGGCCAGGGCCGATCCGGCTACCGTGTAGCTCTCCTTGATCGTCATGGGCAGGCCGTGCAGCGGCCCCCAGCTCTCGCCCTTGCGAGCGCCGCGTCGGCTGCCTTGGCGCGCACACGCGCCTTGTCGGGATCCATCCAGATGATGCCATTGAGCTTGGGATTGTAATTCTCGACGCGCTTCAGGAAAACGTCGATCAGCTCAAGTGCCCCGATCTTTTTGGCCTTGATAAGCCAGGCCAACTCGGTGGCCGACTTGAAGTGGAGCGCATCCATGGTGATCCCGATGCTCACGGCGAAAGGGCCGAAGCAACGCTAGCGCTAACCGTGTTTCCTCCGCCAGTTGCATGTTGTGGAACTTAATCCGCCGTCCTCGGTTCTCCTGGCCCAACAGCAGGGCACGCGCCCGGTGGAGGAGATACATGAGCACGATACTACTGATTGTCCTGATCCTTATTCTGATCGGCGCATTGCCGAACTGGCCGCACAGCTCCGGATGGGGCTATGGGCCATCCGGGGGCATCGGCATCGTCGTCCTGATCCTGATCGTCCTGCTGCTGACCGGCAGGATTTGATCGTGATCGAAGCGAAGAGCTTCAACGCGCGCGCTGGGCTTGTCCTAGCGCATGCGCGGCGGCGCCTTCGCCCGCGATCTTGCCGAACACCGCGCCGGAGGTGAGGCCGGTGCCGCCGGGATAGTTGTGGTAGAAGAGGCCGCCGACCAGCTCGCCTGCCGCGTAGAGCCCGGGCATCGCTTGCCCCGCTGTGTCCTCGACCTCGCAGCCGGTCGAGATCTTGAGGCCGCCGAAGGTGAAAGTCAGTCCGCACGTCACCTGATAGGCCTCGTAGGGCGGTGTATCGAGCACGTTGGCCCAGTTCGACTTGGCGACCTTAAGACCGCGCGTGCCGCGTCCGTCCTTGACGGCGGGATTGAAAGGCACGTCCGT